>JADJXR010000001.1:3417726-3729468 GCA_016710285.1 Chlorobiota bacterium | reverse complement strand
CGCGTCGTCGGTTTCGGGGTAGTCGGTGGTGAAATGTAGGCCGCGGCTCTCCTTCCGCATCAGCGCGGCTTCAACAATCAGCAGCGCGGTTTCGGCAATGTTCCGAAGCTCAATCAGTTCAACCGTGATCTTTGTTCGGCGGAAATACTCCTCGATCTCATCCCGAATCAGCCGCACACGCCGCGCAGCGCGGACCAATCGGGCGTTCGAGCGGACAATCCCCACAAGGTCCCACATGATCTGCTGGATTTCGCGGCGGTCGTGCTCCACCACAATCCATTCCTCGGTGTTGAACATCCCGCGGTCGTTCCACAAAGCGATCTCTGGATATGCCATCTCCCCGCCGCACCACTCCTCCTTGATTTTATTGAACGCCCGATGGGAGAACACCAACGCTTCCAACAGCGAGTTGCTTGCCAATCGGTTCGCGCCGTGAACGCCGGTGCAGGAGACCTCGCCACAAGCATACAGCCGGTTGATTGAGGTCCTTCCCCAAAGGTCCGTTTTCACCCCACCGCACTGGTAGTGGGCCGCTGGCACAACGGGGATCGGCATTGTCCGAACGTCAATGCCAAGCGCGGCGCACTCGGCTTCGATGTTGGGGAAGTGTTGTTGGAAGTCGTCGTAGGGGATGTGGGTGACGTCAAGCAACACGCTGGGTTCGCCGCTCCGTTTCAGCTCGGCATCAATGGCGCGGGCAACGATGTCGCGCGGGGCAAGCTCGGCACGGTGGTCGTAGCGCGGCATGAACCGCTCGCCAGAACGTGTGCGAAGAATTCCGCCATGCCCCCGAACCGCCTCGGTAATCAGGAACGTCCCCCCCTTCCGCTCCGGCGCGTACAGGCTTGTTGGGTGGAATTGAACGAACTCCATATCGGCCAACACTGCCCCGGCGCGGTAAGCCATTGCGTAGCCGTCGGCGGTGGCAATGGCGGGGTTGGTGGTGTGAAGATAGACCTGGCCACACCCGCCGGTGGCCAGCAGAACCCGCCGCGCAAGGAACATCTCAATCTTTCCCGAGCGGTTGTTCAAGGCATAGACCCCGTAGCAGTTCCGGTGGCGCACGCCCATTGTTCGCGCCCCCGGGATGTGATGCTCGGTGATAAGCTCGACGGCGGTGAAATACTCCAGCATGGTGATCCGCGGGTTATCGGCCACGGCCTGCAGCAGTGCGCGCTCCACCTCGCGCCCGGTCAAATCGGCGGCGTGGACGATGCGATTCCGGGAGTGGCCCCCTTCGCGGCCAAGATCAAGCGAACCATCGGCCTTGCGGGTGAACTCCGCCCCCATGGCAATCAACTCGTTAATCCGCTCTGGGCCTTCGTTCACCAGCACTTCCACCGCCTGGCGATTGCATAATCCTGCACCAGCAACCAAGGTATCTTGAAGATGCCCTTCGGCGGTGTCGGTCTCCTCCATCACTGCGGCAATTCCCCCCTGGGCGTAGTTCGTGTTCGATTCGGCCCGCTCCTTCTTGGTGATGATGGTGACGCTCCCCAGCGCAGCCGCCTTCAGCGCGAACGTCAGCCCGGCAATGCCGGACCCAAGAACAAGGAAATCGGAGGTGTGACGTGTGCTCATCAAGTTGTTTGGAAAGGGTTGCAAGCTATCATGCGCCGCAGCTGCGCTCCCCAACTTCACACTCCAACTCCATTTTCCAACTGCACGTTCCGGCGTTCAATCTTCACGGTTTGCGGTATCTGTTTGGCCGCAATGCCAGCAGCCGATCGTAGATTTTCTTCTCCCCCCCGTTTTCGGTTGGGCGGTAATAGACCTTCCCGCGAAGCTCCTCGGGAAAATACTCCTGCTCAACAAAGCCGCCAGCGAACTCATGCGGGTAGCGATACCCTTTCCCGTATCCCAACGATTTCATCAGCCCTGTTGGAGCGTTGCGGATATGGAGCGGCGGGGCCAAGTGGGGATAATCGCGGGCATCCTTCAACGCGGCCTCAATCCCCACGTAGCTGGCGTTGCTTTTCTGGGCTGCGGCCAGCCACGTCACCCCTTGTGCAAGAATGATCCGCCCTTCCGGCATTCCCACACGCTCCACCGCCAGCATCACGTTGGTTGCAAGAGTGATGCCGTACGGGTCCGCATTGCCGATATCCTCGCTGGCAAGAATAATCAGCCGCCGCGCAATGAACAGCGGGTCCTCGCCCGACTCAATCATCCGCGCCAAATAAAAAAGTGCGGCATCGGGGTCGCTTCCGCGAATGCTTTTGATAAACGCGCTGATGGTGTCGTAATGCATCTCGCCAGCCTTGTCGTAGAACTGGCGGCTGCTGAATGCCGCGCGGATAACATCGCCGGTGATGGTGGTGGCGTTTGCCGGAAGAAGGTCGCGGGAAAGCTCAAGCCCGGTAAGAAGTTTGCGGCCATCGCCGCCGGAAAGGAGCTTCAGAAGGTCGCGGTCCTCAAGGGTGATGCCGTGCAGGCGGTCGTCCTCGGCAAAAGCGCGGACAATCAGTTGGTCCAGAGCCTGGGAAGAAAGGGGGTGAAGTTTGAAGACCGCGCTGCGGGAAAGAAGCGGGGCAATTACCTCGAACGACGGGTTCTCGGTTGTGGCCCCAACCAACGTCACCCATGCTTCCTCCACCCCTTGCAGAAGTGCGTCCTGCTGGGCTTTGTTGAAGCGGTGGATTTCATCAAGAAACAGCACCAACTGCTGGCCTTCGCGCTGCATCGCCTTCCCCTGTTCCAGCACTGCCCGAACATCTTTCACCCCTGCGGAAATTGCCGACAGCTGCACAAACTGGGCCCCAACGGACGCGGCCAGCAGCTGGGCAATGGTGGTTTTACCAACGCCCGGCGGTCCCCAAAAAATCATTGAACGGAGCGCGCGGCGTTCCACCATTCGCCGCAGCGGGCAGCCCTGGGCCAACAGGTGATCTTGCCCAACAACCTGGTCCAGCGTGGCAGGGCGCATCCGCACAGCAAGCGGTTGCAGATGATGGTGTTCTGGCATAAACGGAGATGAAAAACTGGCAAGGCCTGATAACCAAGCCCGCTGGCTTACTCAACCTTCACGATAAACGATTGGCAACCGCAGGCAGCGGCGATTTCTGCTTTGTGGTTGTCGGCCTCCTCCAGCGTTGAATAGGGGCCAACAATCACCGCGTACTGCTTCTTCCCCTCGATGAATTTCGGCAAGGCATAGACTTGCAGCTTTTTTTGCTGAAGCTCGGCAACGCGTGGTTGGGCAGCCTCCTTGGAAGGGAACACGCCAACCTGCAACGCATACCCATGCAGCTTGCTTACGTCCGAATCTGATGCCGGCGGCGTTGGGGCCGCTGGCTTGCTCACCGTCTTGGACGTGCTGGCTGGCTTGGATGTGCTGGCTGGCTTGGATGTGCTGGCTGGCTTGGTGGCAGTGGATGTTGACTTGGACGTTGCTGGCTTGGAAGAAGCCGGCTTGGAGGTTGTTGATTTGGAGGTTGTTGATTTCGCCGCCGTGGAAGTTTTTGAGGTTGCGGGCTTTGTTGTTGTTGCGGGCTTCGTTGTTGAAGCCGGCTTCGTTGTTGATGTTGTTGTGCTGCTTGGCGTTGCCGTTTTCGTGCTGCTTTTTGGCGATGCTTTGGTTGCAGTGTCGCGGCGGACGGTGGATTGCGCGCCGCCGCCAGATGACGTTGCTGGCCTGCGAACCTGCGAGCGGGCAGTGTCGCTCTTTGAAGTCGCTCCGGTTTTTGGGGAAGCTGCCGGGGTTTCCGGCACTCGCCAATCTTTCACCGCCGCAATGGAGTCCTGCGTGGATAGCGCAAGAGGTGAGCGGGGGTAGTTGGATTTCAGCATTCCAAGCCACGTGTGCGCCCCTGCCGAATCGTGGTTAGCGGCGTAGCGGCAGGCCAGCGCGGCGGCGGCATCATCGGCCCAAGCGCCCCCGGGGTCCAGCGCGATAACTTCGCGGTACAGGTTCAGCGAGCGGTCGTCGGGGGTCATCTCCCCGCGAACAAACAGCACCACGGGGGAAAACCTTGCTTGGCGGTCGGCTTTTAAGCGATCAATCAGGGTGTAGGCGGTGTCGCGTTTTGCTTTGTTGCCACTTTCGTACAGCTTCAGAATGGCAAGGGATTGTTCCTCGTAGGTCCCCTGCGCCACTGCACCATTGGCGGCAACGATGCACGCCAGCAATGCAAGAATCACGGTAACTCTATTCATGCGTTTCGGTGGGTTGTGTGTGTTCTTGGTATCCATCAACAATGTTCATCGGCAGGCACTTACAAGGCAACCGACAACTCTATCGGGAACTCCCTGGGAAGCCCGTTGGCATCCACCACGGAGCCAAAAAGCGTGGCCGCCGTTGCGCGGTGGATTTTCACGTTCACGTACTCCCCAATCTGCTCATCGCCATGCCGGAAGATCACCACTTTGTTGGTGTCGGTGCGCCCTTTCCATTCGGCGGCATCCTTCTTGCTTTCGCCATCCACCAGCACCTCCTCAATCGTCCCAACGTGGCGTTGGTTGTTCTCCTCGGCAATCTTCCGCTGAAGATCAATGATCTCCTCCAACCGTGCGGCTTTCACTTCTTCTGGAACGCTATCCCCCATTGCCCACGCTTTGGTGTTTTCGCGGGGGGAGTATTTGAACATGTATGCGCCGTCGTACCGGACACGCTTCATCAGCTCGATGGTTTGCCGGTGGTCGTCGTCGGTCTCGGTGGGGAATCCGGCGATGATGTCGGTTGACAGGGAGGCGTTGGGGATCCGCTCGTGAATCTTGGCAATCCGCTCAAGGTAGTGTTCGATGGTGTAGGTCCGGTTCATCAACTGCAGCATGCGGTTGCTGCCGGATTGCACAGGGAGATGGATGTAGTTGCAGATGTTCGCCCGGCTGGCCATCGTCTCAATCAGTTTGTCGGACATATCCTGCGGGTGCGAAGTGGTGTAGCGGATGCGGATCAGCGGGTCAACATCGGCAACGGCGGCAAGAAGATCGGCGAAGTCGCGCCCTTCCCAGCGGTAGCTGTTCACGTTCTGGCCCAGCAACGTCACCTCGCGGAATCCATGCTCGGCCAATCCCTCCACCTCCTTCACGATTGACTCCAGCGAACGGCTCCGCTCGCGCCCACGGGTGAAGGGAACCACGCAGAAGGTGCAGAACTTATCGCACCCCCGCATCACCGAAAGCCATGCGGAGATCCCCTCGGTCCGGAGCGGGGTGATGTCGTCGTAGGTTTCCACGCGGCTCAGTTTTACGGCCAAGCCTTTGGTTCCGAACTGGGCCTCGCTTACCAGCTCCGGCAACGCGCGGTACTCATCGGGACCAACAACCACGTCCACAATGGAGCCTTCGTGAATCAGCTTGCGGCGCAGGCGTTCGGCCATGCAGCCAAGCACCCCAACCACCATTTCCGGCTTTTTCTTTTTGTGGAAAGCGATGTGGCTCAATCGTTCGTGGATCCGCTGCTCGGCGTTGTCGCGAACGGAGCAGGTGTTCAGGAACACGACATCGGCGTGCTCGATGCGGTCGGTGGGCTGGTAGCCCTCGCGGTTCATCAGCGACAGCACAATCTCGGTGTCGGCTTCGTTCATCTGGCAGCCGTAGGTTTCAACATACACCTTCCGGCCAGCGGCTGGGCTTCCGGTTTCCGGTTGCAGTGGCGATTGCACCGTCAGCGGTGTTGTTTCGGGGAATGATTCGTTCATCACGTCGGTCATAATGGTCGGTTGATGCGGCTATCTTCTTACAAATACTGCGCGAAGTTATTGGGATTGCCATGCGCTGGGCAAGGTGGAATTTGGCTATTGAATAACGGTTACGATTCAGGGGGAAGCCCGTTACCCTGGGGCCTTCTCTGTTTGGCCAAGGGGTCATTCTGCGGCGCGATGCCGTCGTTCTCCGAATCGTCCGGGTCTTCATCAAGGTCGTCCGGCAACTCCATCTCTCTCCGTGGCGGAAGCCCTTGCAGCAGCATGATGATGAACATGGCATTGCGGCGAAGCTCTGCCTCGGTGCCATCGTTGCGGATCACGAAGTCGGCCATCTCCACTTTTTTTGCGGCTGGGATTTGCGCTGCGTCGCGCCGCTGAATTTCCTGGACCGATGCCGCGTCGCGGAGCGCGGCGCGTTGGTAGCGGATTTCCGGTTTGGCATCCACCACCACAATGTAATCGAATCGCTCGACCCCCCCGCTTTCGTACATCAGCGCGGCTTCGCACACCACCACCCGCTTCCCTGCGTTGGCCAGCGCAACCGCACGGCGGCCTTGCTCGGCAATGGTTCGCGGGTGAACAAGGTTGTTCATTGCCGCACGCTGCGCGGGGTTGCTGAAAATCTGCTCGGCAATCCAAGATTTATTCAACTCCCCATCGCGGTAGGCCATTGGGCCGAACTGCTGGATGATTGCTTGGCGCAACTCGGGGTCGTTGTTCATCAGCTCCTTGGCAATGGCATCGGCCTGCAGGACCGGAATTCCGTGCTCCTCCAGTATCTTCCCCACTGCCGACTTCCCCGAGCCGATGGAGCCGGTAAGCCCAACCAACACATACGGGACACCAGCATCGGGCTTGGTGTAATTTTGCGGAACGTCTTGCTTCATGGACCTGTGGAAAATGCTACGTTAGACCGCCGCAAACATAGCCAGATATGGCCTTTCACCGGCTGGCAATCGCGTAATGAACAACAACGATCCACGCACACACGCACGCCATCGTTCTTCCATGCCTTCGCCCATCTCCATCTACCTTGATAACCACGCCACCACCCCGGTGGACCCGCGCGTGCTGGCGGCAATGCTCCCGTGGTTTACCGAACAGTTTGGAAACGCTGCAAGCACCACCCACCCTTATGGCTGGAGGGCCGAGATTGCGGTGAAGCAATCGCGGGAGCTGATTGCCGAAGCAATCGGTGCGCAGCCGATGGAAGTGGTGTTCACTTCCGGGGCAACGGAGTCCGACAACCTGGCAATCAAAGGGGTGGCCGAAGCGTATGCCAGCATCGGGGACCATATCATCACCGCCGCCACCGAACACAACGCCGTGCTGGACACGTGCCGCTATCTGGAGCAACGGGGCGTGGCGGTGACCTATCTGCCGGTGGATGCCGAAGGGCGTATCAACCTTGATGAGCTTCAAGCGGCCTTCACCCAGCGGACGGTGCTGGTAAGCATCATGCACGGGAACAACGAGACCGGGGTGATTCAGCCGATTCAGGAGATTGGCGCGGCCTGCCGCCAACGGCGCGTCCTGTTCCACACCGACGCAACCCAAACGCTGGGAAAAATCCCGTTCGATGTGAACGAGCTGAACGTTGACCTTGCCTCCTTCAGTGCCCACAAAATGTATGGCCCCAAAGGGTGCGGGGCATTGTTTGTGCGCCGCAAGGGTCCGCGGGTCCAGATTGCGCCGCAGCTGCATGGCGGCGGCCACGAACAAGGGTCCCGTTCCGGCACGCTAAACGTTCCGGGGATTGTTGGCTTTGGCGAAGCGGTCCGGATTGCGGCGGCGGGGCTGGCAACCGAGCAAGCCGAAACGCAAGCCCTGCGCGACCTTCTGCTGGAGCTTCTCTCCAACCAAATCGGCGGGCTTCGGGTGAACGGTCCGGACCCGCGCACCAGCCCCGGGCTGCGCCTTCCCGGGAACCTCAATCTCTGCTTCCCCGCAACCGAAGCCGCTGCGTTGATTGGCGCGGCGCGGGGTGTGGCGTTCTCCACCGGATCGGCTTGCAGTTCGGCCAATCCCCAACCAAGCCACGTCCTGCGGGCAATGGGGCTAACGCCGGGCCAGCTGCGGTCATCGGTGCGGTTTGGGGTTGGGCGGTTCAACACCAAGCAGCAGATTCTTCAGGCCGCGCAGATTTTGATGCAAGCCGCTGGGGTTTCGCCCATTGCCTAACGCACTCCTTTCGCCTATCTTGCCAACGTTATGGATCGAAGAACGTTCCTCACCGGGTTGCATCGGCCTTCCCAACAATCAGCGGGAAGTAGCGGTCTTGCCTCTTCCCCTCCCAGCCTTGCTCCCTACTCTGGCCCTTGGAACCGCACCACCGCAGCGCATTTGCTTCGGCGGACGGTTCTTGCGCCAACCGTGCCGGAGCTGCAATCGGCCACGGAATCCACCATGAACGGGGTGGTGGACCAGTTGCTGACCCCTGCGGAAAATCTTCCCGGCCCCCCTCGGTTCGTGAACGAATGGCTGAAGGCGAACATCGTTCCGTGGAATTTTGCGGGGATCAACCCTGGCGTTTTTTACAACGAGATGCGCCGCTGGTGGTGCGGGCTGATGCTGCACAGCGGCATCAGCCTAACCGAGCGGATGACGCTTTTTTGGCACAACCACTTTGCCACCAACGAAGCTGCGGTGCAGGATGGGCGGTTCGTCTATCAGCACAACCAACTGCTGCGCCGCCATGCGTTGGGGAACTTCAAGGAGTTGGTCCGGCTTGTCACGATTGACAAGGCCATGCTGGATTTCCTTGATGGACGCTTCAACAAAAAGGACTACCGGCTGCAAGAAAACTACGCCCGCGAACTTCAGGAGCTGTTCACAATCGGCATTGCCGACAACAACGGGAACCCAAACTACACCCAGCAGGACGTTGTGGAAGCCGCACGGACGCTAACCGGCTGGGATTGGCTTGGCGACCACAACGCGGGGGTGGTCTGCAACATCCTTTCCGGCCACGACATCACCAACAAAACGGTGTATGGAAAGACCATCACCGGGAACATCAACGGCGGGCCGGAGCTTGCGGCACTGCTGGACATCATTTTTGAGAAAGAGGAAACCGCGCGGTATGTGATCCGCAAGCTCTATCGCTTCTTTGTTTACACCGATTCGCCGCTAACCCCGGTTGCGCCCATCAGCAGCGAAGTTGAAGAAGGGATTATTGCACCGTTGGCGGCAGCGTTTCGGCAAAGCGGGTGGGAGATTTCCACGGTGCTGCGGACGCTTCTCACAAGCCAGCATTTTTACGATCCGGAGATCATCGCTGCGCAGATTAAAAGCCCGGTGGACCACCTTGTCGGGACCGCGCGCGCATTGCGGACGGCGGTAATCGGCGGCGACCAATTCGACTACTTGATGCAGGCCATTCAGCTTCGGGCAACGCGACTGGGGATGGAGCTGCTTGCCCCACCCGGGGTGCAGGGGTGGCAGTTCTACCGCCCGTGGATCAGCACCAGCACGCTTCCGCAACGCCGCGCCGACACCGACGCGCTGATTGACGGAACCGACGTGACGATTGTGGATATGCTGAACCCGATCTTCACCGGCCCAATCTACCGCAACGGCACAACCAAGCTGAACGTGCTGGCCTACGCCAAGCAGTTCGCCAGCTTTGCCGACGACCCCGAGCAGCTTACCGCCGACATCGCCGAGCACCTGCTGGCCTACCCGGCATCGCCAAAAACGTTGGGGAAACTTCGCGACGCACTGCTGCAAGGGCAACCCGCCTACGAGTGGGCATCGGCTTCCGAGCAGGTGAAGGAAACGCGACTCCGTTCGCTTCTGAAAACCGTCATGCGGACCCCGAACTATCAACTGATCTAATTTTCAGCAGAGACATCCACCGATGAAACGCCGTTCTTTCTTGAAGTCAGCGGGCACCGCCGTAACGTTGCCATTGGCGTTGAACGGGTTGCGGTTCACCCTGCTTGCCCAAACCCCACAAACCGAACAGCTGCTACGCGCCAGCATCGGAAGCGACAAGGCGTTGGTGATTATCCAGCTTGAAGGGGGCAACGACGGGCTGAACACCGTGATCCCGGTGGAGGACAGCAACTACTACACCTTCCGCCCAACCATCGGCATCGCGAAAGATGCGGGGCTTCCGCTGGAGGGAAACCCACTGCTGCGGCTGCACCCGGCAATGTCCGGAATGCAGCGGATGTTCAACGATGGAGAGATGGCAATCCTGGGGAACGTTGGCTACGAACGGAACTCCTTCAGCCACTTTGAGGGGACCGAAAACTGGAACACCGCCTCGATTGCAGACTTCAGCCAGCGGCTGCAAACCGGTTGGGTTGGAAGGTTTTTGGTGGAGGAATTTCCTGGCTACCCGCAGGTCCTTCCCCAGGACCCGCCGGCGGTGCAGATCAGCGCGGCGGTTAGCTCCATTTTCTCCAGCAGCAACGGCTCCATGGCGATTTCGCTGACCGACCCGGCGGAGTTCTACGCCCTTGTGAACGGCGGCCCGGCATCGGACGATGAGCAAGGGCCCGATACGAAATCGGGGCGGGAGTTCAACTACGTTGCGTTGATTGGAAGCCAAGCGTTGGATTATTCGGAATCCATCCGGCGCGCAGCGGAGAAGGCAACGAACAAGGCAACGTATCCCGCCGAAAGCGCGTTGGCGGCATCGCTGGCAATCATTGCACGGCTGATTGCTGGGGGGTTGCAAACCCGTGTCTATCTGGTGAAACTTGGCGGGTTCGACACCCACGCCAACCAGCTGGCGCGCCAAGCCGCATTGCTGCAAGAACTTAGCGAAGCGATTGCAGCATTTATACAGGACGCGCAGCAGCTTGGAATTGCCGACCGCGTGGTGGGGATGACCTACAGCGAGTTTGGCCGCCGCGTCCGCGAGAACGGCGGCGGGACCGACCACGGCACGGCATCGGCGCACTTTGTTTTTGGGAAATTGGTTGCCGGCGGAGCAATCCACGGAGGTCCGCCCAACCTGGACGATTTGGCCGGCGGCACAAACCTGAAACACGCCATTAATTTCCCCTGCTACTACGCCTCGGTGATTGGGCCGTTGTTCAACATCCCACCAAGTAGCCTGGGAACGATTTTCCCGCTTGGCCTGTGCGACACGCTTCTTCCACTCTACAACCAACAACCGACAGGGGTCCAGGACCTTCCGGACCAAGAAACTCCTGAGCGAATGGACTTGCAGTAACAACGGTAGCCGTCCCGATTGAATCGGGGTCGTGGCCGAAGCGGTAGCCGCCCCGACATTCGTCGGGATTGATAAAAGGTCTTTAGCCTTCGGCGTCATCTGACTCGGCAGGCTAAAGACCTGCCGCTACCTGTTCTGGATCGGAGCCGAAACAGGGTAGCCGCCCCGACATTCGTCGGGATTGATAAAAGGTCTTTAGCCTTCGGCGTCATCTCGGCAGGCTAAAGACCTGCCGCTACCTGTTTTGAATCGGGGTCGAAACCTGACTTCGTCGGGAATGATTATGGCGCAGATCATAGGCGTTGCCGTGCCCATCTACGTATCATGCAACAGGCGAGGTAGCGCGCACTTCAAGGTGAGGCTACTCAGGCCAGATCAACAACGTGAGATCAACCAATCACAATCAACATACAACCATCATGAACTCAACAGAAATGCTTGACACCGCGCTGGCCAACGGCCACGCAACGGGGACGGACGCAGGGCTAACGTACATGTCCGGCTTCGGCAACGAGTTTGCCACCGAGGCATTGGCCGGCGCGCTCCCAATCGGCCAGAACTCGCCGCAACGCCCCCCCTTCGGGCTGTATGCCGAGCAGATCAGCGGCACGCCATTCACCGCGCCACGGGGGCAAAACAAGCGGGATTGGTTTTACCGCATCCGCCCATCGGTGGTGCATAAGCCCTACCGCCAAATTGACCAGCGGTTGATCCGCAGCACACCGTTCAGCGAGGTCCCGATCACGCCAAGCCAGCTGCGCTGGGACCCGCTCCCCATTCCAACGGAGCCGACCGACTTTGTTGACGGCATCGTCACAATGGCGGGGAACGGCGATGCGGCGATGCACTCCGGCGTGGGAATCCACCTGTACGCCTGCAACCGCCCGATGGAAGGCCGCTACTTCTACAACGCCGATGGCGAAATGCTGATTGTTCCGCAATCGGGGCGGCTGCGGCTGCGGACCGAGTGCGGCGTGATTGAGGTGGAACCGTGCCAGATTGCCGCAATCCCACGCGGCATCAAGTTCTGCGTGGAGCTGCCCGACGGCCAAGCGCGCGGGTATATCTGCGAGAATTACGGAACCATGTTCCGCCTTCCCGATCTTGGCCCGATTGGCGCAAACGGGCTTGCAAACCCCCGCGATTTTCTTACCCCGGTTGCGGCCTACGAAGAACGCGAAGGGGAATTTGAGATGGTGGCAAAATTCCAGGGTGGGATGTGGGCGGCAGAAATCGGCCACTCCCCTCTTGACGTGGTTGCGTGGCATGGGAACTACGCGCCGTACAAGTATGATCTTCGCCGTTTCAACACCGTCAACACCGTAAGTTTCGACCATCCCGATCCTTCAATTTTCACGGTGCTGACGGCTCCATCGGAAATTCACGGAACCGCAAACTGCGACTTTGCGATTTTCCCGCCGCGCTGGATGGTGGCCGAACACACGTTCCGTCCGCCGTGGTTCCACCGCAATTTCATGAACGAATTCATGGGGCTGATTTATGGCGAGTACGACGCAAAAGCCGAGGGATTTCTCCCTGGCGGATGCAGCCTGCACAACTGTATGTCGGGCCATGGACCCGACGCAGCAACCTATGAGAAAATGACGACGGTTGACCTGAAGCCCACCAAAATTGATGGCACCATGGCCTTCATGTTCGAGACCCGGTTTGCCTGCCGTCCAACAAAATTCGCGATGGAAACCGACCTGTGGCAGGGAAATTACTTCGAGGTATGGCAAGGCCTAGGCAAAACCTTCGACCCGAGCAAACGGTAAGAGAGCACGCAAAAAAAAGACAGGCCGCAGCGGTTGCTGTGGCCTGTTTTTTTTAGGGGGAGTTGATAGTCTATCAACCGACCTCGATCGTTAAAACCCCTCATCACTCCGGCAGCGGCACAAAGTCTGTTTCGCCGGGGACGGGGGTGAATTTGCCTTCGCGCCAGTCCGATTTGGCTTGCTCGATCCGTTGGCGCGAGCTGGAGACGAAGTTCCACCAGATGTGGCGTGGTCCATCCATTGCCGCCCCGCCAAGCATCAGCACCCGCGCTGGGCCGGCGGCTTTTATTGCCACGGCAATCCCTGGCTTAAACACCAGCATTTCGCCCGATTGATATTCATGCCCGTCGGCATCAATACGAACCTTCCCTTCCAGCACGTACAGCCCACGCTCTTCCTGCTCAATCGGCATTGGAAGGATTGCTCCGGCGGCCAAATGAACATCGGCGTAGAAGGTTTCGGAGAGCGTTGCCACCGGCGAGCGTTCGCCGAACAGCGTGCCGATAATCAACCGCGCGTGCTTCCCTTCCCCTTCAAGCACCGGCAACGATTCCGCGCCATGATGGACGAACGCCGGGGCCGATTCTTCGTCCCGCTCCGGCAACGCAACCCACGACTGAATCCCGAAATATTTCCCGCCAAACTGCCGCATCCCCTGGGACAACCGCTCGGAGTGGACAATCCCCTGCGCGGCGGTCATCCAATTCACATCCCCGGGGCGGATCATCTGCATGGTTCCCAAGCTGTCGCGATGCATGACCTCGCCATCAAACAGATAGGTCACCGTTGCCAAGCCGATGTGCGGGTGGGGCGCAACGTCCAGCCCTTCCCCGGGGCGAAGCATCTCCGGACCCATTTGGTCGAAAAAGATGAACGGGCCAACCATCCGCCTTTTTCGGAACGGAAGCAACCGCTGGACCTTGAAGCCCAGGGCAATTTCGCTGGTTCGTGGAAGGATCACGATGTCGAGCGCGGGATTCGCGGACGAATCGGGAAGCGGCGGTTCAGTGGGAACGTGCGGCATGGTTTGGGAACAAGCATTGGTTGACGATGCGGGGAATATACAGCCATCCCCCTTCCTGCAAACCTACCCGATGATTCCCCTTCCTTTGGCCCCCTTCCCCTTTACATAATTCGTAATCCCCCCCTCTGTTCGGCTTCTTGTATTTTGGCGGCACTTCTTTTCCAGATAGCTGTTCACATCATTCAACAACCAGCATGACCGAGCCAGCAACCAACGAACAACTTGCGGTGGCAACTCCGCAGAAAAACCAGCTTGACGAACGTGGCCTTCTTCGCTACGGCGCGATGCTTATTGATGGGGCATGGGTGAACGCCCTTTCCGGCGAAACCTTCGACGCAATCTACCCAGCCACCGGGAAAACCATTGCCCACGTTGCCAGCGCATCCGCCGCCGATGTTGACGCGGCGGTGAAGGCCGCACGCCGTGCGTTCGAGTCGGGCGCGTGGCCAGCAATGAACGGCAGCCAGCGGGCAAAACTCCTTTGGAAGATTGCCGACTTGATGGAGCAAAACATCGAGGAACTTGCCGAGCTTGAGACGCTGAACAACGGCAAGCCGTTGCTGGAATCGTTGCGGGTGGACCTTCCGCAATCCATTGCCTGCTTCCGCTACTTTGCCGGATGGTCAGGGAAGGTGATGGGCCAGACGATTGAACCCGAAGCCCGCGCCAACGCTATCTGCTACACCCTTCGCGAGCCGGTTGGCGTGTGCGGGCAGATCATCCCCTGGAACTTCCCAATCCAAATGGCCGCTTGGAAAATTGCACCTGCGCTGGCCTGCGGAAACACCGTGGTCATCAAGCCTGCCGAGCAGACCTCGCTCTCCATTTTGCGGCTTGGCGAGTTGATGATGGAGGCCGGATTGCCGAACGGCGTGATTAACATCATTACCGGTTTTGGCGCGACCGCTGGGGCAGCGTTGGTGGAGCATCCCGAGGTGGATAAGATTGCGTTCACGGGATCGGTAGAGGTTGGGAAAACCATCATGCGGAGCGCGGCGAACACCTTGAAGAAAGTGACGTTGGAGCTTGGCGGGAAATCCCCGAACATCGTTTTTGCCGACTCCAATCTGGAGCTTGCCGCCAAGTACGCGCTGAGCGGAATTTTCTTCAATCAGGGGCAGATGTGCACCGCCGGAAGCCGGATTATGATTGAGCGTTCGGCACGCGACCAGTTCATGGAGGTCCTGACTTCACGCGCAAAGAAGATGGCTGTTGGCGACCCACTGAACATGAAGACCCGCATGGGTTCGCTGATTAGCCAGGAGCAGATGGACCGCGTGCTGGGCTATATCGAGAAAGGGAAACAGGCAGGGGCGGCGCTTGTTGCCGGCGGCGAGCGTGTGGGAACCGAAGGGTACTTCGTGCAGCCAACGGTGTTCGATGAAGTTCAGCACGAAATGGAGATTGCCCAAGAGGAGATTTTTGGCCCGGTGGCATCGGTCATCACCTTCGAGGATGTGAACGATGCGTTGCGGATTGCCAACGGGACCCGGTTCGGGCTGGCGGCTGGTGTCTGGACCAACGACATCAAGAAGGCACTCACCTTTGCCAAGAACGTCCACGCGGGAACCGTCTGGGTGAACACCTACAACATGACCGACAACGCGCTGCCATTTGGTGGATACAAGGAATCTGGCATCGGTCGCGAGCTTGGCCCTGCGGCGTTGGAGATGTACACCCACACCAAAACCGTTTGGGTTGAGTTAGGGTAGCCTTCCAAGTCAATACGGAATCACTGGATCACCGGTAGCCGCCCCGACCTCCGTCGGGGTTGATAAAAGGTCTTTAGCCTTCGGCGTCTCGATACTCGGCTCCGACACTCGGCAGGCTAAAGACCTGCCGCTACCCTTTGGGTGCTTGGTCCCGGTGCTTCACCGGATCACTGGTAGCCGAAGGTCTTTAGCCTTCGGCGTCTCAACACTCGGCCCCGACAAAGGTCGGGGCCGCTACCCTTCGGGTGCTTGATCCCGATACTCGGCAGGCTAAAGACCTCTGCCGCTACCCTTCAGTCACTGGGCCCCGACAAAGGTCCGGGCCGATACCCTTTGGGTGCTTGGTTCCGATGCTTCACCGGATCACCGGTAGCCGAAGGTCTTTAGCCTTCGGCGTCTCAACACTCGGCCCCGACAAAGGTCGGGGCCGCTACCCTTCGGGTGCTTGATCCCGATACTCGGCAGGCTAAAGACCTGCCGCTACCCTTCAGTCACTGGGCCCCGACAAAGGTCGGGGCCGATACCCTTCGGGTGTTTTTCAATGGAGCCGCGAGGCGATCAAGTTCATAAACTCGGTTCGGGTTTCCACTTGATTTTTGAAGACCCCAAGCATGGCGCTGGCGGTGGTTGCGCTGTTCTGCTTTTGGACCCCACGCATCATCATGCACATGTGCGATGCCTCGGTGACAACCGCCACGCCCAGCGGCTGAAGGTGCTTCTGGATGGTCTCGGCAATCTGCTGCGTCATCCGTTCCTGGACCTGCAGCCGCCGCGAGAAGACATCAACAATGCGGGGGAGCTTGGAAAGGCCAACGATCTTCCCGTTGGGGATGTAGGCGATGTGCGCTTTCCCGAAAAACGGGAGCATATGATGTTCGCACATGCTGAAGAAATCAATATCCTTCACCACCACCATCTCATCGTAGCGTTCCTCGAACACGGCGTTGTTCAGCACCTGCTCGATATCCATCTGGTAGCCGTTCGTCAGGAATTCCCAGGCTTTGGCCACGCGGTGCGGCGTGCGGATCAGCCCCTCGCGGTTCGGGTCCTCGCCAATTAAATGCAGCGTCTCATGGACGATCTCCTCCAGCCGTTCCCGCACTCCGGAATCGGCACTGGAGCCGTCCGGCAGGGCGTGGCCATTATTGTGGTCGTCATCATCGTGAAGAAAGGCCGGCGACTGGTTGGCCGTGCTTTTGCGGTACGGGATACCATGATGCGTCATGCCTGCTCCTCCTGAAATTTGGCCTGAAATTCCGCGCTGAAACGGGGGATGGAAACCGGCTCGCCGAAGTACTCCACGAAGTTATTGTCCGACTCGAACACCTTAATGGAGTGAAGCGTCCCGGCATCAATTTTTGGCGCAAGGATGTCCCAAAAAACGATTGCAAGATTTTCGGCGGTGGGGATTATTCCTTGCAAGAACTCCACATCCACGTTCAGATGCTTGTGGTCCACCTTGTCAAGGATTTCCCGTTCCATCAGTTTTGCCAGGCGTTTCAGGTCAATCACGTATCCGGTTTCTGGGTCGGGAATTCCCTTCACCGTCACCTCGATAACGTAGTTGTGGCCGTGGCCGCTTGGGTTGTTGCACTTGTCGAAAATCGCCTCGTTCTGCTGGTGGCTAAACGTGGGATTGTACAGCCGGTGTGCGGCGGAAAAGTGCGCTTTACGTGTGACGTATACCATGTGCAGCGTTGATTAGTATTACGTGTATTCTTCCCCGGGTGCTTGGTCGTTCCGTTCGTTCCCGTGTGCGTGGGAATCGCTCAAGATGGCGTTTCTTTTTCGGTTGTTCCCCCCTCGGTTACTCCCCGCTCAATCGCCTGTAAAATAGTCAGCGCGGCCAGCCCCGCGCCGAACCCGTTATCAATGTTCACCACGGTGATTCCGCCGGCGCAGCTTGTCAGCATTGCCATCAGCGCGGTGAAGCCGCCAAGCGCGGCCCCGTAGCCAACGCTTACCGGGACGGCAATCAGCGGCTGCGGGAACATCCCCCCCACCACACTTGGCAACGCCCCTTCCATCCCGGCGGCAACCACCAGCACGGCGGCCTCGGCAATCCGTTGTTGCTGTTGCAGCAAGCGGTGCAATCCGGCAACGCCAACATCGTAGATGCGGTCCACCGCCGCGCCAAAGGTTTCCAGCGTGGCGCAGGCTTCTTCGGCAACGCGGCGGTCGCTGGTTCCGGCAGCAATCACCGCCACCCGCCCCGGGAAACGGACCGGAATCGGCGGGCCAATCCGAAGCGTTTGGGCAATCGGGTGATACTCCCCGGGAAGCTCGGCAAGCACAATCGCCGCCGCCTGCGGGGAACAGCGCGTGCCAAACGCAAGCCCGTGGTGCTGGAACAACGCACGGGCAATCGCCAACACCTCCTCCGGAGTTTTCGACTGGCAGAAAATTGCTTCCGGGAAGCCACGCCGCCGCACGCGGTCAATATCCACCCGCCCGAACTCCCCCACCTGAACCGCCCGCTCTTCTTCCTGCAACTGCTTGGCCGCATCGCTGGCCGAAACCGTGCCGATGCGGACCGATTCCAACAACTGAAGCAACTGGATTGGGGTCATCGGGAAGGGAGTTGGATTTGGGTGAGAGTTTCGTTCAGCGCGCCGGACCGGAATCCGCGCAAGTCCAGCGAAACATAGGCATACCCCGCCGCACGCACGGCATCATCAATCTGGGCAGAAAGCTGCAACGCACGCTGGAAATCGCTTGGAGGAAGCTCAATCCGCGCCACGTGGTCGTGGTGCCGAACGCGCAGCTCGCCAAACCCAAGCCGGCGCAGTGCCGACTCCGCGCGGGCAATCTTTTCAAGGATTTCACGGGTGATCGGCGTGCCGTAGGGAACCCGCGAGGAGAGGCACGGGGCCGACGGCTTATCGTGGTTCGGCAAGCCGTACTGCTCGGCCAATTGGCGCACCTCAGCTTTGGTGATCCCAAGCTCCAACAGCGGCGAGCGCACCCCTTGCTCGGCAGCGGCTTGGCGGCCCGGGCGGTAGTCGCCAGCGTCGTCGGCGTTGCTTCCGTCCAGCACGGCGTTGTATCCGTTTTCATTGGCCACGTGGCGCAGCCGGGCGTACAGGGCATCCTTGCAGAAGTAGCAGCGGTTGGTTGGATTGCTGGCGTAATTGGGGATGTCAAGCTCGTTGTAATACAACCACTGATGGGCGATTTCCAACTGCTCGGCAACCTGCGAAGCCAGCAGAAGATCATCGGTGGTGATGGTCTCGGTCACGGCCGTCACCGCCAGTGCGTTGCTTCCCAGTGCAGACTTTGCCGCCGCCGCCACCACGCTGGAATCAACCCCGGCGGAATAGCCAACCACTGCCGTGCCGTAGCTGGCAATCAACGATTCAAGGCTGGAGCGAAGCTCGGTAAGGGAACGGTTCATCATGGATTGTTAATGGGCAGCAAGCTACACAACCCCCTATGCCGGAAACGCAACATTCCGTAGGTGGGCGGCGGCGGGCGAATGGAGCGGAACAAGCCTGCTGTTATTCGGATTCTTTACACTTCCCCTTTCTCTATCATTCTTCAAACTTCCCCGTTTCCCCGTATGTTTGGCGGCAAATCCAAAGAACAGAACATTCGGAATGTACCCAGAACTTTTCTCCATTGGCCCCATCACCGTCCACAGCTTCGGGCTGATGATGGGGATTGCCTTCATTGTTGCCAACTACTTCTTTGCCAAAGAGATCGTGCGGCGCGGGCTTCCCGAAGAAGTGGCAGGGAACGTCACGTTGCTTGCATTGGTTGCCGGAATTGTCGGGGCAAAGCTCTTCAGCGTCTTCGAAAATTTCGGAGCATTTCTTGCCGACCCGTTCGGGGAGCTTTTCTCCGCCGCAGGGTTGACGTTTTATGGCGGGTTGTTGTTGGCAATCGTCAGCATTTGGGTTTATCTGCGCCGCAAAAAAATCCCGTTCATCCGCGTTGCCGATGCCGCCGCGCCAACGTTGATCTTGGCGTACGGAATCGGGCGCATCGGCTGCCAGCTTGCCGGCGATGGTGACTACGGCATTCCCACCAACATCCCCTGGGCCATGACCTATCCCAACGGAACCGTCAGCACCCTAAGCGCGAAGAACGCGCAGCTTGCCGAGCTTTACCAAACCATTTTCCCGGGTCAGCCGGTTCCGGTGGATATTCCGGTCCATCCTGCTCCGGTGTACGAAACGCTGGCGGCGTCCGCAATTTTTGCATTTCTTTGGGGCATCCGCAAGCGGCCAATGGCGGTTGGGCAGATGTTCGCCATCTACCTGATACTGGCCGGCATCGAACGGTTGCTTGTTGAGTTTATCCGGCTGAACGACCTGTACGCAGGGTTGTCGCAAGCGCAATGGATTTCCGTGGGAATGATTGCCGTTGGTTCAATAATGATCTACCGCAACCGCACGGCTCCAAAAGAAGAATACACGCAAAAGCCCGCAGCAAAACCAGCAGCAGCAAAACGGGCGCACGCACGATAACCGGAGCAGTGAAGTGTTCGCCCGCTTTTTCCGCCGCCGTGCAAAACCGGCAATCACCATGATTTTCCTTTCCAAGGAAGATTGCCATTTGTGCGACGTAGCGTTGGAAGCCGTGGAGCAAGCACGCCGGAAATATCCGTTCAATCTGGAAGTCATAAAAATCCAACAAGGGGACGAGTGGTGGGAGCGATACTGGGATAAAATTCCAGTTGGGCTGATAGATGGCGCGATGATATTCAAATACCGGATTGAAGCGGAGGAATTGGTGAGGAAGGTGAAGAATAGGTCCCAAAATCTTACATCATAACCAACACACAACAGGGATGAAATTTCTATCGTTACTTTTGGCACTGGCATTATTTCCACTACTGGCTGGATGCTCGAACGGATCAAAAAATCCTGAGGAAGGGAGCAAAAAAATTCCCACCATCGGCTATATCCAAGTGTTTGAGGATCCAACGCTGGACGCTGCGCGGAAAGGGTTTGTTGATGCGCTGAAAGAAAAGGGATTCAATGAAGATTCTGGCACCGTACGCATCGTGTTCCGGAGCGCGCAGAACGACCAAGCCAACGTCCCGCAAATCCTTGATTATTTTATCAGCGAAAAAGTTGACGCGATTGCCACAAACCCAACGGTGGCAATGATTGCTGCGGTGGGGAAAACAAAAACCATCCCAATTTTTATGATGGTTGGCCCAAGCCCAGAAATTGCAGGAATTGCCAAGCCAGATTCATCAGGAAAAATGGAGGCTCCGGCCAATTTATCTGGGGTCTATGAGACGCTGGAGTATATTGACACCAGCGTTGCGTTGATCCGCCAAACGCTGCCGAATGCAAAAAAAGTTGGGACTATTTTTAATAGCTCCGAACCCAATTCCGTCAACGCCATGAACCGCCTTCGCACGATGTGCAAAAATCTTGGGCTGGAGCTGGTGGAAGCCTCGGTGACAAGCTCCAACGAAACCCAGCAAGTAATGGCTTCGCTGGTTGATAAAAATATTGATGTCTTTTTTGCCCTTCCCGACAACATCATTTTTGCCAGCTTCGAAACCATCAACAAATTGGCAACCGAAAAGAAAATTCCGGTGGTGACATCGGAGGCGGGATTGGTGGCGCGCGGCGCGTTTATTGCCTACGGAGCGGATTTCTACCAGTGGGGGCATCAGGCTGGTTTGCTTGCGGCAAAATTCCTGCAATCGGGGAATCTGCAATCGGCACCGCTGGAGCTTGTGAAGGTCCGCGGGCGGGTGTTTAACCCCAAAGCCGCAACCGACTTGGGAATTACCCCGCCATCAGGATTTGTTGAGTTGAAATAATTTCAACACCACACCCAGCAGCTGCCGCGATTAAATCGGAATTGATAGAAATTTTTTAGCCTTCGCCTCCCCCCTCCTGACTTGGCCCCGGCGTTGCCGGGGCCGCTATCCACTGGTATCCATTCTCCAATTTTTTCAACGGTATTTTCTCCACCACGGCTTCAATGGGAATTGTTCCGTAAATGTGGGGGAAACGGTCATTATCGGCTGGCTCATACACCAAGCGATGAGCCAGCTTTGAAGGATCAATCCGCAGCACCAGCACTTCCGGGATTTCTCCATAAAATTTATTGAGCGAGCGTTCCATCTGGCGCGAAAGTGAGCAATGGATAAACCCTTCGGTCTGAAGCGAGGGCGCGGTGTATTCCCCCGTAGCCACGGCAGCCTCCCACGCCACAGCGGTGGTGATATGATAGATCCGCGCTGCGAACTCCTCTTCCGCGCTTGTTGCCGATGCCATCCCAAGGTCTTCCGGTGTTAGCGAGAAGATGGAGACATCGTGCGAACGCCCGTGCAGCCAAAGCCGATTCCGCAACGTCCCTTCCAGCCTTGCGCCGGTTTTTTGGGCAACACGATAGCTTGCATGATTCCCAGAAGCCATCACAATCTCCACCCGATTCAGCCCTTCATCGAACGCCATCCGCGCCAGAAGCAACGCCCCTGCGGTGGCAACGCCATGCCCTGCCGCCGAGGTCCGCACCCAATACCCCAAATTGGCATAGCGATTCACGTAATCAATCTGATTGATCCCCACCCCACCCAGATACTCATCGGTGGCAGCGTCCTCAATCAAAAAATTGAACTCCGTTCCGAATTCCCACGCCTTGTAGCAATGGGCAATCCAGGATAAGCTATCGGAGAACACATACTGGGGGTGGCACCACGCCATCCAGGGCCAAACTTCGGCGATGGACTCCGATGCAGCTTCGAACAACGACTCAGCATCGGTGGAGTGGTAGGGGCGGATAATGTACTTGCCGTCGGTGACTTCTTTTTTCATGGTTGATACGGAAATAGGCGTTTGTATATTGCTACCATCTTTACCCGGCGTACAACGCATTTGGAGCGTTGTGCCATTACAATATCACCGAATTCACTAAAAATAATGTGTTCGGAATAATTTTATCATTTGAGCGAAAATTATAGCCAAATCATGTCCAACTATATATCTACAAAATCCCAATCCTCTTCCCCTTCCTCGCCGATGACGTGTGCATTTAATTTATTGGCAATCTCTCGCATTTTGGTGATTACTTCTTCACTCTCAACATTTTTAGTATTAATATTTTTTTGGATATTGCTATACCAAAAGAATCGTTGATATCCATCAACATTATGTTCTGGATCTGCAATCCAGATTGCGCCCGTAGGAACTTCTGGGTTATCACCTATCCCATAATCAGGTTGTAATTCTGGATCGGATTCAACGATGCTTAGCCATTCTTCTAAGAGAATAGGTAGAGGGTAGTTTATGAAGTCCACCTTTGTGTTGTCGAATCTTTCGATCCTGATGATATAACTCATTTGCCTTTTATTAAGTAGGTTGATTGTTGCTTGACAAAGTCTTTACTCCGTTCTTTTTTCGTCCTTGAGCAGATGAAGGGATGCTCCTGTTTTCAGCTTCCCCCCCGCAGCGCACGAATTTTTGCGCGGGCTTGAACTATCCAGCGGGAACGGGGATAATCGTTGAGCAAGCGGGTGTATAACTCGGTGGCTTTTGTGGGATCGTGAAGCACTTGTTCAGTGATTTCGGCGGCATGGAATAAAGCCCGATCGGCAAAGGCTCCATCGGGATAGCGGGCCACCAGTTGCAGCAAGGTTTCCAGCGCCCCGGTGCTGTCGCCAAGCGATTCCTGAGCCTGCGAGCGAATCAGCAGAGCGTCGTCGGCAATGGTGCTTTGGGGGGATGTTTTCACAACTCCATCCATCGCCGTCATCGCTTGCTGGTGCTGCTTTTGCCGCATCGCATACTTCCCTTCGGCGAACAGCTTCAAAGCATCGTCGTTCTTCTCAAAATTTTCCTGGAGGATCAGCAGGTAATCCAACGCGTCGTTGGCCGCATCGCTTCGGGTGTTTTGGGTCAGCGCGGTGAACGCATCCACCGCAGGCTTGAACTGGCCGGAATAAAACAGGGTTTCGGCATACCGCAAGGCGTGAAGGTCCCGCAGGCGTTCGGCATCGCGGCCAACGCCGGGCGCGTCGCGGCCTTGCACAAAAACTTCTTGGGCATCCTGCAGTTTTCCGGTCCGGAGCAGCAGCTCCCCTTGCAGCAGCAATCCTTCGGCTTTGTCGGAGTTGTTCCGCGTGGCCATCAGCTCTTGCAGCGTGGCAAGCGCGGATTCTGGCTGATCTAAATCGTTGGATTGCAGCCGTGCAATCTGCAGCAGCGCATCCCCCACCAGCGGCCCGTTCGGCGTTTCTTTCACAATGGTCCGATACCGTTCCACCAACCCAGCCGCCTGCTTCGGGTCGCCGGAACCGACCTCATGGTATCGCGCATCAAGGGCGCGGGCGTAGGTGTACAGGGCACTGAGGTAGAGCGGGTTGTTGCGGTCGAAGTTCGCAAGGAAGTAATCCAACGCCTCAATCGCTACTTGATAGCGCGAGGTCCGGAAGGCACGGTCGGCAAAGGAGTAGATGTTTGAGCCATTTGCCCGGCGCGCTTGGTCCAATTGCTTGGCAACCTCAAAAGCTCCTGCGTCATCCCCAGCCTCGGTATAAAGCCAGGAAAGAAGCTCCATGAATGCGACGTTTTCTGGTTGGGAATCGGCGTAGCGTTTGGCAACGGCAATCGCGCCGCGCACCCCTTCCGGAGTGGAGGTAATCGTGGAAAGCCCCCCCATCACCATCCCAAGCCGCGAAGGGTTTTCGGCAAGCAGCCCCAGATACTCCTCGGCAGCATCTTGGAACCGCCCGGTGATCCCGAACAACTCGGCCAGCTGGTCGGCAAAAGTGCTTCTTCCGCCAATCGCTTCGCGGCCCTGTTTGTAGGTGGCAATCGCCAGCGAGAACTCGCGCACGTCGGTTTGGCTTTGGCCAACAATCACGTACGTCATGGGGTCTTGGGGGCGAAGGTCAATCGTTTTTGCCCACTCGGTGCGCGCTTGGTCGCGTTGGCCGGTGCGGTGAAGAAGCTCGGCGTGAAGGGTCAGAAGATCAAGGTCGTTGGGGTGCGATTCCTTCCGCTCGGCCACAATCGGAAGAAGCTCTTTGAATTGCAGCATCGCCATCAGCGTCCGCCGGACCCCTTCAAAGTAGATGTTCGATTGCGGGTCGGCTTCGTGCAGTTCCAGATAGACCCGCGCAGCGTTTTTCAGATCGCCACTCTCCTCGTAGCCTTGCGCCAGCTTGTAGCGGCGGTCTTCTTCGCGGGGCTGGGCAACAATCAACACGCCATTGGCCGCAAAAAGAACGGCGACCACAAGCAGAGAATAAGCGGCTTTTCGGTTCATCATACGTTGAGGTTTGCAATCACATGGCGTGGGGATTCTGCACATCGTGCGGACCATTCACCCTTCCAGAATCTTCACCACCTCCATCTGCCGTGGCTCGCTGGTGGCGATTGCTTGGCCGCCGTGGGTGATGATAACATCAAGTTCGCTGCGGATTCCAAAACGGCCCGGAAGATAGATCCCTGGTTCTATTGAGAAGGACGTTCCCGGAAGAATCGTTCGTGTGTCGTTCGTCTCGTAATTATCCAAGTTTGCGCCGGCTCCGTGAAGCTCGGTGGTGATGCTGTGCCCGGTGCGGTGGATGAAGTACTCGCCATATCCCGCCGCCTCAATCACCTTTCTGGCGGCATCGTCCAGGGTGGCCCCGTCAATCTTCTGCCCGGCAGCAATCGCCGTGGCTGCCGCATCGAAGGCCGCATCGCGGGCGGCGCGCACCACGCCGAACACCTCGGCAACATCTTCCGGCACTTCCTCCCCAACATATCCCACCCACGTGATGTCGCCATACACTCCATCGCCGGTGCGTTCGCGCGCCCACAGGTCAATCAGCACAAAATCGCCACGGGTGATTGCCGCGGTTGATTCGGCGGTTGGCTGGTAATGGGGGTTGGCGCTGTTCGGGCCAACGCTGCAATTCGGGGGGTGGTCCGTGACAAGGCCACGCAGCGCGAACTGGCGGAGTATCCACTCCTGCACGTCGAATTCGGTGATCGGTTGGCCGCTCCTGACCGATTCGCCGATCAGCCGAAAAGCCCCCATCATCACCTCGCGGCAGCTTGCCCCGGCGCGGGCAGCGGAATCCAACTGCTCCTGCGAAAGGACCGCCTCCAAACTGGCAATCAGGTCCCCTGAGGGAACCACCTCAACGCCCAACGAGCGGACAAGCTCCACCGTTCCGGCATCCACTTTTGCGATGACGGGGATTGCGTTGTTCGGCGAATACTCCATTGCCACGGATGCGCATCCGGCAAGAATTTTCCGCAGCCCTTCAACGAATTCGGTTTGGCTGGAGTACTCCACCACGTGGCCCGGCATCAGCTTCCCGATGTGAGGTTCAATCCGGTGAGCCAATCCAACCGGCTGGCCAACGGCGGGAACCATCACGGCCCAACGCCGCGACTGGTGGACCTCCGGCGTTAGCCCAAGAATGCGTGCGGCAATCGGGTTGGAATCGCGAAAGGAGTACAGGAGCCAAGCCGGAATTCCAAGTGATTGCAGGTTGGCTTGAATGCGTTCGAGTTGTAGTTGATCCATGCGGGAAGATAGGCGATGTGGTTGGTTAGGGCAACGGGGTTTTTCAGAAAAGCCGGCGCTTCGGTTCACTTTCTGCGGATGCCAACGGTGTTTGGCTTTGCAATCTGCTCCCTCCAATTGCCACATTCCGCTCCATTCGCTATGTTGGCGACCCGTTTCCAGAACTCATTCACCGAATACTTCCAACCATGGAACTTGTCAACGTCCATAAAATTCTTGCCCCAACCGATTTCTCGCAGCATTGCCACAAAGCGATTGGCTACGCCCGCACCCTTGCCGAGCAATGGGATGCCGAACTTCACTTGCTGAACGTGATTGAACCAACAGTCTTCCCCACCGAAGGAGGGCTTGCCCCAATGGGTCTGATGAACCTTGACACCGAGCTTACCGACGCAGCACAACACTCGATGGAGGAACTGCGCACCCACCCAGAGCTTGCCGGCGTGAAGCTGGTAACGGCAACGGTGCATGGCCGCGCAAGCAGCGCGATTATTGACTACGCCGCCGAACATGACATTGACCTTGTGGTGATTGCCACCCACGGACGCACCGGGCTGGAGCACCTGATTTTTGGCTCCACTGCCGAACGGGTGATCCGCGAATGCCCCTGCCCGGTCCTGACAATCCGCGACCCCGACAAAAAGAAGAAATAGAAAGAAGACTCCGTCACGAAGGTCCGCAAACCAACCCGAGAACAAGGGTTGGTGCTTTCCCGAAAAAACTTCCTGATTCCCGTCAACCATTTCCCGCCTATGCCATCCTCAAAACTGATCACGATTGAACGGCACATTGCCGACCAACAGCATCTTCACCCCGAAGCCAGCGGTGAGTTCAGCCGATTGCTGCGCGATTTAACGCTGGCGGTTCGGGTGATTCAACGCGAGGTGCGGCGGGCGGGGCTGGCGGATATTCTGGGGCTGGCCGGCGAGGAAAACGTCCATGGCGAAGCGGTGAAAAAATTGGATGCCCTGAGCAACGAGACGATCATCCGCGCCATGCGCTACGGCGGCCACCTGTGCGCAATGGCCTCGGAGGAATCGGAAGGGCTGGTTCCGATTCCAGATCGTGCGGAAAAAGGAGGCTACGTTCTTCTGTTCGACCCGCTGGATGGGTCGTCGAACATTGATGTGAACGTCACGATTGGCACCATTTTCTCGGTGCTTCACCGCGTCACCCCAAACGACGGAACCGTCGGGACGATGGAGGATCTTCTGCAAGCCGGATACCGCCAGGTGGCTGCCGGGTACGCACTCTATGGCTCCAGCACGATGCTGGTCTATACCACCGGCGACGGCGTTGATGCCTTCACTTACGACCACACGTTGGGGGATTTTTTCCTAAGCTCCAGCGGCTTGCGGATGCCCGACCGAGGGAAATATTACTCCATCAACGAAGGGAACTCCATCAACTGGTTCAGCGGAACGCGGCGATTTATTGAGCACTTGAAGCAGGAAGACCGCGCCACCGGGCGGCCATACAGCCTTCGGTACATCGGCACCGCCGTGGCCGATATCCACCGGACCCTTCTGTACGGCGGGCTGTTCCTTTATCCTGCCGACCGGAAATCGCCGAACGGAAAGCTGCGATTGATGTACGAGGTAAACCCGCTGGCAATGCTGATTGAGCAAGCCGGAGGAATGGCCGTGGACGGATGGAACCGAGTGATGGAAACCCAACCAACCAGCCTTCACCAACGCGTTCCGCTGGTGTGCGGAAGCCGCTTGGATGTTGAAGATGCCTTGCGTTTCATGGCCAGCGACCGCGCCGAAATTGATGAGCTTCTGGCCAACCAGAACGCTTCATAAAGGAGGGGGACCGCTTGGCAAAACCACGAATCGGAATCACGCTGGGGGATGTGAACGGAATCGGGCCGGAGGTGATGCTGAAGGCGTTGCAACGGGCCGAGGTTTGGGATGCCTGCCAGCCGTGGATTATCGGGCCGGAGAAATTGGCCGAACAGCTGCGCGATTTCTACACCCCGGGGCTTCGGCTTCCCCCCGTTCTTGCTGGGAACTTCACCCCGGTGGAACTCTCGATAGGCAGGGCAAACGCTGCCGATGCGGGGAAGCTGTCGGGGGAGATGATTGAGCACGGGGTGGGCTGCATCCAACAAGGGGTGATTGATGCCATTGTCACCATGCCGATCAGCAAAGCAGGACTGAATGCCGGGGGATATCCATTCCCCGGCCACACCGAGATGCTGGCCGCGCTGACCAGCGGAACACCGCTGATGATTCTTGCAACCGAAGGGCTGCGGGTTGCGCTTGCCACCATCCACACGCCGATTGCCAACGTGCCACGCCTGCTGACGAGGGAGCGAATCATCCGCCACGCAACCCTTTTTTCCGAAAGTCTGAGGAACGATTTTTCGATTGCATCGCCCCGCATCGCCCTGCTTGGATTGAACCCACACGCCGGCGAGATGGGAACGATTGGGAGCGAAGAGATGGGAACGATCATCCCCGCATTGGTCCAGCTTCAAGCGGCGGGAATGGATGCCAGCGGCCCCTTCCCCGCCGATGGTTTTTTTGCCCGCTACCGCCCGAACGACTACGACGGAGTGCTGGCGATGTACCACGACCAGGGATTGATCCCGTTGAAAATGATGGCGCGTGGCGGCGGGGTCAACATCACCGCAGGGCTTCCCATCGTCCGGACCTCACCCGACCATGGAACGGCCTACCCGCTTGCCGGAAAGAACCGCGCCAACGAGCAAAGCAGCACCGAAGCCCTGCTGCTTGCCGCAGCAATCGTTCGTGCACGGGGAATGGGATAACGAACAAACGAAACAGCCCATCCGAAGGTATCGAATGGGCTGCGAAATGCCTGCGGTTCCGCTTGGTGTGGCGGCCTTACTGAACTTTTGTAAAAACCGCTGGCGAGATGGGGTCGTTGAGTTTGTACTGAATATCCTTCAGGTGTATCTCTTGCCCTGGTATCGGGATTATTGTGATGGCGAAGGGGAACATCACCCCGTCCACACTTTTCCAATCGCTAAGGATAGAAGGCATTCCCATGGAAGGATCAATCCGAACAGGAAGGTAGGTGCTGGCGTTGATGGAGTAGAGAGCCTCACCAGACTTTGGATAGACCACCGCAATCTGAACACACTCCACACCGTTGACCACCTTCTTCCCTTTCACCTTCAGCGTTGCCCCCAGGTCCTTCACGTAGGCCTCCGGCATGATATGGGTGGATTCATAGTATTTCTCGGCGGCCTCCCCCTCAACCTTCTGGGCCTGCGGCGGTGTGCCGCCCCGGCTAACCAGCATTGTTACGGAGGTTCCGGTGCTGTACTGCTCGGTTTTGGCAATCCCCATATCCATCATCTGATAGACTTTGTTGGGGGCTTCCTCAATCATCTCAAACTTCCCTTTCAGCACCGAGCTGCCGGCGTTGGCGGCAAGCTCGGCCTGCATCTTGCGCGAGGTAACGCTCCGCATGGTGGCCTCCCCTCCCATTGCCGCCAACATCTTATCCCAGACTTGCTGCGCGGTCATTCCAATGTCGGCACTGGCATCGGTGCCGCCAACGGGGTTCAGGTCTGCGTCCCACACCTCTACCGTTCCGAACTGCTTCAGCTTGTCGGCGATTTCGCTGGCTTTGCCAACAATCACAATCGCCAGATTATCCTCCACAAAGTACTTTTTGGCAAGGCGTTGCACGTCGGCAGCGGTGGTGGCGTTGTAGATGGTTGGCAGCTTCGCGAAGTAGTCCTTCGGCAGCTTGAAAAAGTCAATGGATTGCACACGCGATGCGGTGACGGCAGGGTCCGAGACCGACATCAAGAAGCCACCAATGGCCGATTGGATATTGCGGTTGAGTTCATCGCCCGGAACCGCTTCATTGCGCATCCGCGCCATCTCATGCAACATCTCCTTCACCGCCGAATCAGTAACAGCGTTGCGAACGTCCGCCGTGGCGATAAACATCGAGCGGAACGGATTGGGGTCGAAGTAGCTGTAGGGGGAGTAGGTGTAGGCGTGGGTCTCGCGCAGGTTCATCGTCAGGCGATTGCCAAGCCCAGTCCCTCCGCCAAACACGTTGTTCAAGATGGAGGATTTCGGGCGTTCGGGGTCGTTCATTGCGGGGCCGGAACCAATCACCCGAATGGTGCTTTGCACCGCTGCTGGGCGATCCACCACAATCAACCGGCGGCCTTTCCGTTCGGGAATGTCTAGCTTGGCCACTGTTGGTTGTTTGCCAGATTTCCAGTTGGCAAACGCGCTTTCCAAGCGCACCACCAAGTCCTCCTTCGTAATGTTCCCCACCACTGCCAGCGTTGCATTGCTTGGAACAAACCACGTGTTGTGGAACGCCAGAACTTTCTCGCGGGTGATATTCCTCATGTCATCCTCGGTTGGCATTCGGCCAATCGGCGTGGTTCCAAACATCAGCTTGCGCGTTGCATAATCGGCAAGAAACTCGGACCGCGCCTTTGCCGAAGCAAGGCCGGTAATCTGATCTTGGATATACTTATCCAATTCCTCCTGCGCGTATGCAGGGTTAATGATGGCATCGGAATAGAGGTTCAGGATCACCTCCAGATGCTTCTTTAAGCCGCGGGCCGAGACGCTGATAAGCTCGTCCGAGCTGCTGGCGCTGATCGAGCCGCCAACGAAATCAATCCGCTCGGCAAACTCTTTTGCGCTAACGGTGGTGGTCCCTTTGTCCATCAGGTCGGCGGCAACGTCGGAAATGTAGGTTTGGCCCCCCTCGGCACTTTTGCCGCCGCGGACCAACATTCGGAAGGTGACAATCGGCTTATCGTTCTTCACCAAAAACACCTTCAGGCCGTTCTTCAGTTTGAAGGTTTCGTATGGGGGGAAGGCCGCTTTTGGTGGCGGTTCTGGGTCAGGTTGTTTGGCACGGTTTACCTGAGCCAATAATGGTTGGGTCATGCTTGCAAGTATCAGAAGGCAGGCTCCAAAAGCAGCTGCCACGGTTTTGGCTATTGACATTGGACTTCTTTCGTATCGGAGTTCGGTTTTCGGTTGTTCGGGAATCGGATGCCGGACGATTGAACGCAGATTGGTTCGGCGCAAAGGGTTTCCCCACGGCTTGATGCTGGAACTTTGCTGCTGGCAACTGTCCGGCGGAGTATTATCGGCAGACTATCCGCCCTGGCTTCCTGGGTAGTAGTTGATAATTGTCCGATTGTCTTTTGCAAGGTACTTGCGGGCCACGCGCTGAAGGTCCTCCCGAGTGACGGCCATGTACTTGTCAATTTCGGTGTTCACCAGCTCGGGGTTGTTGAAGTACGTCTCGTAGCTGGCAAGCGCCATTGCTTTGTCCAATGGCTCGTTGAATCGCCCGGCGAACTGGGTTTCAATCTGGTTCCGTGCTTTTTGGAACTCCTTTTCGGTTACTCCTTGCTCCTTCACAAGTTCAATCTGGCGGTCGAACTCTTGCCCCAACACACTCATTGTTGAGGTTGGATGGGCAACGGCAAAGAACCCAATCACCCCCGCGCTCTCCATGTCGAACGTGAGCGATTGCACCCCAACGGCAAGGCGTTTTTCGTCCACCATGTCCTTGTACAACCGCGAGCTTTGCCCGGAAGCAAGCACCGTGGAAAGAATCTCCAACGCATACGCGTCGGGGTCTCCTTTCTTTGCACCTGGATAGGCATAGACCAACGCCGGCAACGGCGTGTGTGGCTCGCGAACCTCCACTGTGTGTTCCCCTTTCCCCGTCTGCATGGTGACTTGCGGGCGTTCTATCTCGGCCCCACGGGGAATGTCGCTGAAGTATTCCATCACCCATTGCTTGGCTTTGGCAAGGTCAATGTCGCCAACCACAGCAAGCACGGCGTTGTTCGGGACGTAGTACTTCTTGTAGAAATCGCGGAACTCCTCAATCGCCGCTTGGTCAATGTACTGCGCTTCGCCGATTGGGGTCCACTCGTATGGGGTTCCCTTGGCAACGTTCGCAAAGATGTTCGCCAGCAGCGAGCCGTAGGGGGTGTTGTCGTAGCGGTTCTTCCGTTCTTCCTTCACCACGCCGCGCTGCGTTTCCACGCCGATCTCCTCCACCCGTGCGTGCAGCATCCGCTCCGATTCAATCCAAAGTGCCAGCTTCAGCTGGTTCGATGGCAGGTTGATCTGGTAGCCGGTTTCATCGTTGCTGGTGAAGGCGTTCAGATTGCCCCCGGCCGACTGCACGATTTTATCAAGGGTGTGGCGCGGGATATTGCTGGTCCCCTCGAACATCAAGTGTTCAAAGAAGTGCGCAAAGCCTGTGCGGTCTGGGCGTTCATTCTTGGAACCAACGTGGTAGTGGACGAAGGTGGAGACCACCGGCGCGCTTTTATCCACCGAGAGGATCACCCGCAAGCCGTTGGGCAGGGTGAATTTTTCGTAGGTCAGCTTGGGGAGATCGCCCCCTGCCACGCCGGTGTTGACCGCCAAGGCCGTGGCCGCAAGCGATACGCCAGCAATCGCCGCGCACCGTTGTTTGATGTGAAGAAGCATAGACATGTGTGTATGATTGATTGTTGTTGCGAAGTTGCTGCTGCCAAGTTGTAGGATAGAACCAACCCGAATGAATGGCGGGGCGTTTGGGAAGGGGCGCAACTTACACGGAACCCTCGACTTATGGTTACACCGCAATTCGCCCCATAGCCCCTACTTTTGCTGCAAGATGAAACGGCACGCCGGACGATATCGCTCACCTTTCCACCTTCCCAAAAAACCAAAAGCGGAGAAGGTTTCCACCTTATTTCTCCCCAACTCTGGCAGGACGTACATTGCCTTCAACAAGCCGTACAACGTGGTAAGCCAGTTTACCCCGCCGCACGATGGCGCGCAGACCTTAGCCGAATTTGGTTTCCCGCCCGATGTTTATCCCGTGGGACGGCTAGACCAAGACAGCGAAGGATTGCTGTTGCTGACCAATGACGCAACGCTGAACCAAGCATTGCTCCACCCCTCCCGCCACCACACAAAGTCATATTTGGTGCAGGTGGAAGGAATCCCCGATGATGAGGCCCTGCGGCAGTTAGCCGAAGGCGTGGTGGTGCAAGGGAAACGAACGCTTCCGGCAACAGCCTGCCGGATTGAGCCGCCAGCGATTGAGCACCGCGCGGTCCGCTACCGCGCCACAATCCCCACAAGCTGGATGCGCCTGACGATTACCGAGGGGCGCAACCGCCAAGTCCGCCGGATGACCGCCGCCGTTGGCCACCCCACGCTACGGCTGTTCCGCGAGTCCATCGGCAAACTAAGCCTTCAGCATCTTCAGCTGCCCGCGGGGCAATGGCGGAACCTCACAACAGAAGAACTTGAGAAACTGATAGCCGCCCCGATTGAATCAGGATTGATAAAAGGTCTTTAGCCTTCGATGTCTTGAGGAACTGGTAGCCGCCCCGACCTCCGTCGGGGTTGATAAAAGGTCTTTAGCCTTCGGTGTGTCTCGGCTCCGGAGTACACTGGGCCCCGATAAAGATCGGGGCCGCTACCCAACTCAATCGGAACCGCTACCGCAGGTTGCTCCAAACCACTTTCCCCCGGTTGATGACCCCGACCGGGCGGCAACGGAGGTCCCAGCCGTTGAACGGCGTGTTCAGCGAGCGGGTCCGGAACTGCGCCGTGTTCACCTGCCACGCCTCCTCCGGTGCCATAATCGTGAGGTTCGCTTGCTCCCCTTCGGCGATCACGGGAATGGGGAGCGAAAGGATGCGGCGCGGGTTGATTGCCATCAACTCAATCAGCCGCGGAAGCGTGATGATCCCTGGCTCGACAAGGTAGGTGTAGCTTATCCCCAGCGATGTCTCCAGCCCGATAATCCCGTTTGGCGCGGCGGGGAACTCCACCTGTTTTTCCGAGAGCGCGTGGGGCGCGTGGTCGGTGGCAATCACGTCAATCGTGCCGTCGCGGAAGCCCTCAAGAATGGCATCAATATGCTGTTGCGTGCGGAGCGGCGGGTTCATTTTTGCGTTCGTCCCATGCTCAATCACGGCTTCGTCGGTCAGCACAAAATGGTGGGGGGTAACTTCGCACGTGATATTTGCCTGGCCGCGCCCCTTCGCTTGCCGAACAAGCTCAACCCCGCCTCGCGTGCTCATGTGGCTGACGTGATAGGGGCGATTCCCACAAAACTGCGCCAGCATGATGTCGCGAGCGATGATCAGTTCCTCGGCAATATCGGGATAGCCTGGGTGCCCCAACTTCATGGATGTCACCCCTTCGTTCATCGCGAAGCCTTTTGTCATGCTGTGTTCTTCGCAATGCTGGCTTAGGACCGCGCCGTCGAACATGGAGGCGTACTCGAACGCACGGCGCATCACCTCGGGGCTGCGGACGCAGTCGCCATCATCGGTGAACAGCCGCACCCCGGCCTCGTACAATTCCCCCATTGCCGCAAGCTCCTCCCCCTTCCTTCCTTTTGTGGTTGCGGCGCTGCACACCACCTCCACCAGAAGCTCGCGCGATTTCCAGAGGATGGAGTGAACAACCTCGGCATGGTCAATTGCCGGGGTGGTGTTCGGCATGCAGCATACGCCGGTAAACCCTCCGTTTGCCGCCGCCGCGCAGCCGGTTTCGATCGTCTCCTTGTGGGTTCCCCCAGGCTCGCGAAGGTGGACGTGCATATCGAACAACCCAGGGGTTGCAACCCAGGCGGAAGCCTCGTGAATTTCGGTCCCGTCGGGGGGCTGGATATTGGTGCCGATCTGTTCAATGCGCCCGTTCGCCACCAGCATATCGGAACGTTGGTCCAGCTGCTGCGCCGGGTTCAAAAGTCGGATATTTCGGAAAAGATGTATGCTCATGATTTGGCTGTTAGCAAGATTGATGGAGCAAGACTGCTATGGGAATTCGGATTTTTTTCGCTGTCACACCAGCTCGATTCGGCTTTGCTCCCCCAGCATAAACCGCTGCACGCGTGGTTTGCCGGCGGCGCGAACAATTTCCACATCGTTGGCTAAAATGCTTCCTTCCACGCGCACCCCAACGTTGTTCAAGCGGACGCGATCCATTAAAATTGAATATTCGACTTCGCAGCCCTCAAGCTCGCAAGAATTTCCGATGGCACTGTACGGGCCAACGTAGCTATCCATAATTTTTGTGCCGCGCCCAATAATTGCCGGTCCGCGAACGCGGCTGTTTATAATTTCGGCACCTTCTTCAATAATTACTGCTCCGGCAATATCACTGGACGGATCAATTTTGCCTTCAATGCTCTCCTCAATTTTACTCAGCACAAGGCGGTTTGCTTCCAACAGATCGCTTGGCATTCCGGTATCTTTCCACCATCCGGTGATTTCGCTGTGGCCAACGCGGTATCCATGTTTCAGCAAATAATCGTGCGCGTCGCTGATCTCCAATTCACCACGGCTGCTTGGCTGGATTGCGTTCACTGCCGCAAAAATGGAGGAGTTGTAGAAATAGATTCCGCTGACAGCAAACGGGCTTTTTGGAGCGGCTGGTTTTTCCGCCACGCCGATAATTTCCCCCTGATTATCGAACTCTGGCACGCCAAACCGTTCGGGGTCGCGGACGCGTGCAAGGGTTAGCAAGCAATCCGTTTCCCCTTGCTGGAATTGCTCCACAAAGCGTTCTATTCCGCCAACAACAATGTTATCGCCCAAATAAAACACAAACGAATCATCGCCAATAAATTCCTGCGAGATTTTCACAACGTGCGCTAACCCCAATGGAGCTTCCTGCCAAATGTAGGTAATCGCCACCCCCTGTTGGCTTCCATCGCCAAATGCGCGTTCCACTTCGTGGCCATTATCTACGCCAACAACAATTCCAATTTCGGTTATTCCCGCTTGCTTCACGGCATCAAGCGCATATTGCAATATTGGCTTATTAGCAATTGGAATAAGGTGCTTGTTCTGCGTGTGGGTGATTGGGCGCAACCGGGTTCCGCGCCCTCCGGCAGTGATTAAAGCTTTCATTGTTATTGGCATTGATGGAAATCATACGGGATTTTCGAGCCTGTACAATTTCGCTGATACTACATTTATTGGGAGGCGGTTATGTGTTTCAGAAAAAGCACAGAAGAAAAACTACGGGGACGGGATTTTTCCCGCCCCCGATTGAATTATCTTCAACATTATCCTATTTACGCCAGCGAGTCCTTACTCCCCTGCTCCGATTTGCTGCTGGTTCCGGCGATTGTCTCCCGCATGGCGGTGTCGGCTTGGACGTTTTTTAGGTTGTAATAATCGAGCGCGCCAATGTTCCCTTCGCGCAGGGCTTCGGCCATTGCCAGCGGCACTTGCGCTTCGGCTTCCACCACTTTTGCGCGCATTTCGTGAACACGTGCTTTCATCTCCTGCTCCACCGCAACGGCGGCGGCACGACGTTCCTCGGCTTTTGCGCGAGCCACGTTCAGGTCGGCCTGGGCTTGGTCCGAGGCAAGTTTTGCGCCAACGTTTTCGCCAACATCAACGTCGGCAATGTCAATCGAAAGGATTTCGAAGGCGGTTCCGGCATCCAAGCCTTTTTCCAGCACTGTTCTGGATATCCGGTCGGGGTTTTCCAGCACCAAGCTGTGGGTATCGCTAGAGCCGATGGTGGTGACGATCCCTTCGCCAACGCGAGCAATCACGGTGTTTTCGCCCGCGCCGCCAACAAAGCGGTCCAGGTTTGCGCGAACCGTCACTTTTGCCACCGCACGGACCTGAATTCCGTTGCGTGCCATTGCCGACACCGGCGGCGTTTCAATCACTTTTGGGTTGACGGAGATTTTCACCGCTTCCAGCACGTCGCGCCCGGCAAGGTCAATCGCGGTGGCTTTTTCCCAGCTTAGGTGAATCCCCGCTTTGTCGGCACTGATAAGGGCGGCAACCACTTTCTGCACATTCCCGCCGGCAAGGAAGTGCGATTCCAACTTGTCCGTTGTTGTTGGGATACCTGCCTTGTGGGCAGTAATCATCGAGTTCACGATCACCGCTGGCGGAACCTTGCGGATGCGCATTCCAAACAGCTGGAACAATCCAACGCGAACCCCAGCAAACAGGGCGGTCATGAACAACCCCACTGGAATGAAATAGAGGAACATCATGATCAAGATGATTCCCCCAACCACGATGATGATCGGAATTAGTGCTGCCATGCCGTCCATACTTGTTTGCCTTGTTTGTTGTGATTGTGTGATTGCAACCGCTGCTATCCTGCGCACAAACCGCCCCGGCGTATCGGGGCGGTTTCTCTTTTATCAAACTCCATCAAGGAATTGCATCCTCTGCTTTGAAATGGCTGCTTTCCCGCTCGGCAATGGTGCTTGCGCTGGGAGGGTTAGGAACCGGAAGCGAGGGGTCATCCACCGGAAGCAGGTCAAGCTCCGTTTGCTGGATGATGTAATCCACCACTGCGCGGTGGTCCTGGCCATTCTCGTTCCAGACCTTCAGCTGGCGGGCGGCTCCGGTTCCGTTGTCAAGGATGTCGTAGATATACTCAATCTGCTCGCGCGAGCCAAGATCGTCAACAACATCATCCACAAAGTTCAGCAGCTCGCGAATCAAGTCCCGGGTCTGCTTCTCCTTCTGCCTGCCGAAGTCAATCAGCTTGCCATCAAGGCCGTAGCGGACCGCACGCCATTTGTTTTCCATGATCAGCGCACGGCTATACACACGGAAGGAAAGATTTTTCCGGTAGAGCGCGAACAGCTTGGCCGCAATGGCTTGGATTAAGGCGGCGATTGCCGTGGTCTCCCGAATGGTCATCGGAAGGTCGCAGATGCGAACCTCGAGCGTTGGGAAATTCGGATGTGGGCGGATATCCCACCATATCCGTTTTGGGTTATCAATGCACCCGGTTTTCACCAGCAGCTTGCAGAAGTTCTCATACTCCCCCCAGCTCTGGAACGGGTCGGGGATTCCGGTGCGTGGGAACCGCTCGAAGACTTTCGAGCGGTAACTCTTCAAGCCAGTCTCGATTCCGGTCCAGAACGGGGAGTTGGTGGTCAGGGCAAGGATATGCGGCAGGAAATACCGCATCTCGTTCATTACCTTGATCTGCGTCTCGCGGTTCTCGATTCCGATATGGATGTGCATCCCAAAAATCAGCAGCGAGCGCGCCAGCACCTGCATATCTTCCACCAACAACCGGTAGCGGTCGTCGGGGTAGATCTCCTGTTGCGCCCAGTGTGAGGTTGGGTGGGTGCTTGCCGCGCCAATCTTCAGCCCGTTTGCGGCGGTCAGGTTGCGAACGATTGAGCGGATGCTTCGCAGCTGGGTGAACAACTCCTGCGAATTCTTGCAGATGTTGGTCCCAATCTCCAGCATTGACCCATGCATCTCCGGTTTCACTTGCTCCTCCAGCACGGCCTTCCCTTTGGAAAGAAGCTCGAACTGAAGGTGCGATTGCAGCTCCCGTGTTTCGGGATGGATCACCATGTACTCCTCTTCCACACCAAGCGTGAAGCTCGGTTTTTGGTAGGGATCGGTATCCGTGTAGGTGTCTTGGACGTAGCCTTCCATGCGTTGTCGTCCGTATGTTCAAAAGTGGGTTACTTCTTCGTGCTTTTCTTTGCTGGGCGGGCTGGCTTTTTTGCTGCGGAAGCGGGCGCAGCCGCGGGCGCGGCCACCGTCTCGGTTTGCCCAAACAGGAAACGGCTCCAGCGATATTCATCGGGCGTTGCGCGCCCTTTCAGTGCCTGGTTAATGGCGTAGGTTGCCACGGTCTCCACAAACCATTGGAAGTTTTCATCCCCCACCGACGTTGCCTCGGCATCGGGCGCGGGGTTCATAAAATCAATGGCGTAGGGGATTCCGTCGCGGACGGCAAACTCCACGGTGTTGATGTCGTAGCCAAGCGCGTCGCACAGCTTGATGCAGTCCCCGGTCAAGCGGGCGTGCATCTCGGGCGATGGCGCGAACGGCGCAACATAGCGAAGATGATGCGGGTTGCGCGGCTCGTACGGCATGATGTGAACATACTGCCGCCCAACACAGTAGCAGCGGTAGTATTCCTCGAACTCAATCCCTTCCTGCAAGGTCATGCACAACTGCCCGGTTTGGTTGTAGGCGTTGAAGAACTCATCAATGGAGTTGACCTTATAGACGTGCCGCCACCCGCCGCCATCGAACGGCTTCAGCCATGAAGGGAACCCAACGTAGTTGAAAATCTCCTCCCAATTCAGCGGGTAGATCAGGTTCCGCATGGATTGGCCGGTGGTGTTTGGCGGATGCTGCTTGTGGGGAAGCAACACCGTTTTGGGGACGGCAACCCCCAACTTCTTTGCCAGGGCGTAGTTGAAAAACTTGTCGTCGGCGGTCCACCAGAATGGGTTGTTGATAACGCGGGTTCCATTCAGCACGGCGTTCTTCAGCATCGAGCGGTAGAACGGTATATCCTGCGAGATTCGGTCAATAATCACTGTGTATTGGCTGATCTCCTCCAGCGTCACCCCACCAACCTGCACAAACTCTGCGCGGACATCGCCCCCGCGACGGTTGATGGCTTCCACTAATGCCGGCGGGAACGTCTGCTCCATGCCAAAAAGTACGGCGACTGTTTCCATGATGATTGCTTCCTGATATGTTGAACGGTATTGGTTGGACGACGGTTGAGATTGAGGTAGCGCCCCATGATTGCCCCAAATGTGGCCACTATGCCGGGGCCTACGGGCGGTACATCGGTAGGCGGAAAGAACGTGGGCGCAATCTGAAGAAACTCTTGGACGTGAGCAACGGGTCATAGGCAATGATTGGTTATTTTCGTGCGGAAATTTTCAACATCACTGGCTTCAACAACCAAATTCCTGCCCATGGCTTCTACCTTCTCGTTCGATATCGTCTCGGAAGTTGATCTTCAGGAGGCCGATAACGCTATCAATCAAACCCAAAAAGAAGTTGCCCAACGCTACGACTTCAAAGGGGCCAACGCCACCGTCGAGCTTGACCGCAAGGAGAAAACAATCCAGCTTGAGGCCGGCGCCGAGTTCCAACTGAAGCAGCTGGTGGACATCGTCGAGTCCAAGCTGGTGAAGCGCGGCATTGCCCTGAAAGCCTTGAAGTATGGCGAAATCGAGCAAGGCTCGCGCGGGTCCGCACGCCAGAAAATCTCCCTGGTCTCCGGCATTGATAAAGAAAACGCAAAACAGGTGACCAAGCTGATAAAGGAGAGCGGCGCAAAGGCCCAAGCGCAGATTCAGGATGAGCAAGTGCGGGTCACCAGCAAATCGAAGGATGACCTGCAAACGGTGATCCAAGCCTTGCGCAACGCCGATCTGCCAATCCCCCTTCAGTTTGTGAACTACCGGTAACCCAGCCCCCACCCCACCCTGCGGCGCATGATGCCAACTCTTTGGATCGCTCTTCTTCTGCTTGTTGTTTCCCCCGTTGCTGCGGCGGCGCAATCGGCCACGCCGCAGCTTCGGGACATCACCGTCCACCCTTCCGATTCCAAAGCGATGATCACCTTCCTGTTTACCGGGAAGGTGAAAACGGTGGTGGTGGAGCCAAAGGGGAACGGCGTGGCGCAGATTCGGATGCAATCCGTTCGGGCCGAGCAGAAGGCGTTGAACTCGGGGGTTGTTCGGCCCGGCGTTCGCTCAATCCACGCCCACATCGAGCGAACCGACGTGCTGGTGGCGAACATCACCTTTGCCCGCCCCGTTGCCAGCATGAACGTGGCCAAACGGGACTCAACTACGGTGGTGATCGTGGTGCTTCACCCCCCTTCTTCGGCAACCGGTGGGATAGCCTTGGCAACACCGAAGAAATCAGAAACCCAAAGCACAAAAAGCAGCGAGGAGCCTTCTGCCCAATCCGCCACAACGGGCAACGCCAGCACCCGCAAACGCTGGGCATTGAACACCATCATCATTGACCCCGGCCACGGCGGAAAGGACCCGGGCGCGTTGGGAATTGGCGGAGTAAAGGAGAAGGACGTAACCCTGGCCACCAGCAAAAAAATTCGGGACGAACTGAAGAAACTGATGCCAGGAGTGAAGGTGGTCCTGACCCGCGACGATGACACCTTTGTGGAGCTGCACCGGCGCGGGCAGATTGCCAACAGTGCTGGCGGGAAGCTGTTCGTTTCCATCCACTGCAATTCCATGCCGGAGAAACCACACCCGGCAAGCGGATTCGAGTGCTACATCCTTCGCCCGGGAAGAAGCGGCGACGCAGCCAACGTTGCCCAGCGGGAAAACAGCGTGATAAAACTGGAGTATGGCCAAGAAAAATATGCGGGCATGGCCACCGAGACCACGATCATGGCCGCAATGGCGCAAAGTGCGTTTGCACGATTCAGCGAGACGCTTGCCCAGCGGATTCGCGAATCGGTCCGCACCGCCGACTTGCTTCCCGATCGTGGCGTTCATCAAGCGGGGTTCCTTGTGTTGGTGGGCGCGTCCATGCCTTCGGTTCTGGTTGAGCTTGGCTACTTAAGCAACGAACACGATGCCGAACTGCTGGGGAGCAAAACCGGCCAGCAGGCACTTGCGCGGTCGGTTGCCAAAGGGATCAAGGCGTACGCGATGGAGTACGAATCGGTGATTGAGGATCGGTGAGCTTCCCTTGCTTGGCCGGAGGAGCTTGGCAAGAAGATTTTTTTGGACAGATTTGCAATCGAACTGCAAATCTGTCCAGTTTTTTTTCATGCTCATACCACGCCAAAGTGCCGGGTACGCCCGGCAGCTTGCCGAATGGTTTCCGGTGCTGGTTGTCACCGGGCCGCGGCAATCGGGGAAAACGACACTTGTTCGCCAGCTGTTCCCCAACCTCCCGTACCGTTCGTTGGAGGACCCCGACGTTCGCGCCTATGCCGAGGAAGACCCGCGCAGTTTTCTGGGAGTGGGCGGGATGATTGTTGACGAGATTCAACGGGTCCCGGGGTTGCTCTCCTACATCCAAACCATTGTTGACACCTCCCCGAGCGCATCATTTATCGTTACTGGTTCCCAAAATTTTGCACTGCTGGAAACCATCACCCAATCGCTTGCCGGGCGGGTTGGTTTGCTGACGCTGCTTCCCTTAAGCATTGCCGAGCTGCAGGCCGGTGGGCATCCCACAAAGAGCTTTGAGGAAGCCGCCACGCTTGGCGGGTATCCACGAATTTTTGAGCGGGGAATGCCCGCCAGCGTCTTCCACGCCAACTACGTTGGGACCTACCTTGAGCGGGATGTTCGGATGCTGAAGAACATTGGGGATTTATCAACATTCCAGCGGTTTGTGCGGCTGTGCGCCGGGCGGGTTGGGCAATTGCTGAACCTGTCATCGCTGGCCACCGATGCAGGGATTTCGGTGAATACTGCCAAATCGTGGATGTCGGTTCTGCAAGCGGGGTACATCGTTCAGCTGCTTCAGCCGTATCATAAAAACTTCAACAAACGGCTGACAAAATCTCCGAAACTCTATTTCCTGGATACCGGCTTGGCGTGCTGGTTGTTGGGCATTGAGCACCCCGATCAATTGGAACGCCACCACGCACGCGGGGCGATATTCGAGAACCTTGTGATGACCGAGATATGGAAAGAGATGCTGAACAGAGGGCGGCGAGTAGAAACGTATTTCTGGCGCGACCATCACGGCCTTGAAGTTGATTGCTTGATTGAAGATGGCCAGAAGCTGCGGGCTGTTGAGATGAAATCCACCGCGACGATCACCCCCGACCTGCTGCGCGGGCTGAAACGCTGGCAAGAACTTGCCGCAAACGAAAGCACCGAGGCAACGGTGATCTACGCCGGCCCCAACACGGAGCGGCGCGGGGAAATTCGGATACTTCCCTACCACAACGCAGCCGAGCTTCTTCAGCCGGAACCGGGGTAACGGCTCCGATTATCAATCCCGACGAAGGTCGGGACGGCTGCCCGCAAAAACTCTCGAAGCGTCCCCCTCCAACGGAGGGGTGCCCAACAGGGCGGGGTGGGTTCGGGGCGAGCACCGAATGGGCGGCGGTTTCCGTTGGCCGCGGAAGGCTCTGATCCTGAGATTCGGCAATGGATGCGGTTTCGTGGGTGTCCCCAACCCACCCCCCAGCCCCCTCCCGAGAGGGGGAGCCGCGCATCCATCAATCCCGACGTAGTCGGGGTAGCGGCCCCGACCTCCGTCGGGATTGATAACAGGTCTTTAGCCTGCCCAGGATCGAAGATGACGCCGAAGGCTAAAGACCTTCGGCTACCCGTGTGGTGGTGACCTTTGAATCCCACCTCACTCCTGTTTTGGAATAATTTCCAGATCCTTCAGTATTCCCTGCAGGGCCTCCATTCGGGATTTCATCATTGGGTAGTTTGGGTCGCGGCTTTCAAGATTCAACGCAAAGATTGCCGCCCCCTGCGACCGCTCCACCCACCCGACAATCCACCCAATCTGCACCTTCCCAACGCTCCCCCAACCGGTTTTTGCACGCAGGCGATAGTGCGGCGTGTCGCGCTGCAGCATGATCTGCTTCACCAACTCGGTGGTCCGTTTGGAGAAGCCAACCTTCCCCTCGTACAGCCGCCGCAAAAACTCCACTTGCTGGTCGGGAGAGATTTGCAGCTGACCATTTAACCAAAACGTGTTAATCCCCCCGTGGATATTCTGGTTTCCATAGCCCTCACGCGACACCCACATCTGCATCCGCTCCTGGCCAATCCGCCGTGCAAGCTCTTGGTAGAACCAGACGGTGGAGTTGCGGAACGCCTCGGCGATTGTTTGGTCGTGGTTCCAGTTTTGGATTGGGCGAACGACGCTATCCCAGGGGAGCGCGAAATTGGTGTCGGGGGCAACGCCGGTTTCCAACGCCACCAGCGCGTTGAAAATCTTGAAGGTGGATGCTGGCAAAAAACCTTTGGCGCAACGGGCTGGGTTGTAGCGGATTACCCGGTTCGCCGAAAGGTCGTGGAGCACGAACGCGCCGGAATCGGCCCCGACTTGTTGGAAATATCGCCCAAGCTCGGGCCGCTCGATGCTTGAAGCGTCAGCGGTTGGCCGCCCGGCAGCAGGCGTGCTTGCCGATGCCGGCGATGGTGGATTTGGTGAAAGCTGTTCCTTCCGTGAGCAAGCAAGCAAAACGGAGATGCTTGCCAGCAGCACCATTGCACGAATGGTCATGTGGAGTTTTTTTTGATGATGCGAAAGGGCTTCAGCCTGTTTTGTTTTTTTGATTGTTGATCGGGATGCCTCCCGAACTCTCCCGAAGCGTTCTCCTTCTTCGCCCTGAAGGGGCATTCTATCACAGCCCAGGGCAACGCCCTGGGAATCGTCCCCCGAACATCCCACCGCCCTGAAGGGGCAGATCCATTCACCAATCATTCACCGACCGCACCCATTGGAAATCCACACCCTCAACAACATCTCCAACCAGATGGAGGTCGCCCCTTCAGTTCCCAGGGCGACGCCCTGGGCTGGCATCGGTCGCCCCTTCAGGGCTGGTGTTGCACGGGGTCTCGCTCTGATACCGCCGAAGGCTACAGACCTTTTAGCAATCCCGACGAATGTCGGGACGGCTACCTCTTCCGGTGATCATCCTGACGAAGTCGGGGTAGCGGCAGGTCTTTAGCCTGCCCAGTCAGATGCCGCCCAGAGGCCGAAGGCCGAAGATGACACCGAAGGCTAAAGACCTTTTATCAATCCCGACGGAGGTCGGGACGGCTACCCTTGCGGTGGCAACTCCGACGGAGGTCGGGACGGCTACTCATTCCGACGAGGCAGAGCCGCTACCCGACCTCTACTCCCCACTCTTCCAATCTTGCCGGGAGCAAGCCATTATTGGGCTATCAGTAGCGGTTCGGTCCGAACCCGTTCTCCGTCTCGCATCACTACAAGGTAGTGGCCATTGCTTAGCTCTCCAATATCTACTTTGCGCTCTCCTACTGCTTCATTCCCCTCATATACCGCCAAAACTTCCCGACCCATCATATCTACTATGCTTACTTGCAGAACACTCTTGCTGACCGTTTTCCATGATACCGTTACCGCACTTCCCGCCGGATTGGGATAGCACACTATCCCCCCTTCTTGAATATCCTTCTCCCCTGTTATCCCACTATTGCTCATTTCTGGCATTGGCCAAAGATATAAGCTGTCAGTGCCTCCATCAACGGCTGCGATATACCGCTGGTCAGGGCTTACGCTAAACGCTGCAACCAGCTTTCGGGATTGCCAGACCCTGAGCAATTCTCCTGTATAAACATCCCAAATATTGAACTTTGCTTGTACACCGGGAGTGACAACATATTTTCCATCTGAAGTAACAATACCCCCCAACATACCTCCTTTCATTCCTGCGAATGTGACCTTTTTCTCCCCTGTATTGATATCAATTAAATAAAATCGAGGCTGGACAGTATAGCCGCCCAAAGAATATGTGACAATAATAAGGTCTGTGTTAGGTACAAATGACACAGATCTTATTGTGGTATCATTGCTAACAGCAATTTTGTTTATTGATTTCATGTCTTCTACGTTAAATACTTCTACTTCACCTCGTTTCAAACCAAAAGTTGCTACTCGCTTAGAAAGTTCATCAAACGCAACTTTTATGTGCATCCGGATTTCGGGAAACTCTTTCACCAGTTCTCCAGTATTTGGATCCACAATTATGGGTGGAAGTGACTCATATGTGCTTGACATTACTAATACAAATAGGTATTTCCCATCCTCAACAAACCGTATTGATGCTGTATTATAAAACGCTAATATAGGTGGTAATTCTACTGTTTTTTCTATTTTTCCAGTAGATGCATTAATGTGATCTAACAGAATGATATAGTACTTTCTCCATTTCGTCGAATCATATTTTTTGATGATTCTTCCTGCACTTACGATCATCTTTCCATCTGGACTCCATGTAAAAGCAGGTTCTATCTCCCCGGATGAGTCGCTGACCCAAAGGTGTTCGCCGCTCTCCACATCAAACAGATGGAGCAAGCCATCTCTGCCACCAATCACCACTTTTTTCCCATCAGAAGAAAATTCAGGAGTCGTGAAACTTCCCCCTCCAAATCCATTTGGAGCGGTCAGATACCTTACGTTATTGGTTCCAAGGTCTATTTGGGCTGGGCAAAAGCCAACGATGCTTAACAGCATCACTGCAAGAAGAGAGAGTTGTTTCATGGGTATGATCCCTTTGGTTAATAGCTGTGTTTAGTTTGCTTGTCCGTTCTTTTTTGTATGTACTCAAAACAGGATGGTTTGCGAGAATCAGAATTTCGCACCAGAACCGCCGCGCCCTCCCCCTGCTTCGCTGCGTCCCCCCAATGCTGGGAGGAAACGGGTTTAGCTGTTGCTCCCTGTCTCTCGGAAACTCACGCCACCTCTGCCGGCCCCTCCCCCAGCATTGGAGGAGGCGGGGAGGGGGCTGCTGCGTTGGCGGGTTGGTAGATTCCACCGTCCCTCGTATCACCCCCACCCAACCCTCCCCCGCTGGGCAGGGGAGGGCTAAAGACGCCGAAGGCTAAAGACCTTCGGCTACCTTTTATCCATCCCGACGGAGGTCGGGGCGGCTACCCCATTCCCCCCTCAATCCATCACGAAGGCGTTTCTTCTGTTTCCGTTTTGGTTCCGCCTTCCACGGCGCGGGCGGTGAATCGGCGGATGAGTTCTTGCACGTCAATTCCGGCAACGCTTCTCAGCATCTCCGGCGCGGTGGACATCAACGATGTCACGTAATTGCTGACGCGGGCGGCCCCTTCGCCGTGGCCAGTGTCCACCACTGTTATCTTGTCAATGCTCCGCAACGGCTCGGCAATTCGCCCGGCAAGCTCCGGCATCATCTTCACCAGAATATCCAACACCGCCGCCTGCCCAAACTTCTCGAACGCTTCGGCCAATTTCTGCTTGGCTTCGGCTTCGGCAAGGCCTTTTAGGCGAATCACATCGGCTTCGGCAGTGCCGCGTGCGCGCTCGGCATCGGCCTGGGCCAAGCCTTCCAGCCGTTGCTGCTCGGCTTTGGCGCGTGCCTCGGCCTCGATTCGATATTGCAAGGCTTCGGCTTCGCGCATTTGGCGGAGCTTCGTGGCCTCGGCACTTTGCTCAATGGCGTAGCGTTCGGCATCGGCCTTCTTTTTCACTTCGGCGTCGTACTGGTTTGCGCGGCGGCGGATCTCCTTTTCTTCCAGCTCAATCTCACGCTCCTTCCGTGTTAGCTCCACCTGCATCTGGTTTTCGGTGACGGCTTGTTTGGAGCGTGCTTCTTGGATAAAGTAGGCCTGGTCGGCTTCGGCCTTTGCCGTGTCCTGCTCCCGTTTGAAGGTGGCAATCTGGAGTTCTTTTTCCTTGTTGGCTTCGGCAACGCGGGTGTCGCGCAGCAGTTCGGCTTTCATTGCCTCTTCATCGGCGACGGCTTTTTGCACTCGGGCATCGCGGTAGGCTTGGGCTTCGGCGATTTCGGCTTCGCGTTTTACCGCCGCAATGCGGGGCTTGCCCAATGCCTCAAGGTATCCGTGCGGGTCGCGGACATCTTTGATGGTGAAGGCCACAATCTGCAAGCCCATTTTCTTCAGGTCCAACGCGGCAACGCCTTGAATTTCCTGGGCGAACTTGTCGCGGTGGCGATAGACTTCCTCGACGGTCATCGCCCCCATAATCGCGCGCAGGTGGCCCTCCAAAACCTCGCGAGCTTCGGCCTCCAATGCATCTGGCGGCTTGGTTAGGAATTGCTCGGCAGCGGTGGCAACGTCCTCCACCGAGCTTCCCACTTTCACGATCGCCACGCCATCGGCAAGGATGGGAACACCTTGCGAGGTATAGACCACCTCCGGCGTTCGGACCTCAAGTTTGTGAGTAAGCAAGGAGAGTTTTTCGTAGCGTTGGAACACCGGCAGAATGAACGCGCCGCCACCGCGGACGATCTTGATCCTTCGCCCGCTTGCGTCCTCCACCACGTTGCTTCCGGTTAGCGCGGCACCGGTGACGATCAGGGCTTCATCGGGGCTGACGGTTTTGTAGCGTGAGGAAAATGCCATCAGCAAAAACAGCACCGCCGCCACCACGATTGCCGGAACAACCAAGTACACTGGAATTTCCATCTCTGTCTTCTCCGTGAAATGTGAATGTGAGCGTGAATGTGAGTTGGGTTATCAAGTTGGGTTATGAATCAGCGAACGGGACCACCGAAACCGAGTCGGGCGAGGATTCCACCACAACGACTTCGGTCCCTGTGGGAATCTGGGTTCCATCGTTGCTGCGTGCAATTTGGCAGACGTTGCCGCCGCCAACGCCCAGCATCACTTCGCCGTAGCCATCGGCGGGGATTGGGATTGTGACACGGGCGGTGCGGCCAACAAGCTCCTTCATCGAAAACGCCACCGAACGCTCGGCCCGCTGCATCGGGCGGACGTACAGGAATTGAATGGCTGCCGAGACCAAGAACGCAGCGCACAGGCTAACGGCCAATCCCGCCAACACCGCCAGCGATGAATAGGCCACAACCAAAACGCCAGCCCCCCCAAACGAAGCCACAAACGCCGCAATGGTGGTGGTGTTTAGGAAGTCGGCCCCGCCAGTTTCCAGCAGGCCATCAAGGTCCGGCGCGTCGCCAGCGAAGAAGGTGACAAGCGAAAAAAGAAGGCCGATACCGAGGCATATCCAGTAGAGTTCGATCATGGCTTCTTCGGGATTTGTTTGCGCGTGCTGTTGGAACTGTTCAGCGTGGGTCCGCCGCCGATTCTTCGGAAAATTTGGCAACGTACAGAATGCCCTCGCGGACCTCCACCACCACCGCCTCGGCAGATTTTGGCAGATAGAGATGATCGGCACTGGCGGCGATTTGGACGGTGTTTCCGCCCCCCATGTTCAGCATAATCTGCCCATGCCCATGCTCCGGAACGGGAACGGTGATGATGCCGATACGCCCCACACAATCGTGAATGCTGAAGGCAACGGAGGCTTCGGCGCGGTCCATCGGGCGGACGAACAGGAAATGCACCAGCACCGACATCAAGATTGCCAAGCAAACCGCTAATGTTACCTGCGGGCCAGCGGTTAGCGTGGTGTAGGTGGCCAGCAGCACCCCGCCGCCGCCAAAGGCTGCAATCCCGGGAACAATCGTCGTGGGGTTCAAAAACGATGTGTGGTGGTGGCCATGCACACCCCCCACGTGATGCCCGCCACCATGATGAACATGGCCATGATGAGCATGGCCAACAGCATGGCCCGCCCCATGATGCCCCATGTGCGAAAGCAGATGGTGCGCCCCTTTCATGGCGTGCACACCTTTTAGCGCGTGCCCCCCATGCCCGCCCCGGATACCCAGCAGCGAGACCGCCGAGAAAAGCATTCCTCCAACCAAACACCCCCAATAAACCTCAAGCATACGCAACCCCGTTAATGGGTGGATATTTTCAGCATCGGCTTAGCCCATTCCCAAACGGAACGAAAGGCCAAGATAGAGCATCGCCACGGCAATTATTGTCACCAGAATAATATGCGAAGCAAGGAGCGGTAATTTTTTTGGAGTTAATGATGGAATAATAAATACCCGTGCATGAATCGCCAACAGAACAGTGCAGAGGAGCAAGATAATTTTCGTGTTAATTATTGCGTAGTGAACGGTTTCAAAGGAGAACCATTCAACTTGATAAATATGCGCCATCCATACTCCCGTGATTACTTGCAAGGCCAATGCCGGCAGCCCCAACGCCTCATAATGATGCTCGAAACCAACAATCGGCGCGGTGCTTTTTTCTTGCAATGCTTTGGGGAGATACCGGATTGCAAGAATTAAATGGCCACCCACCCAAATGGTGGCACCAAGCACGTGAATAATAACCAGCCAGCGGAGCATAATTCTTTTTTGTGTTGGTTGATTTTTTCACAGTTGATTTTTTCGCAAAGGAGGAAAACCTTGAATATCTTTTTTGATAATCTGGCTGCCTCGATAGCTTGGAGCAACTCCCCCGCAGAGCTGAACACCACGTAGCTGCCCCAACGGAATCGGGGCGGCTACGTGGTGGATTATTTTTTCCTCAGCTTGCGTTGCAGGTAATCCGCACTTTCACTTCGGGATTAATTTTGCTGTCGGTTTTGAAAATCACTTCGCCGCTGCTCATGCCGGCCTTCAACGGCTTTGCGTGGGCAACAACTTTCACCTTTTCCCCTGGCAGAACAACCACGGGTGCGGCCATGTCGAACCGAACAAGCATTTCGGGAGCGTCGGTAAATGTTGGCGGCTGGATGGTGACGGGCGATTCGGCAGTGTTCAGCAACTCAATTTCTGTTGTCCCCTCCTGCCCAGGCTTCACGTCGCTAATTGCGGGGAAGAAATCGGGCGATGCCACAATCTCGCGAACGATAAACGCCTTCAACCGCAGCATCACCGATGGCCGAAGCGAGTCGTTCGACATGATGGTGATGGTCTTGCTGGTCTCGCCGGCGTGCGTCGGGGTGTTTAGGCTGATATCCAAGGTTGCCGTATCGCCCGGGCGAAGATTTTCCTTGCTTAGCGGGGCGGTGGTGCAGCCGCAGCTTGGCTGAACCTTGCTGATCTTCAGCGTGTCGCCGCCATTGTTGACAATCTGGACCGTTCGTTTTAGCGTACCTGGGGCGGTCTTTCCCCAATCCACCAGCTCCCCCCCAACAATCTCAATTTTGGGTGGCCCGGCAGCTTTAAGGGGTTTTTCCTGGCAACCGCCCAGCAGCGGGAATGCAATGGCGGCAGCAAGAAGAAGAGAAGGAAGGCGCAGTTGCGCAAGCGTTGTTCGCATATCGGTTAGGTTGAAGGTTATGTTGGCAGATAGAGATGCCACGAACTTACGGAATGTCGCGGAAGATGAACGGAGATGACGGAGAAAGGATCGGCGTTCTACTCCCCAATAATTTTCACAAGCACCCGCTTCCGGCGCTGGCCGTCGAACTCGCCGTAGAACACCTCCTCCCACGGTCCCAAATCAAGGTCCCCGTTCGTAATGGCCAGCGTCACCTCGCGCCCCATCACCGTTCGCTTCAGGTGGGCGTGGGCATTATCCTCCCCGGTGTCGTTGTGACGATACTGTTCCAGCGGACCATGCGGAGCCAGCCGTTCCAGCCACGTTTGGAAATCATGCCACAGCCCGCGCTCGTTGTCGTTGACGAAGACGCTGGCGGTGATATGCATGGCGTTCACCAAGCAAAGCCCTTCGCGAATTCCCGATTTCTTCACCGCTTCGCGAACCATGCCGGTAATGCGGACGAACTCAACAGGCTTTGCGGTGTTGAACCACAGTTCTTCTCGGTAGGATTTCATGAGTTGTGAGATGATCGCGATTGAATGCTGAGGCAAGCGGCCAGATCTGGCCCCCACGCCTTGCTGTAAATATACCATCGCATCTTCTCCAAAAAATTTTTCTCAACAATCCACAAAAGTGTTCATCTGAACACTTCGATGTTGTATCTTTGCACCGCATCGAAAGCAACAGCTAACGACTGCATGGACATCATCAATCACAGACCACGCAGGAGAGAGAAACAGCAATGATTGAAACACCACAAATCACCAAAACCACAACCCAACTAACGGCAGTTATCCCGGTGGTGGTCCCACGCAACCAGATTGGTGAAGTTATGGGGCCGGGAATCCACGAACTGCTGGCAACCGTGGCCGAACAAGGGATTGCCCCGGCAGGGGCCGTGTTCACCCACCACCGCAGGCTGGACCCCGAAGTATTTGATTTTGAGATCAGCGTCCCCGTGGCCACGCCCGTTGCCGCAGCAGGGCGTGTGCAGCCCAGCCAGTGGCCGTCCGCAACGGTGGCAAAAACCGTCTATCACGGCCCCTACGAAGGATTGGGCGCAGCATGGGAGGAGTTCGATACTTGGATTGTTGAGCAAGGCCATATCCCCGGGCCAGTGCTGTACGAATCCTACCTTGCCGGACCGCAAGCCAATCCGGACCCAAGCACGTGGCAAACGGAACTGATCCGCCCGTTGGCAACATAAGCTGGCGGCCATGTAGCGAATAGCCCCGGGCGGGCTATTTCCCCCCCCACCTCACAAAAAATCCACACACACAAAGGGGCGAGAAGTGAGATAGGCCAACCACGTTGCAACAACGTGGTTGGCCTACTCTATTTTTGGCGATGGGTGAAGGGCAATTAGTTCGCTTCGCCGCCGTACCTTTGCCGAGATTTCTTACTACCGCTTCCCATGTTTTGCACCACGCGCAGCCAAAACGGGAAGCCGAACAACAATGCGCGTGAAGGAGACCGAAGAATTATGATTGAGCCAACCAACAAACCCACGGTTCATGCCTGCGCTGCTGCAGGAAGCAACGCCGCCGGAGTGGTGACGCGCTCAATCCGCAGTGCCGGATAGCGCGCGGCGATCCCTCTCCGGCGGGTAGATGCGATGCGTTCAAAAACACCATCACAGAAACCCGACACAAGAATCCGAATGAAGGGATCAACAACAGTGAATATCAACAACCAAACAACAAACAACAGCTTAGAAACGCTTGGTTGGAACGACTTCTTCCGAGCAGGATTTCAAGAATTTGACGACGCGGGATTGCAGCCCGCACGGGTGGTGGCCGAACACCGAAACGGATATGCCTTGCTAACCACGCAGGGTGAGTTCCGCGCCGAACTTTCGGGAAGGTTGCGGCACTCCGCTGCGGACCGCTCCCAACTTCCCGCCGTTGGCGATTGGGTTGCGGTGGCAATAGAGCAAGGGGGCGATATGGCGATCATCCACGGGGTGCTGCCGCGCCGCTCGGCCTTCAGCCGGAACGCGGTTGGCGGAAGAACGGAGCAGCAGATTATCGCCGCCAACATTGACGCGCTGGTGATTGTGACGGGGCTGGATAACAACTTCAACGTCCGAAGAATCGAGCGATACCTAACCGCCGCGTGGGATAGCGGGGCAACGCCAATCGTGGTGCTGAACAAAGCCGACCAATGCCCCAACCTTGACGAACGGATCGCCGAGGTTGAAGGGGTGGCGATTGGGACCACCGTCATCGCCATCAGCGCGCTGGAAGGTGTGGGAATCGGGACGTTGCGGGAGCATCTGCGGCCCGGGGTCACAGCGGCGCTGGTTGGCTCGTCGGGGGTTGGGAAATCAACCATCATCAACCAACTGATTGGCCAAGACCGCCAGGCAACCGGAAGCACCAGCCAAAGCGTCGGGAAAGGGAAGCACACAACCACACACCGTGAGCTGATCCCCCTTCCGAACGGCGCAATCCTGATGGATACGCCTGGCATGCGCGAGCTGCAACTGTGGGGCGGAAACGACGATGGAGTAAGCGAGATTTTTGGGGATATCGAGGAGTTGGCGGCCAGCTGCCGATTCAGCGATTGCCGGCACGAAGGGGAACCCGGATGCGCCGTTGGAAATGCCTTGCGCAACGGCCAGCTGAACCCAAGCCGGTTCGAGAACTACCGCAAACTTCAACGTGAGCTTGCCTACCAGAACCGCCGCCAGGACGAAGGGGCGATGCGTGCCGAAAAAGAGCGGTGGAAAAAGCTCTCGAAGCAGTACCGAAACGGGCCACATCGGCCATAACTACAAGCCTCTGCGGCGTAACCGCAGAGGCTTTTTTTTGAGCAGAGGTTGGGGCAAAATCTTTCACCCTACCACGCTGCTGATCTTTTAGGCTTTCATCCGTGCCCCGTTATCTTCCACCGTGAAAATCCAGGCGGCAATTTTTCCGATTGGCATGGTTTGGAACGATTCCCAGTGGTCCATCGGGAAGTTGTTGCGGCTGCTGGTGTCGTCTTCGCGGTGCGCTTCGGTTTCGGCTTGGATTCGCGAAAGGCGATCCTTCCAAGCCGCCATGTTTTCTGTGCGAAGGTCAATCCAGCCGGCGTTCGCCCAATGGTTGGTCTCCTCGGGCGTGACCGGCAGCTCCCACTGGCCACGGAATGGCGGGATTTTTATGCTCTCCCCCCGAAGCAACGTCACTCCATCCCGCATCAAAATTGGAATGCCGATGGAGATGGCGCGGCTGCGGATGTCGGCATTGGCGCGGAGCAAGGCATCGGCCGCCACCGAAAGGGTTTCGGCATCGGTGCCAAGCACGTTGGCAAGCGACCCAGCAACGTGGCCCAGGATATGCGCCTCGAACAACAGCTTCGACAACCGTGGCGGTCCCAACATCTCGAACGCCACCGATGGAACGCCGGTTTCTTCCTCCAACTTTGCCAACCGCTGGACCGCACGGCTTCGCAAATATCCGCCACGATACGTGGGGCCATAGACGGTGGAGTCAAGCGCGGCAATCACGTCGTGGCCGGAGTTCCCCCCTTTCAGCTCGAAGACGGTGGCCTCGGCAATTTCTTCTGGGGTAATCATCTCCATCTGCTGCAGCGATGAAATCGCCTCGAACTCCCCGCGCGAGAAGATTCCGTTTTCGCCGGTGTCAATAAACGGGGCGGACAGGTTGCTTCCGGTTGGCGTGGCCACTCCTTCGGCTTTCAGTTGTAGGCTTCCCTCCAACTTCACCCCCCGCTCCGGCGGGCAATCCACCAGCGGAATTGGCTGCCCTTTGCGAAGCACCTCGCCATGCTGAATCCGTTTCCAAGCAATGGTGGCGGTTGGCTTAATCTCCTTAATCACTGGCCCGTTTGGCGTGCGTGCCATCAGGAACAGCAGCAAGGTTTGCGCGCCGGCAACCGAGCTTTTGCTGAGCAGCACCCGCGACGGGCGTTCTTCCGAGTGGGTGTAGGGGATATTCAGCCCCATCCCCCCCGAGCCGGCCGTGCCGATCTTCACATACATTGCCGTTCCGGCATCCAGCATCGAGCGATAGAGGATTTGGATGTGGCGAATCAGCTGCGGGGTGTACTGTGATGCAATCAGCCGTTCCACCGTTTCTCCATCGTAGCGGCCGTCGGAATCGGCGGCGTTCAGCGTGCCGCGGACGGATCCGTAAATGTCCTGGTAGGCGATTGCCGTTGCGGTGTTGATGCAATCCACCACGGCATCCACGTTGTGGTCGGTAATCAGGCGGTAGAGCGCGGAGTTATGGAGGATGTCGTCGGTAAGCTCATCGAAGATGTCGTGGATCAGGGTCATGCGTGCGGGGCGGTCGGACAGGAGCGATTCGCGGGGGGCGGTGCGCTGCTCAAATCGCCCGAAGATGTTCCCCCACCACGGGACGAACTCCACGCTGGCCCCTTCGGGAACGTCGCGCTGAAGGGCTTGGGCGGCCTCGGTGGCTTCGGCCTCGTGAAGCGAAGTTACCACAAGGCGGGCAGGGCGTTCGGCAAGCAAGCGGCGGCAAACACTTGCCCCAACAAGGCCCCATCCGCCAAGAACAAGAACGGTTTTTCCGGCAATATCCATGCTGATTTTCTGTGACTGCTGTGAATTGGATGAAGGACTGGCGTATGCGCAGCGGGCAAACATAGCGAAGCCGGAACGCACGGCCAATCGGGAAGTCTTGAAGGTTTGTAGGCCGTTTTGAAAATGGCTGGCCAAAGGGCTTGCTCAACATTGGGTTCCGGAGTGATATTGCGGCAGTTACGGCAACAACCGAAGCCATAAACCAAACAGAACCGTTTCAGTCCCAGCCGGGCAACACACTTTTCCTGACCAGATACCCTTATTTCTGATGAACCGAACACGACTTTCCGCGCTTTCCCTTCTCTGCTTTGCAACGCTTGCCACCGCAGCGTTTGCCCAGCTTCCCGTCACCATGGAGTATCAGGGGATCATTGAATTCCCGATCGAGGATGCAAAAACAAACCCGACACCGACGGTGAACTTTGTCTTCAGCATCTGGGACGCACAAACGGGGGGGAAAAAATTATGGGAAGAAGCCCAGCCAAACGCCCAGCTTGCCCCCACCGAAGGGGGGAAATTTATGTTCAGCGTGACGCTGGGAAGCATCGTCCCGATTCCACTGAAGGAGAAACGCCAGTACTGGCTTCAGACGATCATTGATAACGATACCGTTAGCCGGACCGAGATCAAAGCGATTGAGTCCGCAAAAGCAACCGACACCTCCGTTGCTCAGAAATTCGAGAGCCAGTTCGGCTACAGCTTCCTGCTGCCGAACAAAGCCAAATACAACAAACTTGGAAGCGAGGTGCTTCCCGCCGGGGAGACCGAGAAGCAGAACTACATTCTTCCCGGGGGCGCGGGGGCAATCACCATCCGGCATATCAAGGAGTGGCGCATGGTCCCGCGCGATTTCAAGATGATGGATGGGGTCCACTACCACGACCCCGACTCCGTTGGGCGCAATGGGAAGATTTTCAAACGGGTCTATATCCTGAAAGAAAACACGGTGGAGATTGAGATTCTTCTGACAGCAAAAGGGGAAGCGGAATACGGAGCGAAGGTGCAAGCAATCAAAGACAGCTTTGTGCCGATGCCAAACGCCGTGAAGGAACTGGACGCCTGGCGATATGGCCGCAACCCGAAGGACTACGAAAAAGGCCGCTACTTCGACAACAAGGGACCAAGCAGATGAGGGTTCAAAGGGGAAATAGCACCCGCGCAGAAGCTGCCGGCGCGTTGCTGTTGCTGCTGATTGCCGCTGGCTCCGCTTCGGCGCAACCAGCGATTCCCGCGCCGGACCCGATCACCGCCCAACGTTTCGAAAGCCGCAAAGGCTACGTGGCAAGCGTTCCCGCCGAAGCCGTGCTAGACTCCGCCGCAAGCGGATGGAACCCGGCAGAACGATTTGAGCGGAGGGTCTATCGGATTTCGGGCGTGGGGGAGTTCCGGTTCACCGTCACGGTGCGGCCACCAGCAATCCCCGACAGCGCACAAAACAACGGCGGCTACACCTACGTTGACAGCGACTCGGCCACGAAAGGGGGAACGGCGTTTGTGCGGACCTACTACCTTTCGCAACGGAGCGTTCGGATTGAGGTGATCCCGTACGGGATGAAGATGAAGCCCTACCTTGATGCCCGGCTGAAGACCTTCAACTCCTTCCGCTGGCAGCCCGGTGCCGACAGCCCTCGGATAGAAATTGACCCCAGCTTCTACGTGCCGCGCCAGTTCCAAGAACGGAACAACGGAGAGGAATAAGCAACCCAGATAGAAAAGAGCAACGGGGGAGAGATCGCGTGATCTCTCCCCCGTTTGTGATATGCTCAGAACAAAGTGATTTGCAAAAAAAGGAAGGCAATTATGATAGGCAATCGGTATCACCTAATCATTTGTCATCCTCCCGTACCTCCTCCACTTACCCCACCCCCTCCCCCAACCCTTCCTCTGCTGCGCGCAGCACTGCTCCTGATTCAATTAATTCCCGCGCAATCTGAAGGTCGTTGTAGATTATTCGGTCCTCGCTAAGGTGGGGAAGTTGGGACCGGAGAAGCTCATACACCGGCTGCAACCCACGCCCGGTTTTTAGGGGCGCGTGGAAGTCCAGCCCTTGCGCGGCACACAGGTATTCCACGGCCAAGACGCTGGCAAGGTTCCGCACAACTTTCAGCGATTTCTGCGCGGCAATGGAACCCATGGAGTTATGATCTTCCTGGTTTGCCGAGGTCGGGATTGAATCCACCGATGCCGGATGCGCCAGCACCTTGTTCTCGCTTACGATGGAGGCTGCGGTGTATTGCGCAATCATGTAGCCGCTGTTCAGCCCGCCGTTTTCCGTTAGGAAGCGTGGCAGCCGGCTAAGCGCGCCGTTCACCAACCGCTCGGTGCGGCGTTCGGAGACGTTGGCAAGCTCGGCAGCAGCAATCGTCAGGAAGTCCAACGCCAACGCCAGCGGCTGGCCGTGGAAATTCCCCCCTTCGATTGGCTCGCCGTCGTCGGCAAAAATTAGGGGGTTGTCGGTGGCGCTGTTGATCTCTATCTCCATCACCCGATCAACATGGGCGATTGCGTCGCGGCTGGCCCCGTGGATTTGCGGGATGCAGCGGAGTGAGTAGGCATCCTGCACCCGGTCGTCGTCGTAACGGTGCGACTCCCGAACCTCGGATTCAGCCATCAGGTTCCGCAGATTCTGCGCCACAAGAATCTGCCCGGGGTGTGGCCGCGCCCGGTGCAAACGTTCGTCGAAGGCGCGGTCGGTCCCCTTCAAGGCCTCTACCGAAAGGGCCGCAAGAACATCGGCAGTGCGGGCGTAGCGGATTGCTGCGTCCAGGGCAATCGCGCCAAACGCTCCCATCATCTGTGTTCCGTTAATCAACGCCAACCCCTCCTTTGCCCCCAGCCGCAGCGGCTCGATTCCGGCTTGCTCCAGCTCCGGCCCGGCGGGAACAATCGTCCCTTCTTTCCAAACTCTTCCTTCCCCCATTGCCGCCAGCACAAGGTGGGAAAGCTGCACAAGATCGCCCGATGACCCCACCGAACCTTGCGATGGAGCCACCGGAATGATGTTCTTGTTCAGCATATCCACCAGCGTCATCACCGTTGCGCGGCGCACGCCACTGAAGCCTTTTGCCAGCGCGTTAATCCGCAGGGCCATCATTGCCCGCATCACCGGAAGCTCAATCGGGTCGCCGGCCCCCACGGCGTGGCTGCGGATCAGATTCTCCTGCAGCCGCTCCAAATTTTCCCGACTGATCACCACGTTCGCAAACTCGCCAAACCCGGTCGTCACGCCGTAGATCACCCTTCCCCGCTCCACCCAATCTTCAATCACTTGGCGCGAATCATCCATCCGCTTGATCGCTTCCGGCGCAAGCTGAATCTGGATGGATGGATCGAAGGCAAGCTGCGCAACCTGATGAACAGTAAGCGATTGGCCGTCAAGATGGAGAGTAGGCATACGGGAAAAAGCGGAAGTTGATGGATGGATAGATGTTGTTTGTTCGGTTCCAGCGTTTGATTACGGACGGGCAGCGTTAATAATGGCCAAGAAAGAATCGGCCCGAAGCGAGGCCCCGCCAACTAACGCCCCATCAATATCGGGCTGTGCGAACAGCTCGCGCGCGTTTTGCGGGGTGACGCTTCCGCCATAGATGATGGAGACTTCCTGGGCAACCTCTGGGTTGTAGATCGAGGCCAGCAGGTCCCGAATCAGGCGGTGCGCTTCTTGGGCTTGCTCCGGCGTGGCGGTGTTGCCGGTCCCGATTGCCCAAACCGGCTCGTAAGCAATCACGCAGTTGGTGATCCCAAAATCGAAAATCCCTTCCAGCGCTTTGCGGACTTGGCGGCTTAGCACTTCTTTCACCCTTCCCTCTTCGCGCTCGGTGATGGTTTCGCCAACGCAGATAATGGGGGAAAGCCGGGCATCAAGCGCGGCGTTGGCTTTCAGGCAGACCTCGATGTCCGATTCGGCGAACATGGTGCGGCGTTCGGAGTGGCCAACAATCACATACTGGCAACCGACCGAGCGGAGCATCGCGCCGGAAAGCTCGCCCGTGAAGGCACCGCTTGGTTTGTTGTGAAGGTTTTGGCCGCCAATCGCGATGGTGCAATCGGAAAGGCGGTTGCTGAGGTCGTGGAGCAGCACCGCAGGGGGGCACAGCACCACGCGGAAGGTGTCGGTAAGGTCCATCCCCAGCGTCCCCATTTTCACCCCGTCGGCAAGGGCGCGCCCGCCTTCAAGGTCCATGTTCATTTTCCAATTCCCGGCAATAATTGTTTTTCGCATAGCTGTGTTAGGATTGGTTGTTGTTGCAGTTGCTCAGCAGAAGTGTGCAGTTCAGGTTGGATCACTCCGCAATTTTCCATTTTATTCCGCACCCGATTCCAGGTTTTTGGATTTCCGAAACCGGGCGGCCCTCGATAATCGCATCCAGTGCGTCGCGAAGGTCCCGGCCAGTGACGGGGATGTCGTTTCGCGGGCGGGCATCATCCATTTGGCCATGATAGGCCAGCATCAGGTTGGCATCAAAAACATAGAATTCAGGAGTGCAAGCTGCCCCGTAGGCGCGTGCGGTTTCCTGGGTTTCATCGAATAGATATGGGAAGGGATAGCCGACTTCGGCAGCAACCCGCTTCATGGCCTCGGGGGAATCTTCTGGATATTGCTGAACATCGTTGGAGTTAATGCCAAAGAACGCAACCCCGCGTTCCCGATATTCGGTTGCCACCGCAGCAATCTGGTCCTGCACGTGGATGACGTAGGGGCAATGATTGCAGATAAACATCACCACCGTGGCGATTGCAGGTGCGCCCGCACGCAGCGAAATTTCTTCCCCGGAGAGGACATCGGGCAAGCGAAAATCGGGAGCAGAAGTGCCAAGCGGCATCATGGTTGATTGAATCGGCATGATTGAGTTTTTATGTTTTTAGTGTGAGGAATTTTCTGAGAACATCAGGAAGCCACCACGAATTGCACGCCTTCTTGATATTCGCTACCGCCGGAACAGGATGCTTTTGTTTTGGACCTGCCCGTTATCGGTGGTCATCAGGATAACGCCCAGGCTGGGGCTGACCCCAGATTCTTCCCCAATCGCAAATTCATGCACCCCACTCCCCAATTCCCCTGAGTGAAGCGTTGCCACCCGTTCGCCAACAACGTTGAATAATCCCAGATCAACCCGGCTCCCTTTTTCCAGCGTCACCCGGATTGTGGTTTGGCCGGTGGGGGAGGTTATCACGGATATGTGGTTTGTGGATTCGGCTGCTGCGGGAACGCCCAGCGGCAACGGCGGTGCTGGTGGCGGGATAAACCCTTGCGCACGAATCGCGCCGCGGCCGTAGGTCCCAACAAGGAGCGTGCGGGTTTTCCGGTCGAACGAGAAATCCCAGACTTCCACGTTCGGGAAGCCAGGCATTGCCGACCAGTGCTGGCCATTATCGCGGGTGAAAAACAGGCCGAACGAGGTCCCCGCGTACAGCGTCCCCGCGCTGTCGGGATCGGCAAGCAAGCGATTGACCCCGCCGGTTGGGAGCCCTTCCGAGCGGACGGTCCATGTTGCCCCGCTGTTGGTGCTGGCCATCACCCCTTTGTTTTGCCAGCCGCCATCGCCACCAACCCAGATGGTTGCTGGGTTCTGGGGCAAGGCTTCGGGCAATGATAGGATGCTGCGTATCCGCCCGATTGCCCCGAACGACGGGGTGATGTCGAACGATTCCGCGCTATCGCCCCCTTCAACCACGCGGTAAAGTTTCCCCGCGTTTGTTCCCAGATAGACCTGCGGAGCCGCCCCCTCCGTCACCTCAATAGCGGTGAGAACGTCGTACTGGTTTGCCGCAAATTCTCGCGTGGCCACCGGGCGCCAATTCTCGGCGCGGTCGTCGGTGCGGTACAGTTTGTTCGAGCCGATGTACAGGGTTTTGGGATCGTTTGGCGAAATGGCGATTGCCTGCCCGTACCAGTCGGCGCGGTCAGGGTCGGTGAAGCCGCTGTAGAAACCATCCTTGCTGGTGTCGGTTGGCAATCCCTTCATCTTTTTTGCGGACCACCAGTTGAACCCGTCATCGGCGCGGTGCAGGTTGTGGTAAATGTATTCGTGATAAAAGTATCCGGGATTCTCGTAATCGTAGATCGTGCAGAAGCCATCGCCACCAACCACTTTCCACTTGTATTCATCCCCGCTGAACTTATCGTAGCCGTTGTCCTGGCAGCCAACAATCACGGTGTCGGTTCGGGTGGGGTGGATTGCGCAGTTGTAGATCTGCAACGTCACCAAGTCGTTGTCCAGCATCGTCCAGCGGAGGTTATCGTCGCTGTATTCGGAGGTCCGGTAGATGCCCCCGTCGTTTCCGGCAATGAAGGTCCCTTCAAGGTGTGGCGGGAACAGAAAGGCGTGCTGGTCCACATGAAGGTTTTTGTTGACAGTGTCGCCCCCCTGCCACGTCAGCCCGCCATCGGTGGTGCGGTACAGCGAGGTCCCGCCGGCAATCAGAATATCTGGGCTAAGGGGTGAAATCTCGAACACGTCGTACCCACGATGATACCCGTCCCGGTACGGCTGCCCAGCCAGTGTGTCCCAAGTTGCCCCGCTATCCAGCGATTTATAGAACGTCCCTTTCCCGCCGTTGTAGCTGCAATAGGCCACGGATGGATCCGACGGCGCAACCCGCACGTTGATCCGCTCCCAATATCCCACCGTCCGTTCCAGCACCATCTTCCATTGCTCGCCGCCATCGGTGGTGCGGTAGATTCTTCCTTTGCCATTTGTGCTGTTCTGGCCGTACAGAATGTTCTTCGGGTTTGTTTGGTCAATGCTCAGGCTGGTTGCGCGCCCCCCTTTCCGCACAACCGTCCAGGTTTCCCCGGCATCGCCGGAGCGTGCAACCCCACCGTCGGCAGCAAGCCACACGGTGGTTGGGGTGATGGGGTCGAACTTCAGGTCGTAGATGAACCCGATGCCGGAAACCTCGATAACGCTCCAACGTGCGCCGCCATCGCTGGTGCGGTAGATCATCCCTTCGTGGGTTCCGGCAAGCAGAAGCTCGTCATCGTGCGGCGACATGGAGAGGGTGGACATCCTGAGGGATGGAAGGGTGTCGGTCAGCGGGGTCCATGTTCCGCCGGAGTTGGTGGAACGCCACACCCCGCCGCCATCGGCCGCGCTGTACCACAAGGCGGTATCTTTTTTGGCAACGGCCAGCCCTTTCATTCGGCCCGCTTGGTTGCGCGGGCCGATAAACTCCCAGGCCGGAGCCGCAGCAAGAGTTGCGCCATGCTTCCGCTCCATCCGTGCGCGTGCCGATTGCCACGCGGCGCGGATTGTGGCTCCGTTCATTCCGGCTTCGCGCAGGCGTTCTTGATATTCGCGTGCGGCCTTTTGCCCCCTTCGTATTCCTCCAAATCGTAGGTTGGTCCCGCGATTTCTTGGGCACGCAACGGCAGCGCAACGGCGGCAAAAAGCAGCAAGGTGTAGAAGGTACGTTTCATGGAAAACCGAGAGAGCAATGGTTGTTTGATAGGCGACTTGTTGGGAAGCGAAGTTACGGAATAGCCTGCATCGCGGGCGGGGCCGCGCAACCGTTTTTTTGGAGATCACCCCCGCGTTGCGCTGGCATCATCACGGTGCACAATGTGTTGGAAGCCAAGCCCAACTGCGGGAAGCCTTTCGGCAATGCACGTGGGGGCAATCGCTATCTGCGCCAATGCCTCTATCGGCTGCCAGCGGAAGATAAGGCGCACCCCAATCTCATCTTGGAACTCCCCTTCCTCAAGCTCCAACAAGGGAGAATCAGGGGGGAAGGTCATGGAGAAGTACAGCCCAAGTTCGTGGAAGGATCGGTTGTTGTATTCAAAGAAATTTTCAACAAACCAAAGGGGTTCGCCAACCTCCACCGTGGTGTTCAGTTCCTCGATCATTTCGCGCTGCAACGTCTCGGCTGCGGTCTCCCCCATCTCGGCCCGCCCTCCTGGAAGTGTCCAAAAATCATCCCCCGGCCCACGGTGCACCAGCACTTTTCCGTTGTGAATCGCCACCCCAGCAATGCGGTAGTTAAAGAATCGTTGCCCGTCGTCAATGGTAAGCATGGGGCAAGATAACGCCAGAGCAACTGACGGAGAGGAGGAGCAAGAAAAGAGGTAGCCGAAGGTCTTTAGCCTTCGGCGTCATCTTCGGTCTTCGGCAGGCTAAAGACCTGTTATCAATCCCGACGGAGGTCGGCCGCTACCCAACCTCACCCCCAACCCCCTCTCCGTGACTTCCTTCCCGAGCAACGCCAAAGCAACTGACGGAGAGGAGGAGCAAGAAAAGAGGTAGCCGAAGGTCTTTAGCCTTCGGCGTCATCTTCGGTCTTCGGCAGGCTAAAGACCTGTTATCAATCCCGACGGAGGTCGGGGCCGCTACCCAACCTCACCCCCAACCCCCTCTCCGTGACTTCCTTCCCGAGCAACGCCAATGCAACTGACGGAGAGGGGAAGCAAGAAAAGAGGTAGCCGAAGGTCTTTAGCCTTCGGCGTCATCTTCGGTCTTCGGCAGGCTAAAGACCTGTTATCAATCCCGACGGAGGTCGGGGCCGCTACCCAACCTCACCCCCAACCCCCTCTCCGTGACTTCCTTCCCGAGCAACACTAAAGCAACTGACGGAGAGGAGGAGCAAGAAAAGAGGTAGCCGAAGGTCTTTAGCCTTCGGCGTCATCTTCGGTCTTCGGCAGGCCAAAGACCTGTTATCAATCCCGACGGAGGTCGGGGCCGCTACCCAACCTCACCCCCAACCCCCTCTCCGTGACTTTCTTCCCGAGCAACGCCAAAGCAACTGACGGAGAGGGGAAGCAAGAAAAGAGGTAGCCGAAGGTCTTTAGCCTTCGGCGTCATCTTCGGTCTTCGGCAGGCTAAAGACCTGTTATCAATCCCGACGGAGGTCGGGGCCGCTACCCAACCTCACCCCCCAACCCCCTCTCCGTGACTTCCTTCCCGAGCAACGCCAAAGCAACTGACGGAGAGGGGTTCCCCCCAGCATTGGGGGGACGCTTCGTCGCTTGCAGCGAAGCAGGGGGGCGCGGCGGTATCAGCCCGCAACCACCGGTTCCGACAAAACCTCCAATCCAACTTTCAATTCTCCATCCCCGCTCCCTTTCTATCTTTGCGCCCCTATGAACAAAGTTCTGATTGTTGCCTACTACTTCCCCCCTTCTGGCGGGCCGGGGGTTCAGCGGGTGCTGAAGTTCGTGCAGTATCTGCGCCGGTTCAACTGGGAGCCGGTGGTGCTGACGGTCCGCGACGGAAACTTCCCGGCACGGGACGAATCCTTGCTGAACGAAATCCCCGAAGGGGTGAAGGTGATCCGCACCGACATCTTCGAGCCGTACGACCTGTACCGCAAGCTCACGGGGAAAAAGCAAGGCACCGCCATTGACGTAAACACCATCCGAAAAGAAGGGGCGAAGCTCCCGTTTTCCGAGCGGTTGTCGGAGTTTATCCGCGCCACCCTGTTTATCCCCGATGCCAGAATCGGCTGGCTGCGCCACGCGGTTCGGGCGGGGATGGAGGAGATTGAGAAAGGGGAGATCAAGGCCATCTACAGCTCATCGCCGCCGTACACCTGTTCGCTGATTGCGCGGGCGTTGAAGCGAAAAAGCAAGCTCCCCTGGGTGGCGGGATTTCGCGACCCGTGGACGGGGTTTATCACCACGCCGGACCGCTGGGCAATCCCCGCTGCGATTGACCGCCGGTTGGAACGCTCGGTCTTCACCGAGGCCGACGCGGTGGAGGTTGCGTGGCTTGGGATTATGAACGACGTGCTTGGCAAATATCCCGAGCTTCCCCCGGGGAAGTTCCACCACCTTCCCAACGGCTACGACAGTGCCGACATCCCCGAAGTGAGCCCTGCCGAACGGAGCGACCGAAGGTTCACCATCACCTACACCGGCTCGATGTATGGCCGCCGCAATCCCGATGCTTTTTTGAAGGGGGTGGAATCGCTAACCGCCCGCGGAACGATTGACCCCGCAACGTTGCGGCTGCAGTTTATCGGGCGGTTTGGCGAGGAGGTGATGGAGATGTTTCGGGGAAGCAGTTTGGGGGAAGCGATTGAGGTTGTTGGATATATGCCCCACAAGGAGAGCATCCGCCGGCTGCTTCTTTCCGATGCCGTGCTGTTGGTGGTGGATGAGTATGAAGGGAGCGATGAGGTGGTGCCAGGGAAGGTGTATGAGTACATCGGCTCGGGCCGGCCGGTGCTGGCGGTTGCGCCGGAGCGGAGCGCGATTGCGGAGCTTATCGCCGAGACCCGCAGCGGTTTTGTGGCGCATCAATCGAACGTTGCGGGGATTGCTGCGGCCTTCCAGCAGCTTTATCAAGCGTGGTCCTTGGGCCAGGAAGCCACCACCCCAAACCAGCACGCCATTGCCCGCTACGAGCGGAAGAACGTGACAGGCGAATTAGCCGCATTGCTGGAGAAAGTGACACAGTAACCCACCCCTAAAAACGTCCATGGGGCTGGCAGTGTCTGCTGCCAGCCCCATGGTGTTTTGATTCATCGCCACGCCGCGCCCGCTACCGCACAATTGTCATCTTCCCCACCAAACTGGTGCTGCCGGAGCTTAGGCGGTACAGGTATGTTCCGCTGGCGAGGCCATCCCCCGAGAATGGAACGCGGTACTCTCCCGCCTCAAGTTGTTCCTCAATTAGGCGAGCCACTTCAACCCCTTGCTCGTTATCCACCGACAGCCGCACGAAGCTCCGTTCCGGCACGGTGAAGGTGATGGTGGTGGTGGTGGAGAATGGGTTTGGATAGTTGGCGTTCATTGCCCACGGGTTTGGGGTGGTAGGGGCGGTGGGTTTTACCCCGGTGGAGTTGGGTGGGGCGAGTTTTACGATCCAGGCATCGGAAGAACCAGCTGATCCATGGTTGTCGGTGACATCGCCATCATGGGACTGGCTATACCCTGCAACTATATATCCATTGTCGGTGGTCTGCTTGATAGAAATAGCATAATCATCGTGCCTTCCACCAAACAACTGCTGCCACTCGATCATCCCTGTGCTTGTCAGCTTCACGATCAAGTAATCCATACCTTCATGCCATCCAGTGGCATTGCCATCGGTGGACTCGCTAAATCCGGCAACTATGTACCCGCCGTCAGCCGTCTGCTTGATCGAATAAGTCGCCATCAGCGTCACTCCCGCCAAGCGAGCGTTGCCAATCTATCGCTCCCGCACTCGTGAGCTTTATGATCCAAGAATCACCTCCCCCACGATTCCCGCTAACATCGCCATCATTGGACCGACTTGACCCTGCAACGATGTACCCACCGTCGGTGGTCTGTTCAATGGCATTGCCATAATCATGGTTGCTCCCACCAAGTGACTGTTGCCACTCGATCCCCCCCGCGCCCGTTAGCTTCACGATCCATGCATCAGAGTACTCCGCTAATCCATGATGACCAGTACCATCACCATTAGTGGATTGACTTGATCCTGCAATTATATACCCGCCATCGCTGGTCTGTTCGATAGAAGCAGCTCCATCCGTGCCACTTCCACCCAACGACTTCTGCCACTCCATTCCCCCTGTATTTGTCAGCTTCACAATCCATGCATCGGAGGAATCCGTTGCCCCATGATGCCCAATAACATCGCCATCATCGGAACGACTTCTTCCTGCAACTACATACCCGCCGTCCGTGGTTTGCAAGATTGAAGCAGCTTCATCATCGCCGCTCCCACCAAGCGACTTCTCCCACTCGATCGCTCCCCCGCTCGTCAGCTTCACGATCCAGAAATCACGTTCTCCATGGTTTCCGGTAACGTTGCCATCTGCGGACTTACTCCACCCTGCGACGATGTACCCGCCGTCGGTGGTCTGGGAGATGGAAGTAGGATAATCATTATCGCTTCCACCAAGCGACCGTTGCCACTCCATTGCTCCGGCGTTCGTGAGTTTCACGACCCAGTAATCAATGAAGCCACCGAATCCATGATGATCGCTAACATCGCCATCAATGGAGTAACTCAACCCGGCAATGATGTACCCGCCGTCGCTGGTCTGGGAGATGGAAGTAGCTTCATCACCCTTTGTTCCGCCGAGTGAGCGTTGCCACTCGATTGTTGGGGCAATGCTTTGAGCATTGGAAGATTGCCAGAGCAGACAAACGCCGAAGAAAACGGCAATGCTGCTTTTGAAGAAAAGACTGAAAAACTGGTTCATCGCTGTTCTGAAGGTTAGTGAATGGATGTTTATGGTGTATAAGACCCCGCTACCGCACAATTGTCATCTTCCCCACCAAACTGGTGCTGCCGGAGCTTAGGCGGTACAGGTATGTTCCGCTGGCGAGGCCATCCCCCGAGAATGGAACGCGGTACTCTCCAGCCTCAAGCTGTTCCTCAATTAGGCGAGCCACTTCAACCCCTTGCTCGGTATCCACCGACAGCCGCACGAAGCTCCGCTCCGGCACGGTGAACGTGATGGTGGTAGTAGTGGAGAATGGGTTTGGGTAGTTGGCGTTCATTGCCCAGGGGCTTGGGGTGGGGAGGCCGGTGGGTTTTACTCCGGTTGGATTGGGAGGGGTGAGTTTTACGATCCAGAAATCACCTCCTCCATGATTCCCGATAACATCACCATCAGTGGAAGTACTCTGTCCTGCAACTATGTACCCGCCGTCACTGGTCTGGGTGATGGAGGATGCCAAATCCAAGCCACTCCCACCCAGCGACTTCTCCCACTCGATCCCCCCGCCGCTCGTCAGCTTCACGATCCAGGAATCAGTAGAGTCAATTGATCCATGATGCCCAGTGACATCACCATCGGTGGACCGACTCGATCCTGCAACTATGTACCCGCCGTCACGGGTCTGGGTGATGGAGGATGCCAAATCATCGCGATTCCCACCAAGCGACTTCTGCCATTCGATCCCTCCCCCGCTCGTCAGCTTCACGATCCAGTAATCAAATAATCCATAATTCCCGCTAACATCACCATCATTCGAAGTACTCACTCCTGCAACTATGTACCCGCCGTCACTGGTCTGGGTGATGGAGCGTGCATCATCATAGTTACTCCCACCCAGCGACTTCTCCCACTCAATCTCCCCCCCGCTCGTCAGCTTCACGATCCAGGAATCACCGCCTCCATGATTCCCGCTAACATCACCATCGGTGGACCCACTCGATCCTGCAACTATGTACCCGCCGTCACTGGTCTGTGTGATGGAGCGTGCATCATCATAGTTACTCCCACCCAGCGACTTCTGCCACTCAATCTCCCCCCCGCTCGTCAGCTTCACGATCCAGAAATCGGGATGATTAGCTGCTCCATGATGCCCGCTAACATCACCATCGGTGGAATTACTCCGTCCTGCAACTATGTACCCGCCGTCACTGGTCTGTGTGATGGAGGATGCCCAATCATCGCCACTCCCACCAAGCGACTTCTGCCACTCAATCTCCCCCCCGCTCGTCAGCTTCACGATCCAGTAATCAAGTCCTCCATGATTCCCGCTAACATCACCATTAGTGGAATTACTATATCCGGCAACTATGTACCCGCCGTCACGGGTCTGGGTGATGGAGTTTGCCCAATCACCGTCACTCCCACCCAGCGACTTCTGCCACTCAATCTCCCCCCCGCTCGTCAGCTTCACAATCCAGAAATCGGGGTGATTAGCTGCTCCATGATGCCCGCTAACATCACCATCAGTAGAATAACTATACCCCGCAACTATGTACCCACCGTCACTGGTCTGGGTGATGGAGTATGCCACATCATTGCCACTCCCACCCAGCGCCTTCTGCCACTCGATTGCTGGAGAAGGTTGCTGGGCATGCAAAGGTTGCCAAAGCAGAACAGCACCAAGCAATACTGCAATGCTGCTTCTGAGCACAAAGCTGAAGAACTGGGTCATTGTTGTCCTGAATGTTAGTGAATGGATAACCGCACCTTGGATGGCCCAAAATTATCACAAAACTTCAACCATAAAGAAGCAAGCCCACTACCAGAGGAAAAATTGTGATGGAGAGGTTGGTAGAGCTATGGCAGAGGAGAAGAGCCGACAGCATCGGCCCCCCTAAAAACATCCATGGGGCTGGCAGTGTCTGCTGCCAGCCCCATGGATGTTTTGTCTCATAGACCCGCCGCACCCGCTACCGCACAATCGTCATCTTCCCCACCAAACTTGTGCTGCCGGAGCTTAGGCGGTACAGGTATGTTCCGCTGGCAAGGCCATCCCCCGAGAATGGGACACGGTACTCTCCGGCTTCAAGCTGTTCCTCAATTAAGCGAGCCACTTCAACCCCTTGCTCGGTATCCACCGACAGCCGCACGAAGCTCCGTTCCGGCACGGTGAACGTGATGGTGGTGGTGCTGGAGAATGGGTTGGGATAGTTGGCGTTTATTGCCCAAGGGCTTGGGGTGGGAGGCTCGGCGGATTTCACCCCGGTTGAGTTGGATGGGGCGAGTTTTACGATCCAGTAATCCATTCCTCCATGATTCCCAGTAACATCACCATCAGTGGACCTACTCGATCCTGCAATTATGTATCCGCCGTCACGGGTTTGCTTGATGGAGGAAGCATTATCCGCATGATTTCCACCGAGCGATTTTTGCCACTCGATCACCCCTGCACTTGTGAGTTTCACAATCCAGTAAGCATCGAAAGGAGCTGCTCCATTATCGCCGATCACATCCCCATCGGTGGATTGGCTTGATCCTGCAACTATGTACCCGCCGTCACGGGTTTGTTCGACAGAAGTAGCTACATCATTGTTAGCACCACCAAGCGACTGTAGCCATTCGATCACCCCCAATCTTGTTAGCTTCACTACCCAAGCATCACTTTCTTTATGTTTCCCAATAACATCACCATCCTTGGATTCGCTAGAGCCAGCAACGATGTATCCACCGTCGCTGGTCTGCTTAATAGAATAAGCTACATCTCTTCTAGTCCCGCCGAGCGACTTCTCCCACTCAATCACCCCCAAGCTCGTTAGCTTCACAATCCAGTAATCAGCAATCTCATCAAGCCCATGATTCCAACTAACATCGCCATCAGCGGAACGGCTCTCCCCAGCAACTATGTACCCACCGTCGCTGGTCTGTTGGATAGAAGTAGCCATATCATCCTCACCCCCGCCAAGTGCCTTCTGCCACTCGATCGCCCCTGTGCTTGTTAGTTTCACGATCCAATAATTATAGAATTTCAATAATCCACTATGCCTAGTGACATCGCCATCAGTAGAAGAACTTGCCCCTGCGACTATGTAGCCGCCATCGCTGGTCTGTATAATGGAGTTAGCATTATCACGGTCACTCCCACCAAGTGATTTTTGCCACTGGATCCCCCCCTGACTCGTTAGCTTCACGATCCAGTAATCACTTTCTCCATGATTCCTAATAACATCGCCATTATTGGAAGTACTTGACCCCGCAACTATGTAGCCGCCATCGCTGGTCTGCACGATGGAAGCAGCCTCATCCCTACCATTTCCACCGAGTGCCTTCTGCCACGCAAGCTCTCCCCCGCTCGTCAGCTTCACGATCCAATAGTCATAGCCTCCATAATGATCGCTAACATCGCCATCAATGGAAAAACTCACTCCGGCAATGATGTACCCACCGTCAGATGTCTGGGCGATGGAGTTCGCTACATCCCAGTCATCTCCACCCAGCGACTTCTGCCACTCAATTGCTGGAGGGGTCTGTTGGGCATTCAAAGTTTGTGCGAGCAAGGCAACCGCAAACAATACTCCAATGATGCTTTTGAGGAAAAGGCTGAGTAGCTGATTCATCGCTGTTCTGAAGGTTAGTGAATGGATACTTATGATTTAGAGTTCACCGCACAACCGTCATCTTCCCCACCAAACTTGTGCTGCCGGAGCTTAGGCGGTACAGGTATGTTCCGCTGGCAAGGCCATCCCCCGAGAATGGGACACGGTACTCTCCGGCTTCAAGCTGTTCCTCGATTAAGCGAGCCACTTCAACCCCTTGCTCGGTATCCACCGACAGCCGAACGAAGCTCCGCTCCGGCACGGTGAACGTGATGGTGGTGGTGCTGGAGAATGGGTTTGGATAGTTGGCGTTCATTGCCCACGGGCTTGGGGTGGGAGGGTCGGTGGGTTTTACTCCGGTTGAGTTGGGTGGGGCGAGTTTTACGATCCAGGCATCAGTTGATGCTTGATGCCCAGTGACATCGCCGTCAGTTGAGGAACTATATCCTGCAACTATGCATCCAGCGTCGCTGGTCTGTTCGATAGAAGTGGCTATATCATCAAGACTTCTACCGAGCGATTTTTGCCATTCTATCGTTCCTGCGTTCGTCAGTTTGACGATCCAGCAATCAGTGTAATCCGACACCCCATGATGCCCACGAACATCACCATCATTGGATTCACTCTCTCCTGCAACTATGTACCAACCGTCACCAGTCTGAATGATGGAGCGTGACACATCCACGCCACTCCCACCCAGCGACTTCTCCCATTCGATCCCTCCCCCGCTCGTCAGCTTCACGATCCAGGAATCATAGTCTCCATGATTCCCGCTAACATCGCCAGCAGTGGACTCACTCGATCCTGCAACTATGTACCCTCCGTCACGGGTCTGTGTGATGGAGTATGCCGCATCAAAGTCACTCCCACCAAGCAACTTCTGCCACTCAATCTCCCCTCCGCTCGTCAGCTTCACGATCCAGTAATCCTCGCCTCCATGATCCCCGCTAACATCACCATCATTGGAAGTACTCTCTCCTGCAACTATGTACCCACCGTCACTGGTTTGTGCGATGGAGGGTGCTACATCATCGCCACTCCCGCCAAGCGACTTCTGCCACTCGATCCCCCCACTACTCGTCAGCTTCACGATCCAGAAATCTGCTCCCCCATGATTCCCGGTGACATCGCCATCAGTGGAATAACTCCACCCTGCAACTATGTACCCGCCGTCACGGGTCTGTGTGATGGAGCGTGCCTCATCATTACGACTCCCACCCAGCGACTTCTGCCACTCAATAACTCCTCCGCTCGTCAGCTTCACGATCCAAGAATCATCGAGTCCATGATTCCCGCTAACATCACCATCATTGGAGTCACTCAATCCTGCAACTATGTACCCACCGTCACGGGTCTGTGTGATGGAGTGTGCCCAATCCCAGTCACTCCCACCCAACGACTTCTGCCACTCGATCGCCCCACCGCTCGTCAGCTTCACGATCCAATAGTCATAGCCTCCATGATTCCCGCTAACATCGCCATCAGTGGAATTACTCCGTCCTGCAACTATGTACCCGCCGTCACTGGTCTGTGTGATGGAGTATGCATCATCCCCGCCACTCCCGCCAAGCGACTTCTCCCATTCGATCCCTCCCCCGCTCGTCAGCTTCACGATCCAAGCATCAACGTATCCACGATGCCCGCTAACATCGCCATTGGTGGACCGACTCCATCCTGCAGCTATGTACCCTCCGTCCCTGGTCTGAGAGATGGAAGTAGCTACATCACCCTTCGTTCCGCCGAGTGAGCGTTGCCACTCGATTGTTGGGGCAATGCTTTGAGCATTGGAAGATTGCCAGAGCAGACAAACACCGAGCAATCCCGCAATGCTGTTTCTGAGAAAAAGGCTGAGCAGCTGGCGCATTTTTCTTTTGGAGGTTAGTTAATAGGTGCTCATCAATTTATAAAAAACATTCAGGGGACTGGCAGCACTGCCAGCCCCCTTGTTTACGCTATCCTTTTAGCCCCACCCTACCGCACAATCGTCATCTTCCCCACCAAACTTGTGCTGCCGGAGCTTAGGCGGTACAGGTATGTTCCGCTGGCAAGGCCATCCGCCGAGAATGGGACGCGGTACTCTCCGGCTTCAAGCTGTTCCTCGATTAGGCGAGCCACCTCAACCCCCTGCTCGGTATCCACCGACAGCCGCACGAAGCTCCGTTCCGGCACGGTGAACGTGATGGTGGTGGTGCTGGAGAATGGGTTGGGATAGTTGGCGTTCATTGCCCAGGGGTTTGGAATGGGAGGGGCGGTGGGTTTTACTCCGGTTGAGTTGGGTGGGGCGAGTTTTACGATCCAGGCATCGGAAGAACCAGCTGATCCATGGTTGTTGGTGACATCGCCATCATGGGACTGGCTATACCCTGCAACTATATATCCATTGTCGGTGGTCTGCTTGATAGAGATAGCATAATCATCGTGCCTTCCACCAAACAACTGCTGCCACTCGATCACCCCTGTGTTTGTCAGCTTCACGATCAAGTAATCCATACCTTCATGCCATCCAGTGGCATTGCCATCGGTGGACTCGCTAAATCCGGCAACTATGTACCCGCCGTCAGCCGTCTGCTTGATCGAGGTACCGCCATCAGCGTCACTCCCGCCAAGCGAGCGTTGCCAATCTATCGCTCCCGCACTCGTGAGCTTTATGATCCAAGAATCACCTCCCCCACGATTCCCGCTAACATCGCCATCATTGGACCGACTTGACCCTGCAACGATGTACCCACCGTCGGTGGTCTGTTCAATGGCATTGCCATAATCATGGTTGCTCCCACCAAGTGACTGTTGCCACTCGATCCCCCCCGCGCCCGTTAGCTTCACGATCCATGCATCAGAGTACTCCGCTAATCCATGATGACCAGTACCATCACCATTAGTGGATTGACTTGATCCTGCAATTATATACCCGCCATCGCTGGTCTGTTCGATAGAAGCAGCTCCATCCGTGCCACTTCCACCCAACGACTTCTGCCACTCCATTCCCCCTGCGCTCGTCAGCTTCACAATCCATGCATCGGAGGAATCCGTTGCCCCATGATGCCCAATAACATCGCCATCATCGGAACGACTTCTTCCTGCAACTAAATACCCCCCGTCCGTGGTCTGCAAGATTGAAGCAGCTACATCATCGCCGCTCCCACCCAGCGATTTCTCCCACTCGATCGCTCCTACGTTCGTCAGCTTCACAATCCAAAAATCACGTTTTCCATGATTCACGGTAACGTTGCCATCTGCGGACTCGCTCCACCCTGCGACGATGTACCCGCCGTCGGTGGTCTGCACAATAGAGGTTCCAAAGTCATCGCCACTTCCACCAAACGATTTCTCCCACTCCATTGCTCCGGCGTTCGTGAGTTTCACGATCCAGTAATCAATGACGCCACCGAATCCATGATGATCGCTAACATCGCCATCAATGGAGTAACTCAACCCGGCAACTATGTACCCGCCGTCGCTGGTCTGGGAGATGGAAGTAGCTTCATCACTATTCGTTCCGCCGAGTGAGCGTTGCCACTCGATTGTTGGGGCAATGCTTTGAGCATTGGAAGGTTGCCAGAGCAGACAAACACCGAAGAAGACGGCAATGCTGCTTTTGAGGAGGAAACTGAAAAACTGATTCATCGCTGTTCTGAAGGTTAGTGAATGGATGTTTATGGTGTATAAGACCCCGCTACCGCACAACCGTCATCTTCCCCACCAAACTGGTGCTGCCGGAGGTTAGACGGTACAGGTACGTTCCGCTGGCAAGGCCCTCCCCCGAGAATGGGACGCGGTACTCTCCGGCTTCAAGATGTTCCTCGATTAAGCGGGCCACCTCAACCCCTTGCTCGTTATCCACCGACAGCCGCACGAAGCTCCGTTCCGGCACGGTGAACGTGATGGTGGTGGTGCTGGAGAATGGGTTTGGATAGTTGGCGTTCATCGCCCAGGGGCTTGGGGTGGGAGGCTCGGTGGGTTTTATCCCGGTGGAGTTGGGAGGGGCAAGTTTTACGATCCAGAAATCCCTTTCTCCATGATTCCCGCGAGCATCGCCATCAGTGGAAGAACTCCCTCCGGCAACTATGTACCCACCGTCACTGGTTTGCGCGATGGAGGATGCTCCATCCTCGCCACTCCCACCCAGCGACTTCTTCCACTCGATTTCCCCTCCACTCCTCAGCTTCACGATCCAAGAATCATACGCTCCACGATTCCCACTAACATCCCCATCATTCGATAAACTCCATCCTGCAACTATGTACCCGCTGTCACTGGTTTGTGCGATGGAGGATGCTACTTCATCGCCACTCCCGCCAAGCGACTTCTCCCACTCGATCACCCCCTCACTCGTTAGCTTTACGATCCAAGAATCATATCCTCCATGATTCCCGCTAACATCGCCATCTGTGGACCGGCTTGCCCCTGCAACGATGTACCCACCGTCGGTGGTCTGTTCAATGGCATTGCCATAATCATGGTTGCCCCCACCAAGTGGTTGTTGCCACTCGATCCCCCCCGCGCCCGTCAGCTTCACGATCCACGCATCAGAGTAACCCGCATTCCCAGTAACATCACCATCAGTGGATTGACCCCATCCTACAACTATGTACCCACCGTCACGGGTCTGAGTGATGGAGTATGCATCATCCACACCACTTCCACCCAACGACTTCTGCCACTCGATCGCCCCTCCGCTCGTCAGCTTCACAATCCAATAGTCATTGTCTCCATGATTTCCGGTGACATCACCATCAGTGGACCCGCTCCATCCTGCAACTATGTACCCACCGTCACCTGTCTGAGTGATGGAAGTAGCGATCTCGCTACCGCTCCCACCCAGCGATTTCTCCCACTCGATAGCCCCTGCGCTCGTCAGCTTCACGATCCAATAGTCATCGCCTCCATGATTCCCGGTGACGTTGCCATCAGTGGAAGCACTCCACCCTGCAACAATGTACCCGCCATCACTAGTCTGGGAGATGGAAGCAGCATAATCCGTCATCTTTCCACCCAGCGACTTCTGCCACGCAAGCTCTCCCCCGCTCGTCAGCTTTACAATCCAGGAATCAATGAAGCCGCCGGATCCATGATGATCGCTAACATCGCCATCAATGGAAGCACTCACTCCGGCAATGATGTACCCACCATCGCTGGTCTGGGAGATGGAAGTAGCTTCATCACCCTTCGTGCCACCGAGTGAGCGTTGCCACTCGATTTTTGGAGGGGTCTGTTGAGCATTGGAAGGTTGTGAGAGCAGACAAACGCTAAGCAATCCCGCAATGCTGCTTTTGAGGAAAAGATTGAAAAACTGGTTCATCGCTGTCCTGAAGGTTAGTGAATGGATGTTTATGATGGATAAGACCCCGCTACCGCACAATTGTCATCTTCCCCACCAAACTTGTGCTGCCGGAGGTTAGACGGTAGAGGTATGTTCCGCTGGCAAGGCCTTCTGCTGAGAATGGGACGCGGTACTCTCCGGCTTCAAGATGTTCCTCGATTAGGCGAGCTACTTCAACCCCTTGCTCGGTATCCACCGACAGCCGCACGAAGCTCCGTTCCGGCACGGTGAACGTAATGGTGGTGGTGGTGGAGAATGGGTTGGGATAGTTGGCGTTCATTGCCCAGGGGCTGGGGGTGGGAGGCTCGGTGGGTTTTACTCCGGTTGGGTTGGATGGGGCGAGTTTTACGATCCAGCAATCATACCTCCCATGATTCCCAGTGACATCGCCATCGTTGGACCAAATTACCCCTGCAACAACATAGCTGCTGTCGCTGACCTCCTTGATAGCGGTGGCATAATCATCGCTACTCCCACCAAGCGATTTTTGCCACTCGATCCCCCCCCTACTCGTGAGCTTCACAACCCAGTAATCAGCATATTTATCTAAGCCATGATGCCCGATAACATCACCATTATTCGAATAACTCACTCCTGCAACTATGTACCCACTGTCGCTGGTCTGCTGGATCGAGTTCGCATAATCAATGCCCGTGCCGCCAAGCGGCTTTTGCCACTCGATCTCCCCCGCATTCGTGAGCTTCACAATCCAGTAATCAGAGGAATCAGCCGATACATGATGCCCGATAACATCACCATCGGTGGAAGTACACAGCCCTGCAACGATGTACCCACCATCGCTGGTTTGCTCAATAGATTTAGCGATCTCTGCATGGCTTCCACCCAGCGACTTTTGCCACTCAATTCCCCCCGCATTCGTGAGCTTCACAATCCAATAATCACCGGAAGGGATTACTCCATGATGCCCGGTAACATCACCATCATTGGAAGCACTATACCCAGCAATGATGTACCCACCATCGCTGGTCTGTGCGATGGAATACGCCGCATCATAGCCACTTCCACCAAGTGACTGCTGCCACTCAATCTCTCCCACACTGGTGAGCTTCAGGATCCAACAATCAGGGAAATTTGCTGCTCCATGATGCCCGGTAACATCACCATCGGTGGACTGGTTATACCCTGCAACTATGTAGCCACCGTCGCTGGTCTGCCGGATAGCATTCGCTCTATCATCGCCAGTTCCACCCAGTGACTTCTGCCACTCGACCAAGCCCATGCTGGTGAGCTTCACAACCCAGTAATCAAAGGAGTCATGATGTCCGGTGACCTCACCATTAGAGGAGTGACTATACCCTGTAGCTATGTACCCACCGTCAGCGGTCTGCCGGATGGAAGTCGCATAATCTCTATCAGTTCCACCCAGTGATCGTTGCCACTGGATCGCCCCCTCACCGGTGAGCTTTACAATCCAGTATTCGCCCCCTCTATGGAACCCGTTAGGCTCTTGCCCTCCCCCGGAAAAGCTATATCCAGCAACTATATACCCTCCGTCGCTGGTCGGTTCGATGTCATAGGCTCCATCATGCTCCCATCCACCAAACGTTTTCTGCCATTGGATGTTCACCGATGGAGGCTGACCAATCTGAATCGGCGTTGCCATCGTGTAGAGGTCCCTTTTATCTGATGCAGAATAAATACGGAACAAGGCTTGCTGGATGGAATGTCGAGGCGTGGTGTATTGCACGGTTGTAACGTCACCGCTGGCCGTTGCCGCTGGCACTGGCGACCATGTTCTACCGTTATCCTCGGATATTTCTATCGTCTTGGTGCCCAGAATGTTTTTGTTGGTGGACCACGTAAATGCCGTAGGATACTTTGCACTGATCTTCCCAGAAGGATCAACTCCCTGAAGCAGTAGGCTGGTAAACTTCCCATCGGGTGGATCGGCAGAGAGAAGTTTCACGATCCAGTAATCATAGTTTTTAGATACCCCATAATGCCGGGTAACATCACCATCATTGGAGGCACTATATCCAGCAATTACGTACCCGCCGTCGCTGGTCTGCTTGATGGAAGTCGCATAATCATTGCTATTTCCACCGAACGATTTTTGCCACTCCATCGCTCCCACACTTGTGAGCTTCACGACCCAGTAATCAGCTTCTTTATAATGCCCGCTGACATCGCCATCACTGGACCAGCTCGCTCCTGCAACTATATACCCACCATCACTAGTCTGCGTGATAGAACGAGCTTCCTCCCCACCACTTCCACCAAGTGCCTGCTGCCACTGGATCACCCCTGTATTTGTCAGCTTCACGATCCAGTAATCTGATGATCCATGGTTTCCGGTGACATCGCCATCGGTGGAAGAACTCCACCCGGCAACGATGTACCCACCATCACTGGCTTGCGCGATGGAAGCAGCATTCTCTTGGCCACTTCCACCAAGTGACTTTTGCCATTGGATAGCCCCCCCATTGGTGAGCTTCACGATCCAGTAATCCGTTGATCCATGGTTTCCGGTGACATCGCCATCGGTGGAAGAACTCCACCCGGCAACGATGTACCCACCGTCACTAGTCTGCGTGATAGAATGAGCTTCCTCCCCACCACTTCCACCCAGTGACTTTTGCCATTGAATCGCCCCCACACTGGTGAGCTTCACAATCCAATAATCTGTTGATCCATGGTTTCCGGTGACATTACCATCGGTGGAAGAACTATATCCTGCAATTATGTACCCACCATCGCTGGTCTGGGCGATAGACGTAGCATAGTTTCCCCTACTTCCACCCAGCGATTTCTGCCACTGGATCACTCCTGCACTGGTGAGCTTCACAATCCAATAGTCAACCCCTCCATGATTCCCGGTAACATCGCCATCATTGGACTGGCTATATCCAGCAACTATGTACCCGCCGTCGTTGGTCTGCTGGATAGATTTAGCGTAATCAAGGCTACTTCCACCCAGCGACTTTTGCCACTCGATCGCTCCCGCACTTGTGAACTTTGCAACCCAGCAATCAACCCCTCCATGATTCCCGGTAACATCGCCATCGGTGGAATAGCTATATCCAGCAGCTATGTACCCGCCGTCACTGGTCTGTTCGATAGAATACGCCACATCCTCACCCAGTCCACCCAGTGATTGTTGCCACTGAATCGCCGGCGCAGGTTCTTGGGCAGGCGAAGATTGCCAGAGCAGACAAACGCCGAGCAATCCCGCAATGCTGCCTCTGAGGAAAAGATTGAAGAACCGGTTCATGGCTGTTCTGAAGGTTAGTGAATGGATACTTATGGTTTAGAGTTCACCGCACAATCGTCATCTTCCCCACCAAACTGGTGCTGCCGGAGCTTAGGCGGTACAGGTATGTTCCGCTGGCAAGGCCCTCCCCCGAGAATGGGACGCGGTACTCTCCGGCTTCAAGCTGTTCCTCAATTAAGCGAGCCACCTCAACTCCTTGCTCGGTATCCACCGACAACCGCACGAAGCTCCGCTCCGGCACGGTGAACGTGATGGTGGTAGCGCTGGAGAATGGGTTTGGATAGTTGGCGTTCATTGCCCACGGGCTTGGGCTGGTAGGCTCGGTGGGTTTTACTCCGGTGGGGTTGGGTGCGGCGAGTTTTACGATCCAAACATCGGTTGATGCTTGATGTCCAGTGACATCGCCGTCAGTTGAGGAACTATATCCTGCAACTATGCACCCAGCGTCGCTGGTCTGTTCGATAGAAGTGGCTATATCATTGAGACTTCCACCGAGCGATTTTTGCCATTCTATCGTTCCTGCGTTCGTCAGTTTGACGATCCAGCAATCAGTGTAATCCGACACCCCATGATGCCCACGAACATCACCATCATTGGATTCACTCTCTCCTGCAACTATGTACCCGCCATCGCTGGTTTGCTGGATGGAGTACGCATAATCGTGGTCACCTCCACCCAGCGACTGCTGCCACTCAATCACCCCCACACTCGTGAGCTTCACAACCCAAGCATCAGCGTAACCATCCGGCCCATGATGTCCACGAATATCACCATCGGAGGAGTAACTCCACCCAGCAACTATGCACCCACCGTCACTGGTCTGTGCAATGGAGCTAGCATAGTCGCCATTACTTCCACCAAACCATTTCTGCCACTGGATCACCCCCGCGCTCGTTAGCTTTACGATCCAATAATTATCTATCCCTCCATGGCTTCCAGCACCATCATTAGATCCACTCTCTCCTGCAACTATATATCCCCCATCGCTGGTCTGTTCGATAGATGTAGCTCCATCACTGCCACTGCCACCCAAGGACTTCTCCCACGCAAGCTCCCCTGCACTGGTGAGTTGCACGATCCAGCAATCAGGAAAATCTGTTAATCCGTGATGCCCGGTGACATCGCCGTCGCTGGACTGGCTCCGCCCTGCAATTATGTACCCACCGTCAGCGGTCTGTTGAATCGAGTTGGCTTCATCACTACCGCTTCCGCCAAGCGATTTCTGCCACTCAATTCGTCCTGCACTTGATAGCTTCACAACCCAAGCATCAGTTCCCCCATGATTCCCGCTAACATCGCCATCGGTGGACTCGCTCCATCCGGCAACTATATACCCACCATCACTGGTCTGCTGGATAGAAGTAGCTTCCTCGCTACTACTTCCACCAAGTGATTTTTGCCACTGGATCACACCCGCACTCGTGAGCTTCACGATCCAGTAATCAGAGAAATCAACAGTGCCATGATGCCCGGTAACATCACCATCATCGGAATAACTATATCCCGCCACTACGTACCCACCATCACTGGTCTGCTGGATGGATGTAGCATAATCAAGGATACTTCCACCCAGCGACTTCTCCCACTCGATTGCTGGAGAAGGTTGCTGGGCATTCAAAGGTTGCCAAAGCAAGACAACCGCAAGCAATCCGGCAATGCTGCTTCTGAGAAGGAAACTGAAAAACTGATTCATCGCTGTTCTGAAGGTTAGTGAATGGATACTTATGGTTTAGAGTTCACCGCACAACCGTCATCTTCCCCACCAAACTGGTGCTGCCGGAGCTTAGGCGGTAGAGGTATGTTCCGCTGGCGAGGCCATCCCCCGAGAATGGGACCCGGTACTCTCCGGCTTCAAGCTGTTCCTCGATTAAGCGAGCCACTTCAACCCCTTGCTCGTTATCCACCGACAGCCGAACAAAGCTCCGCTCCGGCACGGTGAACGTGATGGTGGTGGTGCTGGAGAATGGGTTGGGATAGTTGGCGTTCATTGCCCACGGGCTTGGGGTGGGAGGCTCGGCGGATTTCACCCCGGTTGGGTTGGATGGGGCGAGTTTTACGATCCAGAAATCACCTCCTCCACGATTCCCACTAACATCGCCATCATTGGAATAACTCCGTCCTGCAACTATGGACCCGCCGTCACTGGTCTGTGTGATAGAGCGTGCCTCATCCACGCCACTCCCACCCAGCGACTTCTTCCACTCGATCGCCCCACCGCTCGTCAGCTTCACAATCCAGTAATCATACCCTCCACGATTCCCACTAACATCGCCATCATTCGATAAACTCGATCCTGCAACTATGTACCCTCCATCGCTGGTCTGAGTGATGGAGAATACAATTTCATCGCCACTCCCGCCAAGCGACTTCTCCCACTCGATCACCCCCTCACTCGTTAGCTTTACGATCCAGGAATCATATCCTCCACGATTCCCGCTAACATCGCCATCATTGGACCGACTTGCCCCTGCAACGATGTACCCACCGTCACTGGTCTGTTCAATGGCATTGCCATAATCATGGTTGCTCCCACCAAGTGACTGTTGCCACTCGATCCCCCCCGCGCCCGTTAGCTTCACGATCCATGCATCAGAGTAACCTGCATGCCCCGTAACATCACCATCAGTGGATTGACTCCATCCCACAACTATGTACCCGCCGTCACGGGTCTGAGTGATGGAGTATGCATCATCCACACCACTTCCACCCAACGACTTCTGCCACTCGATTCCCCCTGTGCTCGTCAGCTTCACAATCCAATAGTCATTGCCTCCATGATTTCCACTAACATCGCCATTAGTGGAAGTACTCGATCCTGCAACTATGTACCCTCCGTCACCTGTCTGAGTGATGGAAGTAGCGGTCTCTCTACCGCTCCCACCCAGCGACTTTTCCCACTCGATCACCCCTGCGCTTGTCAACTTCACAATCCAGTAGTCATCGTCTCCATGATTCCCGGTAACGTTGCCATCAGTGGAAGCACTCCACCCTGCAACAATGTACCCGCCGTCACTAGTCTGAGAGATGGAAGCAGCATAGTCCGTCATCTTTCCACCCAGCGACTTCTGCCACGCAAGTTCTCCCCCGCTCGTCAGTTTCACGATCCAATAGTCATAACCTCCATGATGATCGCTAACATCGCCATCAATGGAAGAACTCACTCCAGCAATGATGTACCCGCCGTCGCTGGTCTGGGAGATAGAGGTAGCTGCATCATCCTTCGTTCCGCCGAATGAGCGTTGCCACTCGATTGTTGGGGCAATGCTTTGAGCATTGGAAGGTTGCCAAAGCAGACAAACGCCAAGCAATCCCGCAATGCTGCCTCTGAGGAAAAGATTGAAGAACCGGTTCATGGCTGTTCTGAAGGTTAGTGAATGGATGTTTATGGTGTATAAGACCCCGCTACCGCACAACTGTCATTTTCCCCACCAAACTTGTGCTGCCGGAGGTTAGGCGGTAGAGGTATGTTCCGCTGGCGAGGCCATCCCCCGAGAATGGGACCCGGTACTCTCCGGCTTCAAGCTGTTCCTCGATTAAGCGAGCCACTTCAACCCCCTGCTCGGTATCCACCGACAGCCGCACGAAGCTCCGCTCCGGCACAGTGAACGTGATGGTGGTGGTGGTGGAGAATGGGTTCGGGTAGTTGGCGTTCATCGCCCAGGGGCTTGGGGTGGGGAGGCCGGTGGGTTTTACTCCGGTTGGATTGGGAGGGGTGAGTTTTACGATCCAGCAATCGGGGGATTCAGATAGCCCATGATGCCCGGTAACATCGCCAGCACTAGAGAAGCTCTCGCCAGCAACGATGTATCCACCGTCGGTGGTCTGCTGGATCGAGTTCGCATAATCTTCGCGCCCGCCACCCAGCGACTTCTGCCACTCGATCTCCCCTCCGCTTGTCAGTTGTACGATCCAGTAGTCAGGGGTGGCTACTGACCCATGACGGCCGGTGACATCGCCATCAATCGAAGAACTCCATCCCGCAACTATGTAGCCGCCATCCGTGGTTTGCTCAACGGAGTTCGCATAATCATCGCTGGCTCCACCAAGCGATCTCTGCCACTGGATCACCCCTGCATCCGTTAGCTTCACAATCCAAGCATCGGTGGAGTCCGCTGATCCATGATGCCCGGTGACATCGCCGTCGCTGGATTGGCTCCATCCAGCAACTATGTACCCGCCATCGCTGGTTTGCACGACCGAGCTAGCATAATCAGGGTAGCTGCCCCCCAGCGATTTCTGCCACTCCATCGCCCCTGCGCTCGTCAGCTTCACAAGCCAGAAATCAGAGAAATCAGCCGAGCCATGATGACTGGTAACATCGCCATCGTTCGATAAACTCCACCCTGCAACCACGTACCCGCCGTCGCTGGTTTGGGCAATAGAGCTGGCTCGATCATAGTTGCTTCCGCCAAGCGACTTCTGCCATTCCACCTCCCCCCCGCTTGTCAGCTTCACGATCCAGTAATCATCGGAGGAATCAGCCGATCCGTGATTCCCGGTAACATCGCCATCGGTGGACTGGCTCCATCCCGCAACTATGTACCCACCATCGCTGGCCTGCTGGATAGAAGTAGCTTCCTCGCTACCACTTCCACCAAGCGTTTTTTGCCACTCGATTCCCCCCGCACTCGTCAGCTGCACGATCCAACAATCAGAGAGTCCGTGGTTCCCGCTAACATCGCCATCATTGGAATAACTCATCCCGGCAATGATGTACCCGCCATTGCTGGTTTGCTGGATGGAGTACGCATAATCGTGGTCGCTTCCCCCCAGTGACTTCTGCCACTGGATTGCTCCGGCACTTGTTAGCTTCACAATCCAGGAATCAACCAAGCCGCGATGCCTGGTGACATCGCCGTCACTGGAAGTACTTGATCCAGCAACTATGTAGCCGCCGTCGTTGGTCTGTGTGATGGCATAAGCATTATCAATGCTACTTCCACCCAGCGATTGTTGCCACTCGATTGCTGGAGGGGTTTGCTGGGAATGCAAGGATTTGGGCAGAAGGAAAGCGGCAAGAAGTGCGGCGATACCGATTTTAAGGGAAATCTTGAGGAAAAGACCGAATAGCTGGCGCATATCTAATCCTGGAGGTTGATGAATAGGTGCCCGCCAATATATAAAAATGATGCAGGGAGCTTAGGGGCTGCCAGCCCCCTACGACGCTAATTTTTTAGCCCCAGCGCTACCGCCAGCAAACTTCAACGGCTGATGCGAGGCGCAATTTTCACGATCCAATAATCACTGTTTCCATGACGAAGCGTGTGTGTATGATGAGATCACATCCCTGAAAGAATAGCCTACATGCACCAAGCCCCGCGCATTGCTGCGCGGGGCTTGGATGTAGCCTTACTGTTTTGGCTTCGCTGGGCCAGATGTTGCCCCTGCGGTTACTTCGAGTCGCACCCTTTCTGGACCACCACGGTGATGCGGCGGTTCTTCTTCCGTGCGGCTTCCAGCTCCTCCTTCGGAATTCCTTTCCCCTTTGGCTCGGCAACGGCTGGGCGCGATGATCCGTAGCCCACGGCCCCCATCAGTTTTGTTGGATTTACCCCCTGCTCAATCAGCCACTGCACAACTTTCTTGGCACGCAAATCCGAAAGCTCCTGGTTCCGTTTTGGATTGCCTTCGCTGGATGCGTGCCCCTCGATCATCACCCCAAGGTTATCGCACTGGTTGACGTAGGCCAGCAACTTTGCAAGGTTGCCGGCGGTCTCCGGAGTTTCAAAATTGAATTGATCGCTGTTGACAATGAACAGGATTTCCGGGAAGTCAACTTTGGTGCCGATCTTCGGCGCTGGTGGGCAGCCGTTTCTTCCTTTTTCGGAGCTTTTCACCCCCTTGATTAATGGGCAATCGTCTTCGCCATCAATCACTCCGTCGCCGTCGGTGTCGGGCTTCAACGGGTCGGTCTTCACGCGGTTGACTTCGTCGGCATCGGTCAGCTTATCGCTGTCGGTGTCCATCTTGGTTGGGTCGGTCTTGTAGGTGCGGACCTCAACGCCATCGTTTAGGCCGTCGCCGTCGGTATCCATTTTTGTTGGATCGGTGCGGTGCTGGTTCACTTCCGCGCCGTCGTTCAGGCCGTCGCCATCGCTGTCGGGCTTGTTCGGGTCGGTCTTGTGGGTGTCAACTTCTGCACCGTCGCTCAGGCCATCGCCGTCGGTGTCGGGCTTGGTTGGGTCGGTCTTGTGGAAATCAATCTCCTTGCCGTCCAGCAATGAATCGCCGTCGGTGTCCACGTTGTTCGGATTGGTCTTGTAGCGGCGGACTTCGTCGCCGTCGGTCAGGCCGTCCTCATCGCTATCAATCTTCAGCGGGTTGGTTTTTGTGGTCATCACCTCTTCGCCGTCGTTCAGGCTGTCGCCATCGGTGTCGGCTTTCAGGGGATCGGTCTTGTGGGTGTCAACCTCTGCGCCGTCGGTCAGGCCGTCGCCGTCGGTGTCGGGTTTCAGCGGGTCGGTTTTGTGGTCGCGAACTTCCGCGCCGTCACGCAGCCCATCGCCGTCGGTATCGGGATTGTTCGGGTCGGTTCCAATCTCCCGTTCTTCGGAATTTTTCAGCCCGTCGCCATCGCTGTCGCTGGAGCCGAAGACGTACATCACCCCAAGCCCAACCGAAAGGAAGGCATCGTTCGGGGTGACAAGCTCGGGGGTGTTTGCCGTGGCAGCACGGTCCTGGCTGAAGTCATCCAACGAATCGGTGAAGGTAATGTGCATCCGCCCGTACAGGTGGAACTGCAGGTTATCGGAGAAGCGGAACATAAACCCGGCACCAGCGGGGATTGCAATTCCAGAGTTATCGTAGCGTTTGGCCGCGAAGTTCGGAAGGTCCTCCCCTTCGCTGGACTGCGGGGTCCAGGTGATATACTCTACCCCGCCGAACACATACGGGCTAACAGGTCCCTCGGGCACCAAGTTTATCACCGCATCAAGGCCGAAGTTGAGCGTTGTGGAGTGGTTGTCTTCGCGGGCAAGCTGGCCGCTTGGCGAGGTCAACGAATCGAACGGCCGGTTAAGCCCGCCCCGTGTTGGCGGAAGCCCAAAGTAACGGTCGTAGGCCGCAAAGTTATCGGGGTTGAACGACCAGTTGAGCTTGTTGTAGCCAAACGCCCCTTGCAGCCCAAAATTTGGGATGATGTTGTAGCGAAGCAATAGCTCGGCCCCGTAGCCAAAGCGTGGTTCTTTGAATTCGCCAAAGTACTTATTTCCCATCCCTGCGATCCCCGCGCTAAAGGTTCCCCCTTCCCCAACTTGTGCTTGTGCTGGCACCAATGCCAGCATGAACGCCGCAGCAATGGCTAGCAGCATAGGTTGTCGCAATGAACGCATGGAACTCCTGTGGTTAGGTTAATAGTGTGAAGAACATGGACAACGAATTTCGTCTCCTGAACGTGAGCAGATTTTGAAGAAGGGGGCTTTGCAGTAAGAAGCCGGAGCAGATGTGCTCCGTTGCCGGCTAATGTAGGCCAACGCTATCACTTCCGCAACAAGAACGGAAAAGAAAGTATTGGGTTAGCGAAATGAAAAAAATGGGCAAAAAAAAAGGCGACCACGCACCACCGTGGCCGCCCCTCCTGTACCTCGCACGGCTCCATGAAGAACCGAGCAAGATTGTCAAACGAAGTGAACCTACCCGTTCACTTCATGGCATAGAACCCCATTGGATTCATACGCCGGACAAAAGCTGGAGGCGAGGCTTAGTTCGAGGATGCCTCACCTCCAAAAGGCGCACCTATAAGACGCGTCCTGAATAGTGTTGGGTGCACGAATGCGCAATATCAATCAAGTTTTATCATGCCAGCAGGGGCTTGCTTGTTTCCTACTATTAACATCAGCAACCAGGATAACGTTCCCTTGGTAGGGAGATTGCGTTGCCTTACTGGCCAAGCCCTGGGGTTGCTGGGGGCTTCTCGTAGTAAAGGCTGGAACGAAGTTTTTTCACCTCTTCCTTCAGCGCATCCAGCTCCTTTTTCAGGTTGCTCACATCCTGGCGGCTGACCCCATTATTCACTTTTGCAAAGCTCTCAAAGAAGACAGAGATTTTGACACGCCTTGCTCCATCATAGGATGGGTCGCCCTGAATTGTGGACCAATCAACTTTTTCGGCGGCACGTGCCACCACGTAGCTGGTGTCGTAGATTCCGTTGTCGCGCATGGCATGGCCGGGGATGGTTGAGGTTATCAGGTAATCGCCCGGCTTGATATCCCCCCCTTTGTCCGTCACCCAGATATCGCCGTTGCCGACGGCCATAATCAACTGCGGGTTGGTGCTGCTTTGCGGTTGGTCTGGCTCGGATAATGCCAGATATCCACCAAGTACCGCCGGGTCGTTCGGGCGCTCGGTTGGGCGCACGCCGTACATAATTTCTGATTCTTGCCGATCATTCAGGTGGCGATTATCGCCCGTCATGGAGACCAGCATCCCACGCTCAACCGGTTGATCGGTCCAAGCGTAGTGGGCACCGGTAAAACCAGAGTACGAGACAGTGCCGCCAGAGACAGAGATTTTGCCTTCCTCGTAACTATCCTGTTGAAAGCTCACCAGGGTTCCATCATTGCCAGTGCGATTAAAGACCGCGACTGTCCCTCGGTTCTGCTTAACATCTAAGCGTGCATCTGGCGATGATTCGTTCACCCCTAAACGTCCGCTTGATTTGATATAGACCGTGCCGTCTGGCATTTGGAATTCAAACCGTGTGGGCACATCCCCCGATGAGACATCACCATCTACCAGTACATCAAATTGGGCACCGGATGAGAAGTTGGAACCATCGTAGCCGAAGAACTTCATTCCACCAAGGTCATCATCCTCGTCCACAGCCGAGCGGGAGCTGGTGGTTCCGCGAGCACGCCGGGTGATGAACTCGCCACCATCACTTGCATCGTTGGAGTTCACCGCTTCGATAATCACATCGTTCGATTCATCGCTTCCACCGTTGACAAAGTGGAGTTGTGAGGCTGGCGAGGTTGTTCCCCAACCCATCAACCCTGTGCCGGTAATCCGAAGCCGCTCGCTGTTGCCGGTCATAAACTGGATTGGCTGGGCGGTTGCGGTGTTGGTTGTGGCAATCACCAACGGCTGCGTGTTGGTGGTCCCAAGGAAACTGCCACTGCTTCCGTTGTAGGCTGCCGTTGGCGCGTTTCCGTTCAGGGTCCAGGCATTGCTGCCGAACAGGGAGGCCACCGGGGTCCAGCTTAATGCGCCCGAGCCGGCGGCATCGGTAAGGATGTAGTTGGATCCACCGCTTCCCAATGCGGTTGGCAGGGTATACGTAATGTTTGCGGATTGTGTGCCAGCTTTGAACGCCGAATAGTTTGTGCCGGAGTAGGTGAAGCTGGTGTTTGGCTCGTAAAACCGGAGTTCGCGAGCGGTTCCGTTGACGTTCCCCAACCACATATTCACATCGCCGAAGTAGGCCACCTGATCCGAGCCACTGATATTTGTGGTCATCGAGGTGTTGGTTTGGCCGTTGTAGCCAACGCTGCGGGCACCAAGCCGCAATCGCGAACCGCCAAGCACCGAGGCATAATCGCCGGCAGCAGTGTTGTACTCGCCATTCGCCACAAAGGAGTAATCGCCCGCTGCACTATCGGTGTAGCCACCAACAACGGTTCCGTACTCCCCATTGGCGCGATTGTTTGCGCCCCCCACAACAACGGAAGCTGCGCCGCTTGCAGTATTGCCCGGTGCGCCACTGAAATCGGCAGTGTTGTTGCCACCACCACCAACAAAGGACCCAACCCCGGTTGCTTCGTTGTTTGCGCCGCCACTTACTGTTGAGAATTTAGAATCGAAATCGGTTCCGGCGGTGTTACGATATCCACCACCGATAACGCTGTATTCGCCGTTCGTCACGTGCCCTTCACCACCAGAAATGGTGGAGTGGCCAGCCAGTGCTTGATTGTAGTATCCACCGCTAATGGTGGCGTAATGGTCGGTGGCATAATCGCCATTATTACGCCCAACTTTATTACCGATACCACCACTGATCACACCGCCAATATCGTTGATTTCGTTGATGTTCGTGATGGATGAATATCCTTCGGAGCTTCCATTTCCAGACGCTCCACCGCCAGCAATGATGGCAGCCGTCACCGATGTACTTTTGACTTTGTTACCGCTGTATCCACCAATGATATTTGCGCTGAAGCTGTTGGGTTCGTAACGCATCACCCGGCGATGTCCACCGGTTGCGGATCCGGCTTCATTCACATGGATTTCAAAGGCTTTGTTATCGGTGGTTCCAACAAAATTGGTTCCTGGAGTGGTGCCGCTGTTGCCCGATAATTTCCAAGCCAATGTTCCCAGGTCGGGAAGATCGGCAGCCACCATTTCGCGGAATGTTGGCGCGGCAGCACCGCCGCTGGTTGGGCCAGCAAAAATCGTGTTGGCGTTCTGGTTTACAAACGCCCCGGTTAGTGTGCCGGAACCAGTTACTGGCGAGTTCGATACGGAGAAGACCGAAGCCGGCAACGCAAGCCCAACGCTGGTTACGGTTCCGGTTGCTGGCGATGCCCAGCTCATGACCCCAGCAGCGGTTGAGCTAAGCACCATGCCGTTCGATGGAGGCGGTGTGCTTGGCAGCGTGTAGGTGATATCCACACCTTGTGCCTGTGCTTTGAAGGCCGTGTAATTTGAACCACTAAGGGAAGGTTCAGCAAACCGCATTTCCGCTGCGGTGCCAGCGTTGGAAAGGAGTAGATTACCCCCTTTCACCTCCAACAACTGCCCGGGGCTGCTGGTTCCGATACCGATGTTGCCATCGGCAGCAACCCGCATTCGTTCAATGCTGGTGGTTTTAATGACCAATGGTTGGGCATCGGTGGTTCCCAAGAAATTGAGCAAAGGGCTTGTGCCAGCATTTCCTGTGGTCAGCCAGCCCAAGCTGCCAAAAATTAGGGTTCTTGACTGCCACTTCGGCAACCCCGTTACCGGATCAACCGTTAGCACGTCGTTGACACCACCAGGCGACATCCAATCCATCAGCCCCGTACCGCTGCTATCCACAAATAAAAACGCGCCACGCGCTGGCGGAGCAGTCTTGGGGAATTGCAGCGTGTAGTTCGTAACCGGGTTGTACGGTGCCGAAAGGGTGATCTTATTAAAATTGGTCCCGCACTGCAGTACAATTTTCGACGCTGATGTCACCTGGGCCACTGCCGTACCAGCCGTGGCGAACAGCGCGACAAGGCCAAGAATTGTGGATCGAGATATGGCGTTCATAACGGTCATCTGGTTACAGGTTCTGGCTATTTCACAAGGCTGACTAATCGCGAACGGCGAACACCGGGCGCATCAAGGACGACATGGTAATTGCCGGATGAGAGGTCCGACAGATCAACGTTCAGCGTGTAGCGGCCCGATGGGATGTTCGGATACTCGGCAACGGTGCGGACCTCTAATCCACGCTCGTTGAACAAGCTAATACGAACCCATTGGTACGTTTTATCGGGGTCAATCGTGAAGCTCACAAGGGTGGTCGCGCCATTTTTCGCGATCACCGGATTGGGATATGCCCCACCCAAACGCAGCCCCGACTCGGTCTCCCGCTCGGCAATCACCGAGGGGTCGTTCCGGAGATAGGAAGAGTCAATGTAATCGCTTGATAGATCAGCGATCAGTTCTCCATCTACCTGCAAATTTTCAGCAGTGGTGGCAACCACTACTTGCGAGACTTGATAGACGTAGCCGTAGGGGAGAACCACGGGGTGTTCAATAACAACGCGAACCTGCTTCAACGATGGGCATCCGGGGAATTGGCCAGGAAGCAATGGGGTCCATACGGCTCCATTCCAGCGTTCCCAGATTTCTGGATTGTCCCAGCGTCCAGGTTTGATTGTTCGCACTTCCCGCATCGTCTCACCCTGCGCAACAGCACTGTTGCTCAGCACAATGGCCGACAACAGAAGAAGCAGAGAGATGGGAAGAAAGTTCTTCATCGTAGCAAATGGATATGGCACTGCCAACCGAAGCGGCAAGCACCGTCATCAAGGGAAGAGGAGGAATCGTTGGTTGTGAAACGTCGCGTGGTGTGCCGCATGATGGACGTTTGGGAGGGGATAGTGCAATCCCCTCCCATTTGTACGCCTTCACGGTTTCTCTCTCCGCACAAAAGCGGAAGGAAGAGTTACTGGATTACGGGTTTTGCCAGAGCACGATGATGCGGCCACCGGCAACATCACCAGCTTGTGGGATACCGCTCAGGTGGATTGTTGCATCCGTAGCAGTAACAGTGTTCACCGTGGCAATGAATCCATTATCATTAGCATCGCGCACAGTTACCAGCAAGCGCGAGTTGGACGATGGAGTAAATCCGGTTGGTGGGGTAACGGTATAATTCTGTTGGCCAGCAACAAAATCCGTGGTAGTTGTGACACCAAGCTGAGTGGCGTTGATGTTGCTGGCAATGGTGATTGTTCCGGCACCATTGGTGATGGTAATGCCTGAACCGGCGGTCAATGTTGCGGCGGTTGGGATACCGTCGCCGTCACCAATCAGAAGCTGACCGTTGGTAAGGTTCCCTAAACCAGTGATTGCTGTACCGCCAGCATTGCCGATAAGGATTTGATTGGATGGAAGGCTGTTTGTACCAGTACCACCGTTGGTTGTTGCCAGTGTGTTGCTAACGTTGGTGGTGCTGCTAAGATCAACCGTTCCGTTGCTGATAGCGTTTGGCGAGCCTGGCGCAACTTTAACAATGCCACCGGTGCCGCTAAATTGCTCCCAACGCATGGTCTGGTTGGCCGTTGCGTTGCTGGTGTGCGACGTACGGAAAGTGCTGTTGGTGATGCGGACTTCGCTGGTGGTTACCTGTGCGTTGGCTGTGCTGAAACCGATTACGGCAATTGCGGCCGCAGCGCTTACAAGCGTTGTAAGCTTCTTCATGGACTGTACCTCCTAAGGTGTTTGGAATGTGCCTGAACCCTCCTCAAGGCCCGAAGCACACTGTTGATATGTGTTGACTGACTGAGTTTCCTCTTAACTCGCCGGTGATCTTCTTTCGCGACGGATCACCGGTTCCGTCGTGCACACTTTGTTTGGCTCCTCAACCAAATCGCGGTGTGCGTTGGGGCTTCCTCAAAACCCCTTTGCATTCTTGGTGTTTTCTGTGCGACGCGTACCAAGATTCGTCGGGCATTGGCGGTGGTAATGCTCCTCAACATTACCACCGCTCATGCACTTGTTGGTAGGGCTTCCTCAAACCCTGTGCCATTTTTTGGCGAACGGTTAGGCTTCCGTTGCTGTGTTGAATTGACTGCTCCTCAACGGCCAATTCAGGTGCCTGTACCTCACAGAATTTTCAAAGGATGATTACGGGTTAATCACCACGTAATCAAGGGTTCCGGTTGTTCCCGGGTATGGGCTTGCAAAGTGAACCGTAAATCCAATTCCAGGATTTTTTTCGGTGGTTGTTGTCACCACCCCTGGAAACGTTGGGTCGCTGATGGAGACCACAACCACTGCATTTGCTTGAAGCCCCGTGTATGCGATGTCAAGATCCGTGGTTCCGTCGGGGATCGGTATTGCGCCAGCAAACTTGTTCGCCCCTGCCCCATTGATTTGGTTAGCAATTACAATCCCCGTGCCAGTTGGCTGAAGCACCGATCCATTCCCCACATTCAAGGTTTGCCCTTGATTTGTTCCGGTTCCAATCATGTTGAACCCGATAATGGAATGCCCGTTTAGAAACGGAACCCAATGTGGGTTTACCGGCGTGCTGTCGTTGTACTCAAACTGGAACGACGTCTGATTAAAGATCAGCAGGGTTGTTGCAGGGAGATAGATAGAGTCCCGTTGCGCTTGCGTCAATCGCGGGATCAGCAGCCCTGCATGAGCCGATGAAATGTCAATTGCTGCGGAAATATCCGGTTGCAGCGTTCCAACCCCCATGTGCCCATAAATATCAACCATCGGTGCAGTGCTTACCCCTGGTGATGGTGGCGTAACCCCCATCAATTGGATGCCCGAACGTTGGGTTGATAACGTTGGATTCTCTGCCTGTGCTTCCGTTCCCGACCCCAAACGAGCAGTTTGAGCAGTCTGGGCAAACGCCACTGTTCCGACCATTAGTGATAGCAGAACCAATACAGGAGTTGGCCAGCTATGCAGTTTGAAAACGTTCACTTAATCGCTCTCCCGTCTGTTTCTTACGATGGGTGCCATACGCTGCCGAGACAGAGGGCCGCTTCTTCTACTGGCATTGCCCATTGATGTTGTGCGTCTTGAACAAGCCCAGTAAAGACTTGCACGTAGATCACATCAATTACCGTGCCATGCTTGTAATCTGGATTTCGACCACCCAAGTATAGACCTTGTCGGCTTTTGAAAAGAAGTGTCTCAGACTTTCTGTTCTACTACTTTTCGCTCCCCATTGTGCCATCCATTGTGGCTGATTATCGCCCATATCTACGCCGTAGCCCCCCATTCTTCACAAGAGTACGCTGTGATTTAGCAGCGCAATCCTGCCTCTGTCATTTTGATAAAGTCGAAGAAACAACGAAGGGATGGGATGGCGGTGTTGCAATTTTCGCGAAAAATTGGGGATTCTTCCAGTATCCCCAAGCCTTCAGCCACACATTCGATATCCAGTTGCCCCAATTCCCAGCCTCATCATCCACTAACGTGGTTTCTTGCTCGTGCGTTTAGCATACAAAACTACTATGGCCGAAATCCTGTTGTCAACGATTTTTTAACCCCTGGTGAAGTTTTTGACAATCCAGAATCCTTCTTTTTAAGCAAATTTCGGCGTTTTCTGTTGATTTTTTTTCATCTGATGGCTGTTTGATTTTACAACAACATCCGAGAATCGTACACATAAACTCTTCACAATACAACGGGGCTACGGTTGCTGACCGTAGCCCCGTTGAACTGCCAATGCACGACGATTACCGAACCACAACCACCCGCTGGGTTATTGCCGGGGCGCGCCCGTCGTCAAGGCTGAGATAGTAGATGCCGGAAGGAAGTTCGGTTGTGGAAAGCTGCAACCGCGATGACGACCCAGGAGCCAACACCACCGCCGATTCCTGCAAAACCGTTGCCCCTGTGGCATCGCGAAGACGGAGGGCCAGCCTTCCAGCCGCTGGCCAGCGGTATTCCACCGCCATTGTGTGGGCAACGGGGTTCGGGGTGACGCTTAGCCATTTCCCTGCGGGTTCTTCGCCGGCCAACGGAGCATCCGTTGTTGGCGGCTGGCAGGAAACCGTCAGCTGGGTTGCGCAACGTGGGGTGCCGTCAGTCAAGGCAACGGCCTCGATGCGAACCGGGTTGCCGTCGCTGGAATCTATCACCACGGTGAAGCTGCTTCGTTCCTCACCAGCAGGAATCACTCCTCCGCTAAACTGAACTTCGCTACGCCCCACCGTTGCTGTCCATCCCCCCCCTGCCGCATCGGCAGCGGCAAAGCCTCCCTTCCCCCCCGTAACCTTCACGCGGAATCCATTGATTGGACCGGTTGGATTGTTGTGCCGATTCTTGATGGTAATCGCATACGTGCATTTCCCCTGCTCAGGGTCCGTTGCGGTGTTGGCAATGGTGATCGTGTCACACACCGGGTCCACCTGATTCCCCTGATAGGCGATTCGCAAGGTGTCCTGGCAGATCAGCGTTGTTCCGCTGTAGGTTGTCCAGACCACCGGGATTGCCAGCGGCGGCTTGCCAAGCTGCGAGACGTTAAAGCAGACATCGGTGGCCACGGTTCCGCCGATTGGCAAATTCCCGTCGGCAAAATCAAGATCGAACAATGGGAACGCATCGTCCACCAACTTCCACCCGCTTGGCGTTGTGGCATTGGTGAAGATGGTCTTCGTGCCCGGGATGGCAATCGTAAACCGCGTCACCGGTTTGTTGAACTGGTTGGCTGCGTTCAGCGAAACCTTGAAGCAAGCAATCTGCGGCTCGGTTGCCGGAAGCTCGGTCGCGCTGATGTTATCGCACCCACGGGTGATAATGGCATTCACCTTGATCGTGTCCCGGCAGATGCTCCGCGTGGTGTTGGAGGTCTCCCAGTAGATGCCAAGCGGGTCCTTCGTTGTGCTGTCTCCCAACGTCAAGCACGCGCTGAACCCAGGGAGGCGTTCCCCCGGGTAAACAATGTTGCCGAAGAAGACCGCCGAATCCCCCCCGAACGCCACCTGCCACCCAGCCGGTCCCGATGCCGCCACCACCCGGCGCGGCGTGCCAGCATTGCGGAACCGCATCACCACTCTCTCAATCTCATCACTTCGGGAATTGGTGTTGTTCACCGCAAACCGGATGCAGCGAACCGCCGATGGATAGGTGGAATCCACCGTCGCGCTGATGCTGTCGCAGAAAACCAGCTTCCGCTGGCAGTAGAGCGATCCCGTCCCTTTCGTGACGCTGATCCCGCTGCTGAATGTCTCCACCTGGAACCGCACGGTGTCGGTGCTGGAGAGGTTGTTATCGAAGCAGACCCCCCTGAACAAGGCTGCAAGATTGGGAGCCAGCCCGTTCGCCGTGGAAAAATAGATGGAGTCCCCGGCGGCATTGGCCCCGGCGGTTGACCACCCGGCTGGGGGAATTGGGCTTCCGCTAAAGCGTGCTTTGGGAGTGGTGATCTTCACAGCAAAGCCATTCAACTTCGACTTTGGTTTGTGGGTGTTCCGCATCTGCAGGTCCAAGCAACAGCTATCTCCATTGACCGGAACGCGGCTGAACTGGATGCTGTCGGGCGCCTGCAGCCCGCAGACTAAGGTGTCGAACCCACGGCAAAGAACTTCGCCGAAGTTCGTTGTCCACCATTCAATGATGATTGCGGAATCGGGCTGTACATCCAAGAAGAATCGGAACCCTTCGGCGAACTGCGGCTGCGTCAAGCCGTTGTTGATGGTTCGCCAGCTAAGCGTGTCCGCTTTGGTTTTGAAGCGCGTCCACCCGGCAGGCTGCCGCCCCTGCGAAGCAATCGCCGCGGTGTTGAATGCCACCCCGCCGCTTGCAACCCGAACATGGAAATCGTTGACGACACGCTGCTCTGGGTTGCCAGCAATAAGGTCAACATCAAACGCGCAAATGGATCCGCTGGGGATTGGGCGGAAGAACGGTTCGTCGCAACCGGTGCGCCCCGTGCAAACAACGCGGATGGTGTCGCGGCTGCGGACCTCCTCCAGATAGCGCGTCTCCCACACCATCACCAACACGCCAACGTTGCGGGCGCAGACGTTGAAGCCTTGCGCAATCTGGCCGCTGTCAAGCTCGGCCGAAGCGGTGCTGGTCAGCCAGCGCACGCTGTCGTAATCCTGGAACACCAGCCACCGAAACGGGGAACTGGACTGGCCGGTAAGGAACTTGCCATCCCCTTCAATAATCCGCACGCGGAACTCATCAATCTTGGTCCCTTTGGGCTGGCGGCTTTGCAGGATGAACCCGTAGCAGCACTCGTAAGGATTCAGCCCCAACTGCTCAATTACATAGACGGAATCCTTCACCTGCGCCTTCCCAGAAGACGAAGGCCAAACGATCATGGCGATCAGGATGGCAAGGAAGTAGAGAGAACGTTTCATGGTTCGATTTGGGAGTTATCAACTTGAGTGGGTTTGCGCAACGCGCCGGAAAAGATAGCCCGATCATCAGGATGTGACAAGGTTTTCCCCGCATCCGGCTCCGGCAAAATTGGCGTAGTTTCCACACCCACAACACAGTATCGAAGAAAAAGGATAACGGAATGACCTCATTATCAGGAAGCATTGCCTTCATCACCGGGGCAACCTCGGGGATTGGATTGGCCTGCGCCCAGCAGTTGGCCAAGCACGGCGCGCGGCTGATTGTTGCCGCACGCCGCGAAGAACGCCTTCAGGAACTTGCCGCCCAGCTTCGCGATGCCGGAACCGATGTGCTTCCGCTGCGGCTGGATGTTCGCAACCAACCCGCCGTCCAACAAGCGGTGGATACGCTCCCAGAAGAATGGCAAGCAATTGATCTGCTGGTAAACAACGCTGGCCTAAGCCGCGGGCTGGACACCATCCAGGAAGGGAGTTTGCACGATTGGGAGGAGATGATTGACACCAACGTGAAAGGCCTGCTCTACGTCAGCCGAGCGGTGCTGCCCGGGATGATCCTGCGGGGGAAGGGCCACGTCATCAATATTGGGTCGGTGGCCGGGCACGAGGTCTATCCAAAAGGGAATGTCTATTGCGCCACCAAGCACGCGGTGGCGGCCATCACCGCCGGGATGCGGCTGGATTTGCTCGGGACCGGAGTCCGCGTCACGACGGTGGACCCGGGGCTGGTGGAAACGGAATTCTCCGTTGTCCGATTCCATGGGGATCAGGAGCGTGCCGCAGCCGTCTATCATGGCCTAACGCCCCTCACCCCCGATGATGTCGCCGATGCCGTCGTGTACTGCGCCACTCGTCCGGCCCACGTTGCCGTTGCCGAGATGCTTCTGTTCCCCACCGCGCAGGCCTCGGCAACACAGGTCTCGCGGCGGGGATAGCACGCGAGAGGCAAATCCAAAAAAATGGAGGGAGCAGAGACAATCTCTACTCCCTCCATTTTTTCATGCTTCCGCCGCCAAGCTCACCCATCCACCGCCCCTTCCACCGCTTTGTTGGTTACTGACTCCAGGGCGATTCGGATATCGCTGCGGAGTTCCGGGTGGGTGATGGTTTTCAGCTGGGGAAGGTATGGCTGCAACGGTGCGGAATCGCCGCCGGTGTTCACCACGGCGTTGCAGTACCCGCGCCACGCTTGGGCGTAGTATCGGCCCGATTCGTCCATGCCATGCTCTGCTACAAACGCCGCAATCAGGTCGTAGCCGCGGTCCACCCCGATGTCGCCCAGAATCTGTAGTACATCCCCCATCACCTCCGGCTCCAGCGGTTCTTTCAGTTTCAATGCCAGCACCTGGGCGGCGGTGTCGCCGAACTCAATCAGTTCGTGCCCCGCGCCGAAATCCCCTTCAACAAGTGCGTCGGCAAGCTGGCGAACGCGGCCAACGTTGCGGTGGTCGTAGTGGGCAATGATGTAGGCCCCAATCCGTGTGCTGGCAAGCTCCGGCATCATGAAATTTTTGTACATCCCGAACAACGCCTCCCCCACGCTTACCTCAAAAACATGCAGATGCCACAACCGGATCCGAACCTCGCGAAGAACCTCGCCGGTGGGTGAAAGAATCGGGACCATCGTCAACGGTTTTTTCGGCTCGGCCGGGGCCGGGATGGTTGCCGCAGCGGCGGTTTGGCGCTGGTCCTCCACAATGTTTGCATTGCTCGATTCAGGCTCTGGCCCAGCATCTTCTTCCCCTTCGGTTCCTTCCATTTCCGGTTGCTCCATCTCTGCTTGCTCCATCTCCTCCCCTTCCTCCTCGGTTGTTTCTTCCTCGGCTGCGGCCTCCTCTTCTTCTTTAATCAAGCCTTTCTGCAGGGCCTCATATTTTTTGACGTAGAGCCAGGTCAGGTATCCGTCGCGGTCGCTTTCGTGGATGTCGGCATGGGCAACCACGTGGACCTCGGTGGCGCGGATGCCGATTGCGGTCAGCATCACGGTGTTGACCAATGCTTCTTCTTGCTCAATGCCGTTCAGCTCGTGGCTGATGTCGGGCAAGGGGGCATACAGGTCGTTCAGAACTGCCGGGTCCAGCTCGATCACCCGGTCATAGACGGCAATCATGTAGCTGTGCTGCAACGCAAGGTTATGCTCCATCACGAATTTCCCAACGCCGTACATCCGGTCGCGAAGGGGGAACAGGAAGATGTCGCCAATCTGAAAACTGCTCATGTGGAAATGGTTCGGTCTGTTGTTGAGTTTTTGATGTGTTGATTCGCTATCATGTTGCTGATCTGTGCCGCGCCATCCTACCTCCGCCCCCCCCCGAAGCATTCCCCTCCCACGGAGGGGTGCCCGACAGGGCGGGGTGGGTTCGGGGGAACCACCGAACGGGCGGCGGTTCGCGCTGACCGCGGAAGGCTCTGGTCCTGAGATTCGGAAAGGGACGCTGTTTCGCGTGTGTCCCCAACCCACCCCCCAACCCCCTCCCAAGAGGGGGAGCAACGCACGGGGCCAACGCACGAAGAACGAAGATCACACCGCCCCGATTCAATTGGGACGGCTACCTTCACTTGCTCCCTTCTCCGTCAGCTACTCCAATTCCCCTTCCCCGGCGAACTCTTCCGGCTCTTCCTCCGCATCTCCGTTGCGTTCTTCATCGCGCTCCATTTCTTCATCCCCCTCCAATTGGCCGTCGTCGCTCATCAGTTGGATGTCGTCTTCTTGCTCGTCGGTTGCGGGGCCTTCTTCGGCGGCGGCGGCGGAGAGCGCGGCGGCTTTGGCCTGGAAGTACTCGTGCAAGGCTTGCCCCGTTTTGGGGCCCAGCACCTGCTGCAATTCCTGCAACGAGGCCGCAATGACCCCGCGAACGGAGCCGAACGTCTCAAAAATTTTTTGCGCCGTTTTCGTGCCGATTCCTGGGACGTTCGTTAGCTCGGTCTGCAAGGTGCGCCGGTTCCGAAGCGTCCGGTGGAAGGTGATGGCAAAGCGGTGAGCCTCGTCGCGGATTTGCTGCAGAAGCCGAAGGCTGCTGGAGGAACGGGGCAACAGCAACGTGTCGCGCTGGCCCGGGACCACCACTTCCTCCAATCGTTTGGCCAATCCAATCAGGGGGATATGCTCAAGGTTCAGCTGCTGAAGCACCTCCATTGCCGCCCCCACCTGCCCTTTCCCGCCGTCAATCACAATCAGGTCCGGAAGCGCAAGGCCTTCGTTCAGCACGCGGCGGTAGCGGCGGCCAACAACCTCGCGCATCGTCTCGAAATCGTTCGGGCCAACAACGGTTTTCACGTTGAACTTCCGGTACTCGCTTCGGCGCGGCTGGCCGTCCACAAAGCAGACCATGGAGGAAACCGGGTCGGTCCCCTGGATATTGGAGTTGTCGAAGCACTCAATCCGGCGCGGCGGTTTCTTCAGGCCCAAGTCGCGCTGCAGGCTTTGCACGGGGCGCGGGACCATGTCGCTCCGTTTCATTCGCTGCAACTTCAGCTCATCCAGCAGGAACTTTGCGTTCGTCTGGGCCATTGCCACCAGCTTCTGCTTGTCGCCAATTTTCGGCACCGCCAGCCGGACCTTCCCTTCGGCGCGGCGGTCGGTTAGGAATCGCTCAATCAGCTCGCCATCGTCCTCCAACTCAATCGGCAGAAGCAATTCTTCGGGGATAGACTCGGCGGTGGAGTAATGGCGTTCGATAACGTTCCGGAGGATTTCCGGCTGCGGCATCTGCAGCACGCCGCTCAGGTAATGGTGCTGCCGCCCCACCATCCGCCCGTCGCGCACGCGGAAGATCACCGCGCAAGCGTCGTCGTCCTCGGCAACGCAGGCAATGATGTCGCGGTCGGTAAGGTCCTCGCTGACGACTTTTTGCTTGCCGCTGTACTCGCGCAGTTTCTGCAAACGGTTCCGCATGGCGGCGGCTTCCTCGAACCGCATCGCTTCGGCAAGGTGGCCCATGTCAAGCTCAAGGGTGCGTTCAAGTTCGCGGGTTTTTCCGTTCAGGACCTGCATCACTTGGCGGATCATTTCGCGGTAGTCGGCTTGGCTTACCAATCCTTCGCATGGCCCTTGGCATTTCCCGATGTGGAAATCCAAACAGACCTTGAACTTGCCGGCGGCAATCGTTTCATCGTTCAACGTAAGGTCGCAGGAGCGGATTGGGAAGATTGAGCGAAGGGTTTTCAGCAAGTAGCGGACATACTTCACATCGGTGAAGGGACCGAAGTAGCGGCTGCCGTCGCGGACCCGGGTTCGGGTGCTGAACACGCGGGGGAACGGCTCGTTGGTGACGCGGATGTACGGGTACGTTTTATCATCCTTCAGCAGGATGTTGTAGCGTGGCCGCAGTTTTTTAATCAGGGTGTCTTCAAGGATTAGGGCCTCGACGGCGGAGTCGGTGACGATGGTCTGCAGGTCGGCAATTTTCGCCACCAGTGCGCGGGTTTTTGCGTCGTGCGGGCGGCCCTGCTGGAAGTAGCTGCGGACGCGGTTGCGCAGGTTTTTGGCCTTGCCAACGTAGATCACCTTCCCGTCGCGGTCGAAATACTGGTACACCCCCGGGTCCGGCGGAAGGTTGTTCAGCTTATCCTGCAAGGAAAGGGGAAGCTCCAGCGGCTCCGGTTCTGGAGCGTTGCTGGCGGGTTGAGAGTTTGGTAGATCGTTCATCGGCGGGCCAAACATAGGGATGAAGTTGGTGCGGAGCAACTTGGTGGGATCACGGAATCAACGGAAGGAATCATTTCCTCTCTGACTAGTGAAACACCATGCTATCTTTGAGGCATTAACGGAGCAACATAAAGGGGGCAAACGTGGCGGTGCAAGGGTGATCTACTACTATCGGAGCAGACAAGGGGATATCTACCTGATTGCGGCATACAGCAAGCGGCAGAAAAGCGACCTCACAAGAGAAGAAATAACCATCCTTCAAACCATTATTAAAAATCTTCATGGATAGCTTATTGACATCGTTGGAACATGCACTTTCCGACTTGCAGGAGATACGCGCAGGCAAAAAGCAGCCATCGCGCATTACCTACTACCAAATTCCTGATGCGAAGGAGATTCGGAACAAAATGGGGATGTCCCAAGCAAAATTTGCGCTGATGCTGGGCATTAGCCAGCGCACCCTTGAAGGCTGGGAACAAGGCCGCCGCCGCCCAAAAGGACCGGCGCGGCGGTTGCTGGAAGTAGCTCAAAATTTCCCCGAAGCCGTGGCCTCAACAGCGTTTACCAGGCAGATTGAAAAACTAAAAAATAGTGATGGCTCCATAACCACCATTATCACCTACGGGAAGACAAACACCCCGCTCTCTTCTTCTGAATCATTCCATCTAAGCTCACAAAGCGTCAATGAGTTCGGAACCCTTGTCGTTAATAATTCTAACGAAATGATCTCTTCAAAAACTCAAAAATCGCAGAGCTATGGCCAAGAAAAACTCTCGCTCTAAAAATGGAGATGCTCCCCCCGCCGCGCCCCCAATCGGCCTTGTTTTTGCTGACTGCTCCGTTGAGACATTCGAGATTTCCAATCCGGATCCAGCTGAGATCAGTGGAATTCATTATGCCATCACTGTGCGGCGTAGTATTAATGCTGCTACTGGTGCGACATCCACGCTCATCATCTCTGTAGAAATTTCATGGGAAGGACACAAAAAATCAAAATCAGGGATGCTGGCATCAATCACAACCAATTCCAAGTATCAGATCCATGGCCTAAAGGAATCAGGGGGAAATATTGAAATTCCCGGATGGATTGCTGCGACGATGACCAGCGCATCTGTAGGAACCACACGAGGTTTGCTACTTAGCAAACTTGCCAATACTCCTTTCGCCAATCTTATCCTCCCGTTGTTTGACTTGCACAGCTTGCTCCCCAGCGAAATCACAAACAATGTTGCTAACCATGGGGTCTGATTTTACAACCGAAGACTAAAGACCTTCTCTCACTTGCTGTTCTTGAAAATAAAAAACGCATTTGCGTTGAGAATAAAGCACCATCGTCCTGATAAATGCTAAAAGAAAACCAAATTAGACTGACAGAAGAAATTATTGAGACAGCATACAAGCTCCTGACTCATAAACTTGCTTTTGGCGGGCTGACAGCAAGAAATGAAAATGCTTTTCAACTTGAATTTGGACACATCCTAAAAACTTTGGGGCGGTTGTATGAATTTAGACTTGCTGACAAATTTCACCTTGAATTCGAGACATACGTTTCACTCAACGAAGCAAGCATAAAAAGCAAATCCGACAGAGCAAGAGTGGATATACTGATAAGCTACCAAGACAATAGCACTGTAACGAAAGCAGCTTTTGAACTAAAGTTTTTCAAGAAAGAGAATCACCGAGAACCTAATAATCGTTATGATGTATTCAAGGACATTTCAAACCTTGAATTATACAAAGATCATGGCATTGACCTTTGCTATTTTATTCTTGCAACAGATCATTCACATTATTACAACCAGGGCAACTATTCGCCAGACACATCAGATTTTGATTTTCGACACGGCAAAGAATATAAATCAGGAACTATCCTACGGTATAAAACAGAAAGACCATACGGACCAGACCTTTCACTTAAACAAGACCATGTTTTTTTGTGGGATAACATCAACGACCTTTATTTTTTGAAACTGAAAGTCTGACAAAGCCCGCCCGCGAGTTTTCTCCGAACCCTCACAAGTAGTCCCCCTCCAACGGAGGGGTGCCCGATAGGGCGGGGTGGGTTCGGGGGAAGCAATGCAGGGCGCGGGGGTTGCAGTGGCACGGGAAGTTTCTGATCCTGAGATTCGGGAAGCAATGCCCGGTTCGCGGGTGTCCCCGCGCAGGCTAAAGACCTGCGACTACCCCGCCCTGCCTGATCCTGAGATTCGGAAAGCAACGCTCGGTTCGCGGGTGTCCCCAAACCCACCCCCTAGCCCCCTCCCAAGAGGGGGAGCCGCCCACAAGCCCGTCCGCGAGTTTTCTCCGAACCCTCACAAGTAGTCCCCCTCCAACGGAGGGGTGCCCGATAGGGCGGGGTGGGTTCGGGGGAAGCAATGCAGGGCGCGGGGGTTGCAGTGGCACGGGAAGTTTCTGATCCTGAGATTCGGGAAGCAATGCCCGGTTCGCGGGTGTCCCCGCGCAGGCTAAAGACCTGCGACTACCCCGCCCTGCCTGATCCTGAGATTCGGAAAGCAACGCTCGGTTCGCGGGTGTCCCCAAACCCACCCCCTAGCCCCCTCCCAAGAGGGGGAGCCGCCCACAAGCCCGTCCGCGAGTTTTCTCCGAACCCTCACAAGTAGTCCCCCTCCAACGGAGGGGTGCCCGATAGGGCGGGGTGGGTTCGGGGGAAGCAATGCAGGGCGCGGGGGTTGCGGTGGCACGGGAAGTTTCTGATCCTGAGATTCGGGAAAGCAACACCCGGTTCGCGGGTGTCCCCAAACCCACCCCCCAGCCCCTCCCAAGAGGGGGAGCAACGCACGGAGCCAACGCGGCCTGAACACCGAAGGCTAAAGACCTTTTATCAATCCCGACGGAGGTCGGGGCGGCTACCTTCTTGATGATATCGGCTTGGATACCGGAAAGATTACGCATTCCTTCCCCCTTCCACAGCGGAAAGAATGATTCCACCATCAAAAAAAACAACGGCGACTCCATTTGCGGAATCGCCGTTGTTTGTGGGGTTAACAGGACTCGAACCTGTGACCTCTTCCATGTCAAGGAAGCGCGCTAACCAACTGTGCCATAACCCCGTTTGCGGGCTGCAAATATAGCCCGCGACGCACGCCGTTACGCAGGGGGAATATGTAGCAGAACGTTAGGCGAGAAGGGGTTCAGGGTGGGGTTGATCCCACGGTTAATCTTCGGGCGCGAAAATTCCTCACAGCACTTCGCTTTGCATCTGCTATCTTTGCGGCGGCTTATGCAAGAAGCATCCAACCATTCAAGTTTATCCGAACAACCAACCATGAAAACACGCTCGATTATCCTAACCCTGGCCCTTACCACACTGACGTTTGTGGCCTGCGGCAAAAAGTCGGAAGAGCCACCGGCAACCGACACCACAAAGAAAGACACGATGACCATGCCAGCCCCCGCACCAATGCCAACGCCAACCCCGATGGACACCGCGAAGGCCGACTCCGCAATGAAGCCTGACTCGGCAGCGATGAAGCATGATGACCACGATGGCCACGATCACGGCGACAAAGACAAGGGCGCGGCAGCAAAATCCACCGCGAAGCCTTCGGAGAATAAGCCAGCCGAATCGGAAACACGCCGCCCGGGGCAGAACACCGCAAAAGAATCGGAAGTTCGCCGCGGTGGAAGCACCAACAGCTCGCAAGAATCAAGCGTCCGCCGCACGCCAAGCAGCAGCAACAGCAGCTCGCAGGAATCAAGCGTCCGCCGCAACCCGTAATTGCGCAGCCAACAGCATCGCAAAGTTTTTTTTAGAACAAAGGCCCGGCCATTATTGGCTGGGCCTTGTTGTTTGCAGGTGCGCCGATCTACTCTAACCCAGTCGGGGTAGCGACAGGTCTTTAGCCTGCCCTGTCTTTCTTGCGAGGATGACGCCGAAGGCTAAAGACCTTTTATCAATCCCGACGTATGTCGGGACGGCTACCTGTTCCACCGCCAGCCCAACTCTATCGGGGTAGCGACAGGTCTTTAGCCTGCCCAGTGACGACACGCCGAAGGCTAAAGACCTTTTATCAATCCCGACGTATGTCGGGACGGTTACCTGTTCCATCGCCAGCCCAACTCTGTCGGGGTAGCGGCAGGTCTTTAGCCTGCCCTGTGACGACACGCCGAAGGCTAAAGACCTTCGGCTACCTGTTCCATCGCCAGCCTGACATCAATCCCGACGCAGGTCGGGACGGCTACCTGTCTCACCACCAGCCCGACTCTGTCGGGGTAGCGGCAGGTCTTTAGCCTGCCCTGTCTTTCTCAAGAGTGAGTCGCCGAAGGCTAAAGACCTTTTATCAATCCCGACGTATGTCGGGACGGCTACCTGTTCCACCGCCAGCCCCGACTCTGTCGGGGTAGCGGCAGGTCTTTAGCCTGCCCTGTGACGACACGCCGAAGGCTAAAGACCTTTTATCAATCCCGACGTATGTCGGGACGGCTACCTGTTCCACCGCCAGCCCCGACTCTGTCGGGGTAGCGGCAGGTCTTTAGCCTGCCCTGTGACGACACACCGAAGGCTAAAGACCTTTTATCAATCCCGACGCAGGTCGGGACGGCTACCACTGCGCTAGCAGCCCTGACTCTGTCGGGGTAGCGGCCTCGATCTTTATCGGGGCCCAGTGACGACACACCGAAGGCTAAAGACCTTTTATCAATCCCGACGCAGGTCGGGACGGCTACCGGCGCTTCGGCGCATTTGTTCGGCCAGCACCAGCAGCGCGAAGCCGCCCCACTCAACGGCCAGCAGCCACGTTGGCTCGCGAACCGCCAAGCCAGAGTAGGCGAAGTAGGTCAGCGGGGCAACGGCGCAAAGCCACCACCACCCCCAACGCAGCCCGCGCCCCCACGTTATCGGGAGCAGGAACAGCGGGGCAACGAAATACCACACATGGACCTTTGCCGGAAGCACGATCTGGAAACTGAGCAGCAGCAACATCCGCCACGCAAGCGAACGCACCGACCGCTCGGCAACCGGAAGCAACCAAAGAAGGCCAAACGCAGCAAGCTGCACCCCTAACAATATCCCCCCCGCTATCCTGTTCGATGGCTGAAGATGGAGTTCATCGAACACCCATTTCACCGCTTGATATGCCCCCCCGTTGAACTCGTAGTAATTGGTGAACCGGAGCATCACCCGAACATAATTCTCCACCGACACGGGGTCAGAAACGGCGCAAACAGAAGCGCGCCGCACGCCGCGCAAGCAACCGCAACAAGAAGCTGACGGCGCGGCAAAAAACGGAACCAAAGCGGAGCAACAACAAGCGGAAACACCCGCGCCGCGCCCCCAACCACCACCGCCGGCAACCCCTTCCCCGCCCCCCCGGAAGCGAACCCCCACAGCCCAAGCGCGATTGCCAACACCCACAACGCGTCGGTATGGCCCTGGCCCGCAAGCTCCACCACCACCAACGGATGCCAAGCATACATCACCCCCCGCACCAGCGGAACCCCTTGCGCGCGAAGCAGCCGCAGCAGCAAGTACACCGCCAACAGATCGGCAGCGATCACCATCAACTTCCAAGCAAGGAAACTCCATTGCCAAGCCCCTCCAAAAAATTCACCAACGGCAGCGGCGGCGGCAAACAGAAGCTGTGCGGCGGGGGGATAAATCGTGTGAGTGGTGGGGTAGCCTTGAAGCTGGAACAGCTCATCCCTCCAGGCTGTTTCCGTGGGGGTGACGTGGTACGGGTTTTCTCCGTGAAGAAGCAGCCGCCCATCCCACACGTAGCGGTAGGCATCGTCGGAAAGGGAAGGCATCATGGGAAGCATGGCCAGGCGAAGCAGCCCGGCAACCAGCAGAATGTGGCGAATCGGAAGGTCCCCGCCCCTTCCCCTGAAGCCCAGCCAGCAGCCAACCCCAAGCAGCACCGTTGATAGAAGCATCAAGGCCAGATAGCTCCAGAACTCTGCGCGCAAATCCCCCAACCATGGAAGCGGCGCAAGTGCAAGCAAGACCGCGCCGCCAACCCACAAAAAAGGAGGTGAAGAGGGTGAGTTCATCATCGTTGATGCGCCACGGGGAGCGGTGGGATATGGAAGCTCACCCTGCGGCACACAGGAACTCCACCCGCATCCCGCGCTCGGTTTTCACCGCCTTCAGGTCCCGCATCAGCGCGCCGATAATGAACATCCCGCGCCCGCTTTCCATCAACAGATTTTCGGGGCTGATGGGGTTGGCAAGGTCTTCCAGCGTGAAGCCTTCCCCCTCATCTTCAATCGTGCAAAAAACTCCATCCTCGGTTGCGGAGATTTGGTAGAAGACCGATTTGGAGGGGTCCAACTGGTTGCCGTGAACAATCGCGTTGTTGACCGCTTCGGTCATGGCAATCACCAAGTTGTGGAACTGGTCGTTGCTAAGCGGCATCTGCGGGCGCAGCCGCTCAAGCTCGCGCAGAAGCAACGATAGTTCCCCCTTGTCGGTGAAAAATCGCTTTTGAAGAAGGATGGTTCCGCTGTTGTTCACCTGTGTGATTCCCCTGCTAAAGTTGAAGTCCGGCAACCAGAAACAACGAAGGCGTGCGTCCGGTTAGTTTGCTGTCGCTGAATTGATGTTCCCACCACCCCTGAAGCTCGATTCGGCTTCCGGCGGGAAGCCCAGCCACCACACGCACCGTTGGCCCCAAGGAGACCCGATCGGAGTACGGTTCCAGCACGTTTTGCGGATTGCTTCGGAATGATTTCACCCGGAAGAACTTCCCCCCAATTCCAATCTGGAGTCCGGAAAAACGCTCGGTTGCAAGGCCCGCTTCCCCCCCCTCAATCCGCGTCCGCTCCAGCGGGCTTTCGGCAAACTGCGCCCAACTGAAACTGCTCCGTTCGGAGATCCGAAGCTCCCCCGAAACCCACAGCGACAAGGTGCTGGTGATCTGCGCGGTTAAGGAGTCGCGCAGCCGAAGCTCGCGGAAGGAACGCCCGCGTACGGCCTGGAACAGCTCCTCGAAATCATACTCGGTGTAGTTTGCGCTGACCTCGGCCACCACATCGTTCCGCACCCCCTTGCTGGGCCGGAAACGGACGGAGGGGGCAAACCGGAAGATTCGATTCCAAGAATTATCGCTGCTGAACCGCCCCGAAAGATAGACCAGATGGGTCAGAAACGCCTGAACCGTTACCCCTCCTTGAAGAAATGGGCTGAAAGTATGCCGGTAGTACGCCTCGGCATGAAGCGATTGCTCGTCGTAATCCAGCAGGTTTCCCAGCGGGGTGTTGTAGCGATAAATGCCAACCGACCCCACCACCCCCACCGTGTCCCCGCCGCCAAACTGATGCTCGGCAATTGCCGAAGCCAATATCTGCTCGGAAACAAAATCGTTCAGCGCGTTGGTCTCCCGCTTCTCCTTCAGCAGCACATCGCTGACCGGCGCGACCGCCTCCACGATGTTATCCTGCTCGGCGGTGTTGTAGTCCAGCTTCAACTCCACCCTTCCGTTTTCCGGCAGCCAGATCAGCCGCGACGAGATGCCGATCAAGAAATCGCGGCGATCCACCAAAAAAGGGTTCCGCTCGCGCTGGATTGGAAGCGGAAGATTGCCCCGCTCGAACACCCCGTAACCCTGGCGGGCAATGGTTCCGCTGATGGCCAGATCAACCTGGTCCACCACCGGAAGCTCCACGTGGGCAACCACCCCCAGCCGGTGATCCTGCCGCCGCTCCAATCCCAGATAATTGGCTCCGCCATTGGCCAGAATATCCTCCTCGGCGCGGGGAAGATAGAGGTCCGAGCGGGCAAGGTCGTACTGAAGCTCAAGCTCCCCAACGGCCCGTTCCTCGAACTGGCGTGCGGCGCGGAACAGGAGCGCGGCGTTCAGGTTTTCCAGGGGTTGAAGGTTGTACCAGCGTCCATCGCCGGTAAGGGTGATGGCGTATCCGGCAAGGTCCATTGCCGCCGCCGCGTTGGCCACCGCAGCAAGCCCGTTGTGGTGGACGTTCAGCTGGCGGTTGTAGCCGCCACCAACGGCAACCCCAAGATGGTTCAGCGCGGCACTATCGCTAAGCTGAAACCCGGCCCCAAGGAACCCGGCACTGGTGTTGTTCAATCCCGGGATATGGCTTGTTGTGCTGCCGGCATCGTTCAGCATCACTCCATCGGCAAGAACGTACGGCCTGAACGCGGAACCCAACGGAAGGGAAAGCTGAAGCTGTGCGTCCAGACGGTCGCGGGTGGGGCGGCTGGCCGTTAGCGTGGTTGTTGAACCAAACAGCCCCTGCAAGTGGCCCAAAAGGGACGGGTCACGAATGGCATAATCAAGGGAGAGCGACGTGGCATGGGTTGCAACGTAGCGTTCGGTTCGGGCAATCAGCCATTGCGGGCGCAACAGCGTGTCGGCAAGCATCGGAATCTGCCCAATGGCCGCCCCGCTGCATCCCAACAACGCCGCGAAGGCAAGGAAGATGGATGGAGCAAGGCGCATGGAAGCATCACCGAACAAAAACTTCATGGTGCAGCGGTTGCTGCGGAATTCCCGTAATCAGCGCGTGAAGCCGCCCCACAATCGCCGATGCCCGTTCGCGCGGAATCGCCACGCTGAACGCCCGGGAATCCACCCCACCTTGCAACGCCAACACCGGCAGGGCCGCCATGATGCCGAACAACGACTCCATCTGGGATGGAGCAATGGAATGCTGGCCAACCAGCGAAACAACGGCCGCTTCCTGGACTTCCACACGGGTAGATTCCGGAAGCAACTCCAACGGCAACCGCATGGTTGGTTCGATTGGCCGGGCCGTCACCAGCGTATGCTTCCGGCGGAAGTGATGCCGCCACAGCAACGGAACCTCCGCAGAAAGCGCGTGGCAGAAAGGGTCAAGCTGGGCGTTGGCAAGCTCGGTCTCGATGGTGATTACTGTGGCTTCGGGGAGCAATGCCACCGAGTAGGTTTCTGCTGATTGAGTTTCTACCGGATGAGTTCCCGCCGTGGTCGGGTTCTGCTGTTGGGAAGCGATCACGGTTTCCCCTTGCTGGAAGCTGGTAATCACCAGCGGAATTCTTGCGCGCTCAACCGGCGCAACCGTGCGTGGGTGAAGAACCTTCGCCCCAAGCTCGGCAAGGGTGTTGGCCATTTCGTAACTCATGCTGGGGATGGTCATCGCGCCGGGAACGATTGCCGGGTCGGCAGTCATCACGCCAGGAACGTCGGTGTAGATTCGGACCTCATCGGCCCCAAGCAATTCCCCCAGAAGCGTGGCGGTGTAGGAGGAGCTTTCGCGCCCCATGGTCGTCACCTGTCCGCTGGTGGCGCGGGCGATATAGCCTTCGGTCAGCAGTATCACCTGCTTCCCCCGGTACTCCTTCAGCAGGGCCTCCACCCGTTCCCGCGTCAGGTCAATGTGGGGGCGGGCGTAGCGGTGGGCCTCATCGGTGATGATAAGCTCCAGCGCGGAAATCGGGATCACCGGAACGTCCGCCTGCAGCTGCAACGCGGCGGCCACGATGGAGGAAGAATAGCGTTCGCCATAATGGACCACCATGTCCAACGTGCGCGGGGAAAGCTCGCGAACAATGGAAAGCCCCTGGATGATTTCATCCAAACGGGAAGCCCACGGGATAACGTGATTCAGCCAAGCGGAGTAGGCAGGCTCGGGAAGAAGCTGGGCGGCGATTCCTTCGTAATGCTTCAGCAGCGATTGCAGCAGCCGGAAGGCTTCGGCGGAGTCCTCGGTGGCGCGGTGGGCAATCTGCTCCAGCCAGTTGGTGACCTTGGCAAACGCACTAACCACCACCAGTTGCGGCGAAGGAAGGGAGCAGATAGTGGAGCACGCCCGCAGCACGCCGGGCGCGCCGTCAAGCACCGCCCCGCCAAATTTTGCGACGATCATGGCACGCAGGATGGCATGGATGGATGATGGAGATTTCGGTCAGCGAGCATGGAAGGAACGGAGCGTGGGGAAGTACGGCGAGGCACCACCGCCGCCGTTTTTCCGGGAAGCCGGCGGCACTGCGCTGCCGAACTCATCAAGGTTGCTGATTAAGTCGCGGGAGTGCCGCCAGTTACCGTAGTACCGAACAAGTTGCCCAATCACCCTGGCCGAAAGCCCGCGTAACGGGGCGTTTTCCGTCAGGAGCGAGCGGAGCGTAAGGCTTGCGATGCGGCGTTGTTGCTGTGCCATGCGTGGGTTCCGTGCTGTGTTCAACTGCTTCTTTCCAAGATTTTCAGCGGCCGAATCTACGCAACAAACCGATGGATTCCACCACCCGCAACTTACCGGACGATGAACCCATCATCTACGTCATCGGGATTTAGCACCGTGACGATGGTGGGAACGTCGTCGGGGGAGTTTGCCGCGAACAGCATCCCTTGCGACTCCTGGCCCATCAGCTTGGCCGGCTTCAGGTTTGCCACCACCACAATCTTCTTCCCCACCAATTCCTCCGGCTGATAGACCTTCCCAATCCCCGCCAAAATTTGCCGCTGAAGGTCGCCAATCCTGATCTGCAACTTCAGCAGCTTCTCCGATTTCTTCACCCGCTCGGCCGCCAGCACCGTTGCCACCCGAAGGTCCAGCTTCATCACATCCTCAATCGTGACCTCTGGCTTCAGCTCAACATGGATCGGCTGCTTCTCCCCCGATGACTCGGCGGCGGCGCCCAGCTTGGCCACTTGCGCTTCCACCACCGCATCCTCCACTTTGCTGAACAGGATCACCGGCTCGGCAAGGGGGGCAGTGGTGGGGATTGCCAGCGTCCCCGCCGAATACCAGTCGTTTTCGGTTGGCGGCACATTCAGCAGCCCAAAAATTTGGTCGGAAGTAAACGGGATGATTGGCCGGAACAACACCGCCAGCGAGCGCACCACTTGCAAGCAGATATTCAGCGAGGTTGCGCAGCGTTCGGGGTTATCCTTGCGGGTTTTCCACGGCTCCGAGTCGTTGAAATATTTGTTGGCGGCGCGGGCAACGTTCATCGTCTCCAGGGCCGCATCGCGGAAACGGAATGCGGAATAGAGATCGGCAATTCGGTGCGGTGCACGGGCCAGCGCCACCAGCATCACGGCATCGTTGCGGGTAAGGTAGTTCAGATATTTCGTGGAAAGCTCTTCGATTGCTTCCTCATCGGTGCGGCCATCGGCAGCAATCCGGCGAAGGTCCTCGTTCAGAAGCGATAGAAGGCTTTCCTCTTTTGCCGAGTCGGGCGAAAGTGGCGGGACCGCGCCGTCGAAATAGCGCGCCGAAAACTGCAACGTCCGGTTGACGAAGTTGCCAAGGATGTCGGCAAGCTCGTTGTTGGTGCGGGCTTGGTACTCGCGCCACGTGAAGTCAGCATCCTTGTTTTCCGGCAGGTTGGCCGCCAGTGTGTACCGAAGCGGATCGGCGGGGAATTGGGCCAGATAATCTTGCAAGTCAATCCCCCATTTCCGCGACTTGCTGAACTTGTTCCCCTCAAGGTTCAGGAAATTGCAGGCCGGGACGTTGTTCGGCAGGATATACTGCTCCCGTTGTTGGTCGTTCCAGCCCATCAGCATTGCCGGGAACATCAGGGTGTGGAACCAGATGTTGTCCTTGCCGATGAAGGCAACGTAGCGGGTGTCGGGGGATTGCCACCACCGCCGCCATCCATTGGCATCGCCACGCGATTCCATCAGCACTTTGGTGTTGGTGATATAGCCGAACGGGGCATCGAACCAGACGTAGAGTTTCTTGCCGTCGTAGCCCGCCAGCGGGACGTCAATGCCCCAGGAGAGGTCGCGGGTAATGGCGCGGTCCCCCAGCCCCTGCTTCAGCCAGCTTCGCGACTGCTGCAGGACGTGATCCCGCCAGTCGTGGCTGTGGCCCTCCACGTATTCCTCAAGCCGCTGCTGGAACTTGCCAAGCGAAAAGTAGAAATGGCGGGTGGTCCGCAGCTCCGGCGTTTTTCCGGTGAGCTTGCTGATGGGGTTCTTCAGTTCGGTTTGGTTGTAGGTGCTGGAGCAGTTGTCGCACTGGTCGCCACGTGCGCCCAACGCGCCACACACCGGGCAGGTCCCCTCCACATAGCGGTCCGGAAGGAACATGGCGGCTTCGGGGTCATAGAACTGCTCCTCCTCCTTCTCAACAAGGTAGCCTTGCTGGTGCAAGGCAAGGAAGAATTCCTGGGCGGATTGGTGGTGTTCGGGCCATGTTGTGCGCCCGTACATATCGAAGGCAATTCCAAGCCCGGCAAACGCAGCGGCGTTGGCGGTGTGGTATTTATCAACAATCGCCTGCGGGGTGGATTTCTCTTCCTCGGCGGAGATCATAATGGCCACGCCGTGCTCATCCGATCCTGAAATATGGATCACTTCCTGGCCCGTTGCGCGAAGGAATCGGGTGTAGATGTCGGCAGGGAGATACGCGCCGGCAACGTGGCCAAGATGGATATACCCATTGGCATACGGAAGCGCGCTGGTGACAAGGGTTCGTTGGAATAAGGACATGGGATTTATTGAAAGCTGATACCAAGCGGGCGCACGCGGATGCTCTATTCTTCTTCCGGTGTTGGTAGCGGGAATGCGTTAAGGCCGTTGACGCGGCTGTCGCGGTTAAGGTCCTGGATTTTCACTTGGACCACGCGGCGGTTGTGGGTTTTCACGATCGTCATCCGAACCGCGTCCCGCTCGAACGATTCGTTCTCCTGCGGGATATGGCCGAACCACTTGTTCACCAACCCGCCAATGGTGGTGTAGTCCTCCCCTTCCGGCAGCAAAAATCCGTCAATGTGTTCGTTCACATCGCTGATGGTCATGCCGGCCATCACCATATACTCGCCGTCGCCAATCGGTTCCACGCCGGTGGCTTCTTCATCATACTCATCTTGGATTTCGCCAACAAGCTCCTCCAAAATATCCTCCATCGTCACCAGCCCCGCGGTTCCGGCAAACTCATCCATCACCACTGCAAGCTGGATTTTTTTCCGCTGGAACTCGCGCAGCAGTTCGTAAATCGGCTTGGTGTCGGGAACGAAGTATGGGGGGCGGAGCAAGTCTTGCAGGATAATCAAGTTGCTGTGCTCCATCAGGGTAATCAGGTCCTTGGAGTAGATGATGCCGATGATGTTATCAATGGAGCCTTCATAGACCGGCATTCGGGTGTAGCCTTCCTCCAGCACAAACTTGATGATCTCATCCTGCGGAGCCTCGATGTTAATGGCGGCGATGTTCACGCGGGGGACCATCACCTCGCGGATGATTTTCTCGCGGAATTCAAAGACGTTTTCAATCAGCTCGTGCTCGCTTTCCTCCAATGCTCCCCCTTCCTTCCCTTGCTCCAGCAGCAGCCGAAGCTCCTCGCCACTGTGGTAATGGCCCGACTCGTTCGCGGGTTGGATACCGATCAGCCGAAGGAGCAAGTTGGCCGTTCCGTTCAAGGCTTTGATGGCCGGCTTCAGAAGGATGTAGAAGACGCGGAGTGGGTAGGCAATGGCCAGCGTGGTCTGCTCTGGGCGTTGGATCGCCAGCGATTTTGGCGCAAGCTCGCCAAAGACAATATGGAGGAACGTGATGGCAAGGAACGCAACCGGAAGGGCGATTTTATGAGCAAGCTCTGGGTTTGGCTCGAAACCAACAAGTGCCGAGAAACCAATAATCAGCTTGCTGACAACGGGTTCGCCAACCCAACCAAGCCCAAGCGAGGTAAGGGTGATTCCAAGCTGGGTGGCCGAAAGGTATTCGTCCAGATGCGCCAGCAGGCGTTGCGCCATTTTGGCAACTTTGCTGCCGGACTGCACTTTCAACTCTATCTGCGAAGCCCGCACTTTCACGATAGCGAACTCGGCAGCCACAAAGAATGCGTTGGCAAGAACCAACAGCAACGTAATGAGTAGTCCTATAAACGGATCATCCATGAAGGATAGGGAAACCTCCCCCTGTTAGTGAAACAAACAACGCACCAGCATTGCCAAACCGACAGCAACGGTCATGCTTGGCCGGAAGCGAACAGGCCGAAGATAGTACCCTTTCCCCACGCCGTACAAACGGGGAAGGGAATTTCATCAAACAAAAAAAGCGACGGGCAATGGACACGTCGCTTTTTTATTCTTGGTGCTCCCTGCCGGACTCGAACCGGCGACCCACTGATTAAGAGTCAGTTGCTCTACCAACTGAGCTAAGGAAGCGCGGCAAATATGCGCCCACGCCCCCCACTGCGCAAAAGGATTTTTCGCCAGACAAATGTTCGTTACAACGTGGCCGCCTTACAAACGCCCGGGCGGCCACGGGAAACTCCCTTCTATTCCTTCTCCACCCCCGCCTGCAATGGCCGGCCCACGGAGTAGTAGCGGAAGCCACGCTTGACAACATCCTCGCCGGAGAACAGGTTGCGGCCATCAAAGATCACCTTGCCACGCATTCCATCGCTCAGCCGCTGGAAGTCCGGGTTGCGGAACTCGTTCCATTCGGTCAGGACCACCAGCGCGTCGGCATCGCGAACCGCCTCGTACATCCCGGCTCCGTAGCGGATTCGGTCGCCGTAGCGTTGGCGCGCCCCCTCCATCCCTTCGGGATCGTAGGCCGTGACTTCGGCCCCGGCATCAATCAGCAGATCAATCACGCGGAACGCGGGCGACTCGCGCACGTCGTCGGTGTTGGCCTTGAAGGCAAGCCCCCAAGCGGCCATGCGAACCCCTTTCAGATCCCCATCGAAATGGCCAACGATCTTCTCGAAAAAGATGCGCCCTTGCTTCTGGTTCACCCGCTCCACTGCGTTGATCAACTCCAGCTGGGCACCATGATCGGCAGCGGTTTTCAGGATTGCGCGGACATCTTTCGGGAAGCAACTGCCGCCGTAGCCAATCCCCGGGAACAGATATTTCTTGCCAATCCGCGAGTCTGCGCCAATCACCACACGAACCTCGTCAATGTCGGCCCCGACCTGCTCGCAGAAATTGGCCATCTCGTTCATAAAACTGATCCGCATGGCGATGAAGGAGTTGGCGGCGTACTTCGCAACCTCGGCACTCCGTTCGGAGACCATGTACACCGGGTTGCCGCTGCGGACGAACGGCTCGTACAGTTCCATCATCATCGTGCGTGCGCGTGGGCTGTTGGTCCCCACCACCACGCGCTCGGGCCTCATGCAATCCTCCACGGCGTGCCCTTCGCGCAGGAATTCGGGATTGCTGGCAACGTCGAAATCGGCATTCGGAGCCTGCTGGCGGATGGTGTCGCGAACAATATCGGCGGTCCCCGCCGGGACCGTGCTTTTGTCAACAATCACCTTGTAGCCGACTTCAGGGTTGCGGTGAAGTATCTGGCCGATGTCGTGCGCCACCTGCAGCACATATTTCAGGTCCGCCGAGCCATCCTCGTCGGGCGGAGTTGGAAGGCAGAGGAAGATGATTTCGGATTTCAGAACGGAGGCCTCCAGGTCCAGGGTGAAACGGATGCGGCGTTCGCGGATGTTCCGCTCCAGCAGAAGGTCCAGCCCTGGCTCGTAGATCGGAATTCCGCCGGCTTCCAGCATCTCCACTTTCTTTGGGTCAATGTCCACACAAAGGACCTGGTTCCCCGATTCAGCAAAACAGGTTCCGGAGACAAGCCCCACGTATCCGGTCCCAACAACAGCAATGGTATATGGCATGGCGTTTCGTGTTCAGTGTTCGTTGAAGTATTCTGGATTCAGCCCTTCCCCGGGTTGGCAATGCCAGCTTCCCCCCCAAATTTTTTCTCACGCAGCGTGATGACAGAGAAATAGGACAGCAGCAAGAATACACCCATTCCAACCGTCAGCGCAAGCCCTTGGACCGTGGTGGATGGGTGGGCGATGCTGGAAAAGATGTCGGCAAACAGGGCTGCGGGTTGGGTGAAAAGGTCCCAACTGTTCCACCGCTGAAAACGCCCCAGATAGATCCCGTAGCTGGAGACCACCAGCACCGCAGCCGCAAAGCCCCATCCAATCCCGTGGCCATATTTTTTCCCGACGATCCCCTGCAGCAGCGCAAGCGATTCAAAGCCCAGCATCATCCCGGTCCAGGCGAAGCTGCCAATCACCACGGCATCAAGCCAGAGGGGGGATTCGCCCCACGAGCCAAGATGGACGAAGTCGGTGATGATGTACGGCGCGTTGGGGAAGAACAGAAGCCACAATGCCCCCCACGCAATCACCCTTCCCCGCCGGTTTCCTTTTCCCGCATTGCGCGCAGCAAGAAAAGCGAACAGCAACGGAAACGCCGCCAACAACAGATTCCACAAAAGGAACAGGAACGAGGGATGCCCAACATACACCGAACGAACCACCACGCCGCAGACGCTTGCAACCGAAGCCACCGCCAACCAACGCAGGCCACGACGGGCCGGAAGAAGCCCCCCACCGTTGCCGAAGCCGCCGCCCCGTTTCTCTCCGTTCATTGGAATTGTTGGCGGCTACAGCTCGGGTGAGGTTTCCGCCAGCTTGCTGGCGGCCTGGCGCGCAACGTCGCCAAGTTTGCGAAGCACGGTCTGCAGCGGCAACCCACGCTCGCGGGCGATTCGCTTTGCTTCGTCGTACTCCGGTATCACCCGAAGCTCCCCCGCGCTGTTGATTTTCTTCATCCGAACCACGCCAAATTCCGACGGGGTTAGAATCTCCTCGCGGATCAGTTTGCGCCGGGTAAGGGTTTGGTAACGGACCCCGATGGTGGTGGTCTCGCGGTAGATCACTTTGGTAAGCTCATCCACCGCACCGTGCGGAGCCAGCACCGACAGCACCATCCCGGGCCGCCCTTTTTTCATGATGACCGGGGTCAGGTACGCCTCCATTGCCCCCGACTCCAGCAACCGCTCCAGCAAGAAGGGATAGACTTGGGGGTTCATGTCATCAATGTTCGTTTCAATCAGCGTGACGGTGTCGAACTCTTCCTCGCCGATTATCTCGCCAATCACCACCCGCAGCAGGTTTGGGCGATCCGGAAGCTCGCGAGTGCCGGCCCCGAACCCCACGCGCTCCACCTGCAAACGCTCAAGCTCAATCGTCCCGCGCGAAAGGGCTTTCAAGATTCCCGCGCCGGTTGGGGTGGTTAGCTCCATCGGGATGTTCGTCAGGGTGACGGGGTAGCCTTTCAAGATTTCCAGCGTGGCCGGGGCGGGAAGCGGCATCACCCCATGCTGCGTCCGGATCATCCCCCCCGAACCCAACGGAACCACCGAGGAATAGACCTGCTCCACCCGCAAATGCTCCAAACAGAGCGCCACCGCAACGATGTCGGCAATGGAGTCTAACGCGCCGACTTCGTGGAAATGGACCTCGCTCAGGTCCATGTTGTGGATGCGCCCTTCGGCAATGGCAATCGTCCGGAAAATTTTGCGGACGCGCTCCTTCACCCCCTCCTCCAAACTGCTCCCATCAATCAACGCAATGATCTCGGCATAACTGCCGTGATGATGGTGATGGTGGTGGTGATGGTGGTGATGAGCATCCCCCTGGGCCTTCTCGCCATCCATCACTTCAGCTACGGCATGGCTGTGCGAGTGGCCGTGATCGTGGGAATGGCCGTGTGAGTGATCGTGGCTGTGCGAGTGGCTGTGATCGTGTGAATGGCCGTGCGAGTGGTCGTGATCGTGCGAGTGACCGTGGCTGTGCGAGTGACCGTGACCGTGCGAATGGCCGTGGTCGTGTGAGTGATCGTGGTCGCCATGATGATGGTGGTGATGCTCCGCCGGTTCCGCGTCGAAGATGGCACCATCGGGCCGAAGGACATCGAACTTTGTGGCGTGGATTTGGCTGCGGCTGATTGAGCGGGTGCGCACCGTCAGCTGGCTTGGGGAAAGCCCAATCCGCGCAAGCCCCTCCTGGACCACGCCAAGCGGCACCCCAGCATCAAGCAATGCCCCAACGGCCATATCGCCGCTGATTCCTGAGAAACAATCGAAATAAGCAATCTTCATCCGTGAACTCCGAAATTGGGGGGCAAAGATAGAGATTTCGTGGAAGGTTTACGCCAGCAAACCCTTCTCCAAAAGTGTGGAAATGATTCGTTCGGTGGCGTTGGCCCGTTCCTCCACAAACTGGCGCGCAGCGGTCCCCAGCCGATTCCGCTCTTCGGGGTTATCCAGCAGCCGCAGCAACGTTTGGCGCAGCGATGCGGCATCGGCAACCACTATCAGTGCCCCGGCTTTCTCCATCGCCACGGCATCGCGCGAGCGGTGGATTCCGGGGCCGCAAATAACCGGAATTCCGTAGGCCGCCGGCTCCAACACACTGTGAACCCCCGCCCCAAACCCGCCGCCAACATAGGCGATCTCCCCCTGGCGATACAACCCCGATAACATTCCGGTGCGGTCCACAATCACCCCCCGCTCCTTCCCGGTTGCCGCCCCTTCAGGCTCACTCTTTCCAGACTCACTCTCCTCAAACTCACTCCCTCCAATCTCAATTTTTTCAAGCTCGGAAAGGAGAACGGCGTTCGGGAATTGCTTGCGGAGCGGGTCCAGATGCTGGGGGGTCGGCTCGTGCGGAACAAGGATTGGTTGAAGGCGGCTGGCTTCGGCGGCGGTGGCTTCGGCAAGAAGGCGTTCGTCATCGGGCCAGGTGCTTCCGGCAATCAGGGTAACGCTCCCCGGCAGATGCGCGGCCAGCACCGGGGTCGCCGATGGCTGCTGGGTGCGGGCAACAACGCGGTCGTAGCGGGTGTCGCCAGCAACGCGAACCGCAAGGGTTGGGGCAAGCTGCCGGAATGCCCGTTCATCCTCCGGCCCCACCACGCAGGCAAGGGTTAGCTGGCCATACAGCCAACGGAAAAAGCGCCGAACCACCGGAAACAACCGCGCCGAACCGCCATGCAGCACGCCGCACGCAAGCACCACCGGAATCTTCCGGCGATTGGCCTGGGCCAGCAGCTGGGGCCAAAGGTCATACCGGATGATGATGATAAGCTGGGGGCGAAGGTGGTCCAGAAACTCGTTGATTTCTTTGGGGCGGTCGGGGGGAAGGTGGCAGGCGGCATCAACCCCATCGTAGTTCCCCTGCTGCCACATTCCGCTTGAGGAGAAGAAGCTGGCGGTGATAACGCTGCCCGGGAACGTGGCCCGAATCGCCTCAATAATCGGCTTCGCCTGCTCGAACTCCCCCACCGAAGCCGCGTGGAAATGAACCCGATGGCTGGCCGTTTGGGGAACGTGGCGCAGCTGCGTTCTCCACTCCTTCCTCCCCCGCCACGTCAGCCGCGCTTTGCGGGAACGCACGGCCATTGCTCGCAGCAAAAAGTCAAGCAATGGGCGGACAAGATAGCGGTAGAACAAAAGCACGGTGCGCGGCGCGGTTGGAACAAGCTACCGCCGCGCCAGGCAAAGGCCCGGCGCAGCGGAACAGAAACTACGAATCAGGTTTGGGTGAATGTTGATTTCGGGCAATGGCGTATGCGGGCGTCGTGCGCCACGCGGCCACAGGAAGGATCACTCAAGCTCGGCAGCGATTTCCTCATACTTCCGATTGTCGAACGTGAGGTCCGTGGCAAGCTCAACGCCCCGCTGGTCCAAGCGATACAGCGGCATGATCTTGCTGGCGTGGACAATCGCCATGTCCAGCCCAGCCTCCACGGCGTGATGCAAGAACACGGAGTTCAGAACTTGCCGAGTGAGGGGCGACAATCCAAAGGAGCAGTTGCTAAGGCCAAGCACGGTTTTGGCTCCCGGCATTCTCCGCTTTATCTCGCGGATGGCGTTGATGGTGTCCACCCCGCTGCGCCGAAGCTCCTCCTGCCCGGTTCCCAGCGTGAAGGTGAGTGCGTCGAAAATCAGGTCCTCCTCGCGCAGGCCGTGCTGCTGGACGGCGTAATCGCGGATGCGCTGGGCAATGGCAATTTTGCGGTCGAAATCAACGGCTTGGCCTTCTTCATCAATCACAAGGGCAATCACCGCCGCGCCGAATTTCCGGGCAAGCTCCAGCACCACATCGGCTCTTGCGGTTCCGTCCTCGAAGTTGATGGAGTTGATAATGGCGCGCCCCCCATACAGCTTCAACGCTGCCTCGATCACGGGAACTTCGGTGCTGTCAATGCAAAGCGGGAGCGAGACTTGGGTGGCCATTCGCTTGACGGCTTCCACCATGTCGCGGCGTTCGTCGCGGCCAACGTAGGCCACGCAAAGGTCCAGAACGTGCGCCCCTTCGCGGACTTGTTCTTTTGCCATTGCCACCATCGCGTCGTAGTCTTCGCGGGCAAGCAGTTCACGGAATTTTTTGGAGCCGTTGGCGTTGCAACGCTCGCCAATCAGCAACGGCGCGGGATCCACCCGCATCGGGACAGCGGAATAGAGCGAGGCCACTGAGGGGGTGTATTCCCACTTCCGTTCGGCGCGTGGGGCGGTGTCAATCAGTTCGCGCAGGGCCTTGATATGGGCCGGGGTTGTTCCGCAGCAGCCGCCAATCACCGCAACGCCGAACTCCCCAACGAACTTCTTCATCCACATGGTCATCTCCTCGGGCGTAAGGTGGTAGTGCGCCTTTCCGCCAATGTTTTCGGGGATGCCGGCGTTCGGCATCACAAAAATTGGTTTGGGGGAGTTTTGGCACAGGTAACGAAGGTTCTCCTCCATTTCCTTCGGGCCGGTGGCGCAGTTCATCCCGATGACGGTGATGATTGAGTACGGTTCCAAGATTGCCAATGCGGCAGCGATCTCGGTCCCCATCAGCATCGTTCCGGTGGATTCAATCGTCACCGAGGCGATGATGGGAACCGTCCGCCCTGCCTGTTCGAAGTAGGCCATGGCTCCGTACAGAGCGCATTTGGTCTGGAGCGGATCCTGGCAGGTTTCGATGCACAGAAGGTCCGCGCCGCCATCAATCAGCCCAGCAATTTGTTCCTGGAACGCGGCCGCCATGGTGTCGAAATCAATCTGGCCAAGCGACGGGAGTTTCGTGGTGGGTCCAACCGATCCGGCAACCAGCCGGGGGCGTTCGGGGGTGGAATATTCGTCGGCGCAGGCGCGGGCAAGTTCGGCCGAGCGGCGGCTAAGTTCGTAGGCCTTCTCGGCAATGCCATACTCGGCAAGCACAATGGAAGCCGAGCCGAAGGAGTTTGTTTCGATGATGTCGGCACCGGCCTCCAAAAAGCCATAATGCACGTTGCGAACGGCTTGGGGGTTGGAAATGCAAAGGTACTCGTTGCAGCCGTCAAGATCCCGCCCGCCGAAGTCCTCGGGGGTAAGATATTGGGTTTGGAGCGAGGTTCCGGTCGCGCCGTCGAACAGCAGAACGCGCTCGTTCAGAAGTTGGAGAAATCGCTCGGTGGTCATGGTTTCCTTCCCTGTTTCTTTTCCGTTGCTGTGCCACTTCCAAAGCACGTTGCTGAATCACGTTGCCGAAGCACAGTCCCCACAAACTAACGCGCCGAACGGGACACGTCAACCCGTTCGGCGCGTAACGATGTATCGCTGAGGTGATACACCGGAGAACAATGCTATTTATTCAGGGTCGCACTCCCTTGCTTGGTGGTTGTTGCCGGTCCGACCGTCACAACCTGGTCACCACTCACCGTTTCTTCAGAATTCCCCGCTTGTTTTGCCTGGCTGGCAGGGGGCGCGGTCCGCTTTGTTGGCTTGGATGCTGCTTGCGGCTGGGCCGGCGGCGTTGGCTGTTCCAACGCTGATGGCTGCAACGTTGGCGGCTGCAACTGCGGCGGAATCGTTTCAAGGTGATGTTGAACTGGGGCGGCGTTCGGGGTTTCAGCTTGGTTGCTGTTGCCGAACTGCCCGGTCACGTACAGGGTTCCACCGGCAAGGGATAGCCCAACGGCGGTTCCAAGAATCACTTTTGTCAGCAGGGACCCGGTTGCAACCGTGCCAACCGTGGCGGCAGCCCCTGCGCCAGCCGCGCCGGAACCGGAAGCCGCGCCCGATGCCCCCGCGCCGGCACCGATCCCTGCCCCGCCAATCACCTGTGTGGAGGCAAGCAGTGCCATGATGTTGGACCGGTAGGAAGCCTGCTGCGGGACGGCAGCACGAATATCGGAAGCAAAAGCCCGGTGCAGCATCTGCTGCGCCCGAAGGTCCTGCCGTAAGTTGGTATCAAGTGCCACGTTGATGAAGAAATCGCTCTCCTCGGCAGCATTCATGCCGCCGGATAGATACTTCTCAACAAGCAACTCGCGTTCATTCTGTGTCATCGTTCATTCTCTCCAAGTATATCGCCAGAGGCGGGTCGCTCCTCCTCCTTGCTGATGTCAATCATTGCTGAAATCATGCGGCCCAACCGGACGCGCGCCCGCATTGCCCGCATTTTCACCGAACCAAGCGTCTCCCCTCGCATCGTGGCAATCTCCTCGTAAGGGTATCCCATGTAATGGTGCAGCACCAGGACCTCCCGTTGGTCAATCGGCAGCTTGGGGACGTACATCGCCACAAGCTCCTCAAGGTGCGACTGCTCGTGATGCTCGGCGGCTGGATGCTCCGATTCCAGAAGGTCATCCAGCGAAGTGTGCCGGCGGGTGCGTTGCACATATTTCAGGCAAAGGTTGCGGGCCATTGTCATGAAATACTTCCCCGGCTCGTTAATCTGGACCGGTTCGCGCCGCATTTTTATCACCCGCTCCCACAACTCCTGAACTAAATCCTCGCTTACCTGTTGGTCCCCCACGATTTTTACGCAGTACAGCCGCAGCCGGCGGTCATAGCGTTCAAACAGTTGGACGAACGCTTGGTCGTCACCATCCAGGAACTGCTGGAAGATTTCGTTTTCCGAAACATTGGCTGGTATCGCGGTTGTGCGGGTCATCACTGGGGTTGATCCGATGCTTCCAAGAAAGGTAACACGGGTAAAAAAATTTCTGCCACACAATTTTTGCCGTTACTTTATGTGGTGAAGAATGCTCTTCTATTGCAACGTGATCGGTACGCAGCATATGCCAACCATGACCATGCCAAACATCATCGGGCGGAACTTCCTTCTGCGGAGCTTGATGGCTCTGCCGATCTTTCTCCTTTTGGCCCTGATGGGGCCGGCAACCGGCGTTGCCCAGCTTACCATCTTCCCCGAACGCTTGGACTTCACCGATTGCATCGAAGCAGGGAAAGACACCATCACCAAAACCGTGCTTCTCTCCAACCGGTCACTGACCGACTCAATCCGCATTGATGGAATCTTCACCGAGAAGCAAGGGAACTTCCGCGCCTTCCAAAGCGTCCGCAGCTTTGGCCCGGGAACATCAACCGAGATTGAGGTGAAATTCACCCCACGATTCCCCGGGAAGTATGTTGATAAACTCACTATCCAATGGTCGGTTCGCGGGGTGGAGCAACGGAGGTTCGAGGTTCAGCTGGTGGGCCAAGCGCAATTTGGTCCTTGGATGGAGCCGTACCCCAGGGTGCAGGGCAGCCCCGGACCGCCCAGGGCAACGCTGGATACGGTGGCACTGGCGGACACCAGCTTCCGGCAACTGGTGCTGCGGAACACCTCCAACTGCTTTCCCTTTACGATCAACCAAATGGAGATTGAGGGGGACAACGCCAGCGAATTTTTCCTTGCCCGCGCCGGCGTAATCCCCCGCACGATTCCCCCCAATGGCTTCGACACTATCCTGATTGGCGTTGTCCCCAAAAGTATTAATGGCGACCCTCCAAGCAGGATTCTTCGGACCCATCTCACGTTCAACAAAGGGGACAAGTGGCGAAGGGGTGAGGTCCTGATTGATGTTGTGGTTGTGCGAACCAAATACGTGATCCGCCCCGAGGCCGTTGACTTCCGTGATGTTTCGGTTGGAGCAATCAGCCCCGAGCAGGAAGTTGCCATTGCGGTGCTTGGTTCCAGCGATAAAGACTTCACCAGCATCGAAATGATTGGGAACAACGCTGCAGATTTCCGGTTCGTTGCTCCCCCGCTCCCCTTTCGTTTGAACCGGGGAATGGACCAAGCCCGCGTGATTCGGGTGGAGTGCGCGCCAACCGCTACGGGGGCACGGTACGCGCTGCTTCGGCTAACAACCGCCGATGGCGACCGGATCACCATCCCGCTTCAAGCCAATGGCAAGGATGATGGTTTTGCGATCCGCCCACTTCTGGTTGATGCCGGATTGGTGACCGTTGGCGACTCGATTACCCTTGCCGACACGATCCTTATCAGCAAGCTGCAACCACCGCCGGCAAGCATTGTGCGGGTCCGGATTGATGGCCCCGATTCGGCAATGTTTGCGGTGATTGGCAATCTTCCCGCCGACTTCACACTGCTGAACCCAACCCACCGCTTCGGCGTGAAATTTGCGCCAACCCGCCCGGGCGATTGCTTTGCGCGGGCGCACTTCCTCCTTCCCAACAACAACCGCATCCGTGTGGAGCTTCGGGGGAAAGGGGCGGCGGCAAACCACTCGATTGTTTGGGTCCCAACCACCACCGATTACGGCAACGTTCGCGTGGATTCCTCGCTGACAATCCGCGTTGGGTTGGTGAACCGCGGGAACACACAGGAGAAGATCACAACAGTGGAAATGGAGGGAGCCGCACCCAGCGATTTCACCATCCTTCCGCTGAACCTTCCAGCAACGTTGCACCCCGTGGCCGACACCCTTTGGGCTGATGTCCGGTTCACTCCATCGGCTGGGGGATTGCGCACGGCAAGCATCAGGGCAACGGCAGAGTCGGGGGCAACGGCTGTGCAGCCAATTCAGGGAACCGGTGAGGTCCGTGACCTAACCGTCAGCCCCTCCATCATTGACTTTGGGGAGATCACCAACGGAAGCTCCATCACTGCCGCCAACACCATCATCCTGACCAACACCGGAAGCGCGACGATTGCCGTCACCGAAGCAACGATTGAAGGGGACACTGCCGGCGTGTTCACCCTGCAAGGCGCGACCGATGTGAAACTGACGCAAGGGAGCCAAACCACCTACAGCCTGACGTTCGCGCCGAACAGCGTTGGGAGTTTTTCCGCTGGTGTTGTGATCACCCTTTCCGAGGGGGATCCGATTCGGATTCCGATTGCCGGGCGTTCGGTTCCCCGCCCGGCGCAGCTTCAGCTTATTAACGCCCCGGCGGAGTTCGGCGCGGTGCAGATTGCCACCAACAGCCAGCCGGTTCGGATTGGAATCACGAACGTGGGGGAAGCAACGGAAACGATCAACTCCGTTGCGTTCGCCCAAAATCCCGACAACGTTTTTGCGGCCCAGCTTCCGGCGGCAGCCCAGCAACTGCGCGGAATGGCCGCCGACACACTCTGGATTTCCACAACGTTCGCCCCCGTGGCGGCCCAAGCGTATCAGGGTGAGTTGCTGGTGGATGGAGTTGCCGGAACAACCCGCATCCAGCTGCGTGGCGAAGGAACCACAAGCGGCATCGGTGCGGACCCCATCCGGCTTGAGCTTGGCACGGTGATGCAAGGGACACCGCTGGCGGCCAACAACGCGCTGGCGGTCAAGAACCGAACCACCAACGCCACGGAAGTGCTCCGCTTCCGTTGGATTGGGGGGGATAGCACGGCGTTCACAGTGGCGGGGAATTTTCCGGCAACGGTCGCACCGTCGGGAACGGAATTCTACTCCGTCACCTTCCTCCCGGAAGCAATCCGGGGCTACCAGGCCGAAGGGTTGTTCTTGCTGAAGAATGGCGGAAGCATTCCGGTGACGATCACCGGAAGCGGTGGCGTGCCCCCCGTGATCTATCTGGACAGCGCGTACCGGAAGGTGAACGAACGGTTCGATCTCCGGCTGTACACCTCCGCCTTCCCCGGCACGGCGGCCGCTTCCGGGGGATTCGCTGCGCGCATCCGATTCAATCCCACGGCATTGCTTCTGCACGAGGTCACCGGGCGGGGCATTTCATGGAAACGGCTTTCGGCAGGGGTGGTGGAAATCACCTCCACCGATCCTTCCGCACTTGCCAATGTTGAGCTTGCGCGGCTGACGATGGAGGGCTTGGTGACAGGGAAACCGGAGAATGAAATTGCGGTTGAAGAATGCACCCTGCTGGCATCGGGCGCGACGCTGACCACCATGCCCGGGAAAGTTTTTCTTGATGGATGCCAGATTGACCAAGCCGGGCTGTTCGGAAGGCCCGCGGCAATCAAAGAATTGTTCCCCTCCCCCCTTTCCAGCGAAGCAACCTTGCGTTTTACCGCGCCGAAAGGAACCCAGCCCGTGGCCGTGATCCTTGACCCCACCGGGCGCGAGGTGGGAACCTTGCCGCTGCCGGAAGGAACCGGAGAAGAAATGGAAACCACACTCACATTCAGCACCGTTGGTTCCGGTTTCTACTTCCTTGAGCTTCGGCTGGGAACGCAGCGGAGCGTGGTTCCGGTGATGATTTCCAGATAACCTGATTTCCAAATCCCCCACAAATAGCCAATGGCATCGTTGGCACAATGGAATGCGGTTGCGCAAGCCTTGTGTTCAACAATGCCATTGTTCATTTCTGCTCACTTCCGGCGGGGGCCGATAGGCGATCACTCCTCGTGCATATCGGAAATGTCATCCCGAAGCGTCTCGCCAATCTCCCGCCCGGCAACCACCGCGCCACTATTCACCACGGTGCGGATTTCCTCCTCGCTTAAACTCAGCAACTGCACCGCGTTGAAGATGCTGGCTCCGGAGCGGACGACCTGCGGACCAAGCCCTGCAACCCAAGTTTCCGAAAGGGGGATGGTGTGCGATTCGGAGTCCTCCCAAACGATGATTCCGGTTCGCCGCTCAATCACCCGCGACTTCCCGCGGACGTAGATCGCCACGCCGTACGACCCCGAAACGATGTTGAACTGGGTCAGCTCCGTCTCCACAATCACCTCTGGATTATCGGCGATGCTGGCAACCGGTTGCAGCCGTAAATAATCCACCGTTGCTTCGCTGATACCGCGCCCAACGGCCTGGGCGATGCTGTCGCCATTCACCGCTTTTTGCAGCTTCTTCCTCCCCTGGTCGCTGGCGATTCCGGAGCCGATGGCGGTCAGGATATCTACCACGGTGTTGTTTTTGGTGGGGCTTTCAACGTAGGCGTAACTTCCGGCCGATGCGGTTGTGTAGGTTCGGTAGATGGCCGTCTTCCCGTTGATGTTGTGTTTGGTCAGCTTGTTGGTGTGGCCGCAACCGGCAATGGCCGCCGCACCAATGATTGACAGCGCAAGGAATGCTTGAATCCTCATGGTTGTTCTCCTGTTTTCTGGTTGGATACTCTCTCCGCAAAGAAGCAACGGGTGCAGCGGTTGCGCGGTTGCGATAAGTACGTGATAGATAATAGTTTGGAACGCCACAGAACAGTTAAGCCGTTGCGGCGGTTTAACAAGGAGATTCCCTATCACACCCGGGATAGACTCCACTTCCTCCTATATCTCTCCTTACATCCCTCCCCTTTCTCCGTTCCTTTGTTCCACCGTATTTTTCCGGCGATGAACACCGTAGCCAGCATACTCACTATCTATCGGGCAGCTTCCTGCGCTGCGGCAGTAGCGCTCGCGCTGATCTGCGGCGCGGGATGCAGCAAGCCGCAGCAAACCACAACTCCGCCCGACACCACGCTGCAAGCCAACCGCACCACATCTTCTCCCCTTGCCATCACCCTTGACGTGCGCACCCGCACGGTTGGGCTGGAATTTTTGGTGCGGGTGGAGCGGACCGCAACGCGCCCGAAGGGGAGTATCTCCCCAGCGGTGAAAAAGTCCGGATTGAGATTGAGAACGAGGTTGGCGAGCAATTCTGGTCATCGTCGGCGGGAAAGATGTTCACGCAGGCGATTGGCGCAGTTGAGCCGCTCCAGATTGGAGAGGTTGCCGATTACCGCGAGTACTGGGATGGCCAGAACACCCTTACCGGCGGAAGGCTTCCGCAAGGGCGATACCGCGCCATTGTCACCATTCCTGCAAAACCAAAACCATACATCCTCCGCGAAGAATTTATCTGGAGCGGACGGCAAGATTGACCAACAACAACCGTGATGCAACACACCATGATTGACATAGAAGAACGCGACGACACCATGATGCGGCGGGCATTGACCATCGCCACCCGGGGGCAAGGCCTTGTTAGCCCAAACCCAATGGTGGGCGCGGTGATTGCCGACGCAAACGGAAGAATCGTTGCCGAAGGCGCGCACGAACAGTACGGCGGCCCGCACGCCGAGGTAGTGGTTCTGCGCAACGTCCCGGAAGGGACCGACCTTAGCAGCGCCACCCTGTACGTAACGCTGGAACCATGCAACCACCACGGCAAAACCCCACCTTGCACCGAAGCGATTATCGCCTCGGGAATCCGCAGGGTTGTGGTGGCCATGCGCGACCCGAACCCGATTGTCAGCGGGCAAGGGAACAAGCGACTGCGCGAAGCAGGGATTGAGGTTGTGGTGGGCGTTCACGAGGCCGACGCAAAGCGGCTGAACGAAGCCTACATCCATTTCATAAAAACGGGAAGCCCGTTCATCACCCTGAAAGTTGCGCAGACGTTGGATGGATTTATCGCGCTCCCCAACGGCGAATCGCAGTGGATCACCGGGCTGCTGGCACGCGAACACACCCACCGGCTTCGCGCCATGAACGATGCGGTGATGATTGGCGCAGGAACCGCACTGCACGACAACCCCTCGCTGACCGTTCGCTTCGACATCGCCGGGCGCAACCCCAAACGCGTGGTGTTGGATGAGAACCTTCACCTTCCCGACACCTTGCAGATGTTCACCGACGAGTTCCGCACGAACACCATCGTCTTCACCGACCTTGACCATCTGGAAACCGACAAAGCACGGCTGCTGCAAGCCACCGGCGTGACGGTGTATGGGGCGAACCGAACCACAAAGGGATTGCATCTGAACGAGGTCTTTGCCACGCTTGGCGACCACGGAATCGCCTCGGTGATGGTGGAAGGGGGCGCACAGCTTGCCGAATCCTTGATGCGAGAAGGGTTGGTCCATAAGCTGAACTTGTTTATCGCGCCAAAAATGTTTGGGCATGGGATCAGCCCGTTCCGTGGGCTTGCGGTGGAGCACGTGGACCAAGCCTATCACTTCACCATCTACAAAACGGAGATGATTGGCGAGGATATGATGCTGACGGCATATCTGAAGTAAAGAGCCTTGCGGGAATCACTGCACACATCAATCACAAGCAACCTCCATTAACCGTGTCACTGCGCCAAACATTTCGGATGGATGCTCGCCGCTGGGGGCTGATTCTGGCGGCGGCGGTGGGGGTTGCCATCTTCTCCCAATACTCCCAGGACCTGCCACAATTCGACGTGGTCGAGGTGGCGATGAACGACCAGAATTTCACCGATCTGGTGCTGCAAACCCGTGGCGAGCTTCCGATTGACACCAACATCCGGGTCCTGACCTACGACCGCACGCTGTTCGACAGCACCGACCGTGTGGACCGCGCACTTCTTGCAACCCGGCTTGCCGCAGTGCTGGATTTAAAGCCCGCAATCGTTGCCGTTGATTTTTTGCTGGAAGATGAACGCCCCGAATCCCCCGACGGCGACGCAATGTTGGCCGCATTGATCGAGGCGCACCCCAACCTGATGTTCGGCATCTTCTACGAGGACAGCCTGAAGCGATTCCGAATCCCCCCTCCCCTTTTCAAGCTGAACGGAGCGCAGCTTGGCTGCATCAACCTTCAGCCCGACGACGACAAAACAATCCGCACCTACACCGTGCTGTGGGGCCAGGCAGATTCCGTCAAGTTTGAATCGTTCGACGTAAAAATTGCCCGCGCCATTGATAGCAACGCGGCTGCGGTGGCCACCTCCTTCTCCCAAAAAACGTTTGTGATTGATTACGCCGGCGGCATCGGCGAGGAATCCGAAGGGGACAACGGTGGCGGGAAGCAGATATTCCCGACGATTCCGTTGGAGGCGGTGTTTGCCGCGGCAATGCAGGGGGAGAGCAGCGCGGTGGAAGCATTCCGGCAGCAGCTGGCCGGGAAGGCTGTGCTGGTGGGCTATGCCGACATCCGCAATTCCCAAATCACCTCCATCGTGGATCGTTTTTTTACGCCGCTGAAAAACGGAAAGAACGCGCTTCCCGATATGCACGGCGTGGGGATCCATGCCAACATCGTCAACACCATGTTGCAGGGGCGGGTTGTTGAGGTGGTTGCCCCCTACGTGAACATCATGGTGGGGATTGCAATCGCCACGGTCTTCCTGCTGCTGCGATCCCGCGTAAGCAACGTGCGCCGCCCAACGCTACGGACCATCAGCCAATACTCACTCTTCTTCCTCTTCCTGTTTTTGGCAGTCCTGCTTCCGGTGCTGGCGTTCCGCTACACCACGTACAAGTTCTCCATCTACACCCCATTCACGGCGGTGCTGCTGGCGATACCAACATTCGAGCTGCTGCAAAAAGGGATCGAGTTGTCCCGCGACATCAGCCGGCGCCGCCGCGCAAAAAAAATCCGGCTGGGATGGCTGCGCGAGCAGTTGTTCGACATCCTGCAGGCCGGCCCGGTGGAGCAACAGTACATGCAGGCGTTGCATTTCCTTCGGCTGCAATTTCATCTTGCCTGCGCCGCGCTGTTCCACGAAGCGGTTGAGCAAGGGACCATCACCTTCCCAAGCCTGACGATTGCTTCCCCCACACCGCAACGGATGTTCGCCGGAATTCGCGGGCAGCAGGCCCAGTTGCAATCGGCCGGGGCCGATGCCCGGCATGGCGCGGCGATTATTGAGATGATGGCGCATTATCCCCGCATCGTCCAGGAGCTTCGGCTTTCGCGATCGTTCTACATTGCCTTGAACGAGGTCCGCCGGCAAACCGCCGCCGGTGCTGCCACCGCCGCCGATCCAAGCGATGGATCGGTTGCCAACGCCCCCCCAACCGGAGAAGAAACCTCAGCCGCCGACTACATTGACCTTGCCTTGACGGCACTGACCGGAGAAGGAGGAAGCCGCAAAAATTTTGAGACACTCTATGCCGAGATCGAGCAGTTTGCGGCCAAAGCCGAGGTGACGTTGATGGAGGAAGCTCGCGATTATCAATCGCTGCTGGAGCATGGGCCGATTTTCTATCCCTACACCATCAGCTGCCGCTGCCGTTTGCATGGGACCGATGAACTGTTCATCTACTTCAACGAGCAGGAGGACACCAACGAGCGCGATGATTATTTCGACCTGGTGTATGGTGGGCGCACCATCCGCTGCCAACCGGCGCAACACCCCGGGCTGACGGAGGTTCGGAACTACCGCCTGCGGATTCAATCGGATGGGTGAGTTGAAACGCCCCGCAGCAACTCAACCAGCATCTCCCTTCCCCCCTGCTCAACGTCCCCTTCGATGGTGAAGGCCACGGTTCGGATAGCAACTGGGCTTCGGCCATATCGCCCGTTGAACGGGTGGCGCAGTTTGGTTGGATAGATCAGCACAGCATTGGCGCAGCCCCGCGCAACGGAGTAGGCCACAATCTGCTGAAGGTCCTCGGGGGAAGGGCGGTCGCCAATTTTATACTTGGTGTCAACCACCAGCACGGGCGTGTCGCTTCCGGCTTGGTAGATCACCATATCCAGGGTGATGGGGAATGCCCCGGCAACGTCCGCCGCAACGCGCTCCTGCGTCACCAGCCGGAACCCTTCCGGAAGATGGCAGCGCAGCCACTCGGCCACAAACAGCTCAAACAGCCGGCCCATATTCACCAGAAATGGAAGCATGGCGCGGTCGCCAAACTCATGGGTTGGGCCGGAGTGCTCCAAGAAAAAACGGCAAAGCGCGTGCAGGATTCGGTAATCGCTGTTCAGCCGGGAGTAGTGGCGGTTGGTGCAGTCGGTTGGGTGAAAGAATGCCCGGGTGATCCCCCCCGCAAACAGGCGCAACGCCGTGCGGACGCTGCTTGCCACACGCTCGGCCAAGCGATGCCGCGCCAATGTTTGCAACGTGAAGGCGATAATCTGGTTATCCTCGCAGTTGGCGGTCCGCTCCTGGAACCGCGAGCTTGGCGGGTGGCGGTGCGGCCCACGCCAGTTTTCCGGAAGGTCAACCCTGCCACGGACGTAGGGCGATTGCTCGGTGCGTTCAACATATTGCTGGTGCAGCCCAATCCGCGCCCGGTCCAGCACACGCTTGGCAAAAATGGTGGCAAGCTGCTGGAACATCTCCTCCACCGTGCGGAGCGAAGCCACCCCCTCCAGCACCGTAAAACTTTTCAGCCGGTAGGCATATTCAAGCATTGCGAAGATGTTGGCAACGGGCAACTTCGGCTGCAACATCACGCACAGTTCGGCATCAACCACAATGCTCCCCACCCACCCCTGTGGCCGCAGCACCCACCGGTTGTTGGTGGTCAGCGAGGGAGCCATGACCGTTAGATAGGTTCCGTAGTTTTCCCACAGAACGGCCCCCTGCCGGCTGCTAATCTGCTGGCAGGTGAATTGGCTTTCTTGATACTCGTGGACGGTAAGGTTCATTTCGGTGCGTGCTAACTAAAAACATTTTTCAGCAACCAACAACTAACCGCGGCCAACATTGCTCCACTCCTTGTATTCCCTTCCATTCAGCGCGTTTCTTGGGTACGGAATGGCGCGGCGGGCATTGCTGTGCACGCTGGTGGATCCAACGCTCTGCGGGGTGGTGATCTCTGGGCCGGTGGGCGTTGGCAAATCGCAACTCCTTTCCAGTTTCAGCCAGTTTGTTCTGGCCCAGATTGATCCCCAAATGCCCGTTGCCCGCCTGCCGTTGGGCATCACCCACGACCGCCTGATTGGCGGGATTGACTTTGATGCAACAATCGCCCACGGCACGCCCGTGCTGCAACCCGGGATACTTCCGGCGGCCAATGGCGGCATACTCATCGTTGATAATCTTCCGCTTCTGGACCCCGCAACCGCCGCCACGATTGGCCAAGCGTTGGATTCCGGAATGGTGAATTGCCAGCGCGAAGGATTTGGCCAGTTCTTCCCCGCACGCTTCTCCCTGCTGGCAACCGCGGTCCCTTCCGAACGCCCAATCCAACAAGCCCTTGCCGACAAAATCCCCTTTCTTATCGCTCAAGAGCGGAGGCTTCCAGCCGAGCACGTAGGGCGATTGCTGCGGCTGCGCCAGGAGTTCGCGGCATCGCCACAGCAGACCACCCAGCGATATTCCGGGCATGAGCAACGCATTGCCGAGCAGGTGCTGAACGCCCGCCTTAGCTGGCCCCGGGTTCGAGTCGGCGATCTTGCAATCGAGCAATTGATAGAAGCGGCGGCGGCGTTGCAGGTGGCCGGCCAGCGGGGGCTGATCTTTGCGGCAAAAGCTGCGCGGGCGCACGCGGCACTTCGCCAATCCATGGTGGTTGAGGAAGCCGATGTGAGCTTTGCAATCGCCACGGTGCTTGCTCCGCGCACCCAAAACATCCCGGACCCAACCCAGCCCGGCCCCCAGCAACCGGAAGCGGAGGAGCCACCAATCCAGCAAAGCGGAACCGCGCCAACCAGCGAAGCTGCGGCCAGCGAAACCGAGGCCGAAGGGGAAGGCGAGCAAGCCGAAGGGAGGCAAGATGAGCAACCAACCGAGGAGGCAAGCACGATCGGCGAATCGCAAACCGGGGCCGAGCAGCTGTTCGACCCGATTGATTTCACCGCGCCGATACCGCCACTGCTGGCGTTTTTCCAGCAGGCCCTGGGGCTGGAATCGGGGAAGCGGGGGACGCGCAAACAGGTGCTGCGTGGGCGGCACGTCCGCACAACCGAGGGGGAGCTTGCCGGAAGGCGGATTGACCTTCTATCAACCCTTCGCGCAGCGGCCCCGCACCAGCAATCCAGAAGGAGCGGGGATGGAGATTGGATACGAATCCGAAAGGGCGACCTGCGAATCAAGGAGTTCTCCGAGCGTGCCGGAACGCTGTTCATTTTCTGCGTTGACAGCAGCGGATCCATGGCAACCAACCGAATCCGCGAGGCAAAAGGGGTGGCAGGAAGAATTTTGCAAACCGCCTACATCAGCCGCGACCGCGTGGCGATGATTGGATTCCGGGGAAGCCAGGCCGAGCTTCTGCTCCCCCCAACAAGCTCCGTCGAGCGGGCAAAGCGTTCGCTGGACCGGATGCCAACCGGCGGCGGAACTCCGTTGGGTTCATCGCTGGTGATGGCCCTTTCGATTGCCGAGCGGGAGCGGATTCGGGGGAACGAGCAAGCATTGGTGGTGATCCTAACCGACGGGCGCGCCAACGTCCCGCTGGAGCCAGGATCCGCAGCAATGATCCGCGAAGTGCGCCGCAAAACGGTGCAGGAGGAGATGCAAAAAATTGGGGAAGCGTATCGCCGCGCGGGGGTGCGTTCGGTGGTGATTGACACCCGCGAACGATTCAGCCAGAACTCCGACGCGGTTCGATTGGCCGAGCAGCTTGGCGGGGAATACTTTTTTCTTCCGGCATTGCCCCCGCCAGCTCAACTTCCGCCACGTTGAAATGCGCAGTTTGGTTACTTGTATTCTTTTTTCGGGAAAGGGATTGGCTTCAATCGCTCAAACATCTGCTTTGTTTCCTCCATTTTTGCTGGATCGTTGATGTCGAAAAACCAGAATTGCTCAATGTCTCCCCTGCTCATTCCGGTTTGCATGGTTCCTTGTGATTTATGTTCGGCAATCAGCCAATTCACAACGATTTTATAATCCAGCGCGTTTTTAAATCCGAACTTCACGGTTCTATCAAAAAAGAAACTTGGCTTGCCACTGCTGATTTTTGTTTCGGGGTATTTTGCCAGCATGGAAAATCGGGTTGCAGCGGTGTCCCCTTTTGTCGAGTCGGAAACGCCAAGCACCACCGGGCGTTGTTCCGCTGGCAATTCTTGGACTGTCTGCAATGCCAAAATTGTTGCTGATTTATGGTGGCCATGTGTTCCATCGGTTGGAAGCAAGCAAAAAATATAATCGTACCGTTCGCGAAGAATGATTTCCGTTAATCGCTGTTTTACTTGCGCAAGGTTCCACACTCCAGTATTCATTACCTCCGACGGGTCGGTTGAATAGCGGGTGTCCTTCTGCTCCATAAAATAATAATTACGGATGCCGACCCACTTGCCGCCGTTCATCAGTTCGCGTTTCCGAATTGTCGGCAAAAATTCCCGACCAACGGCCTCCTCCGTCAACTCCATCCCATAAATTGATTCGGCAAGGGTTGAGTATTTGTAGCCTGCTTCGCCGTTGGTTATCACGGCAAGGTCCACAACTCCTTTCAGGTCGTGAGTGATTTTATACACGGTGGCGGCGCATCCAGATTCATCGTCGGGATGGGCGTTCACAAGCAGCACTTTTACGGCGGTGTCGGTCTGTGCCGGAATCCCGATGGGAAAAAGGAGTGCAAGCAGCAGAAATAGCAAGGCGAGTTTATACCGGTTCATTTGTTGTTTGATTGTTGGTGATTAGGAATGGTTGGTTGGTGCTTGCTGGCTGGCAGCAAGCGATTCTCGGATCATTTTTTTAGAGATTTTCCCCGTCCCGGTGCGGGGCAATGTTTCCAGAAAAAATATCTGGCGAGGAATTTTGAATCCCGACAGATATTCTCGGCAAAAAGAAATCACCTGCTCGCTGGAAATTTCTTGCAATTCGCGCAGGACGATTGCCGCAGCCACCGTTTCCCCAAAAACGTCGTCGGGAATGCCAAATGCTGCGGCTTCCAAAATTGCTGGATGCTGGTATAAAACGTTCTCCACTTCGGTGGAATAAACATTTTCCCCGCCGGTGATAATCATATCTTTTTTCCTGTCCACGATTGTCACGTACCCTTCTTCATCAATTACGGCAAGGTCGCCGGTTTTTAACCATCCATCCTGGAATGCGGCCTCGGTTTCCGCCGGGCGGTTCCAATATCCTGGGGTAATTGTTCCGCCGCGCACAAGAATTTCGCCAACCTCTTGCTCGTTATTTTTCACCTCGGTTCCATCATCGCGCACAACTTTTAATTCAACGGTGATAAATGCCCGTCCCGTTTTTGATTTATACCGAAGCTGTTCTTCCTGCGGCAATGTTGTTAGATGATTTTTCAGCAGGCTGAGCGTTAAATATGGGCTGGTTTCCGTCATGCCGTAGGTTTGGACGTAATCGCAGCCAAAAGTGGAGATGATTTGGCGGACGACTTCCGGTGCTATCGGCGCGCCACCGCTCAGGATATACCGAAGCGAGGCGTAGGACCGCCGCCCCACGTCTGGATGTTTCACCATCAAATTGAGCATGGTGGGGATAAGGTTGGTGATGGTGATGCGGTGTTCCTCGATTGCGGCCAACGCCCCCTCCGCCTGGAATTTCGGGACGATGACGTGGCATCCACCAACCATGGTTATCGCAAACGTTGCCCAGGCATCGGCAAGGTGGAACATCGGCGCGATATGGCCCCAGCGGTCCGACTGGCACAGGCCAAGCTCGGCCACCGCGCCAATGGCGTGCAGATAGACGTTCCCGTGGGTAAGCATCACCCCTTTTGGGCGGCCGGTGGTTCCGCTGGTGTAATACAGTTGGGCAACGGTGGTGTGGGGAATGCTGCTGGGGAATTCCACCACGCCGCACGGCTCCATTGCTTGCTGGTAGCTTGCCTCGCTTCTGCAAGAATTGTCCGCCGCTGCTGGCGGCAATCCACCAATCCAAAGAAGGTGGGAAACCGTGTTTGCCCCGTGCAGCGCGGCGGCAACGGCGGGGGCGAACTCCACATTGGCAATCAGCAGCTGCGCTTCGCAATCGGCAAGAATTGCCGCAAGTTCTGGCGGGCTTAGCCGGAAATTGAGCGGACAAAGGATTACCCCCAACGCCGCCGCCGCGAAGTAACTTTCCAGATATTCAATGGAGTTCACATCAAGCACGGCCACGCGCCCGCCCGGGGCAACCCCGCAGGAAGAAAGGTGGAAGGCAAGCTGCCGCACACGCGATTCAAGCTCACGATAGGTGAAGCTGCGCTGCCCGTCAACGGCAGCGATGGAGTTGGGGAAAAGCACCGCAGCGCGGCGGAGCATCTGGTAAAGATTCATGGCCAAGAAATTACCACGAGATGGGGAACTTTTACGACATTGCACGCCGCTATGCCATGCAACATGGCGTAGTTTGAACAGAACAGTTTGCCAAACAATGACCAACCAAGAATCGGAAATTTCAGAAGAACCGTTGCGGCCCCGGCTTCGCAAGGGGAATCAATACACACTGGTGGCCGAAACGGCAGCCTTTGAAGGGGGGTGCGTTGCACGCCACGACGGAATGGCGGTGTTCCTGTCCGGCTGCGTCCCTGGCGATACGGTGCTGGCGCAGATCACCCGCACAAAACAACGCTACGCCGAAGGGCGCACCGTGCAAGTGATTACGCCCAGCCCCCACCGGATTTCCCCACCGTGCGAATACTTCGGGACGTGTGGCGGGTGCAAATGGCAGAACCTTGAGTATGCCGAGCAACTTCGCTGGAAACGCCAGCACGTTCTGGACGCATTCCAACGGATTGGAGGGTTGCAGGAAGTGGAGATTCGCCCAACCATCGGCTGCGACGAACCCTTCTTCTACCGGAACAAAATGGAGTTCTCCTTTGCCGACCAGCGTTGGCTAACCGATGCGGAAATCGCCAGCGGGAAGGAGTTTGTGCGGGATTTCGCGCTGGGCCTGCACGTCCCCGGGCGGTACGACAAGGTGCTGGATATTGGCGGATGCTTCCTGCAGTCGGAGCTTAGCAACGGGGTGCTGAACGCCACGCGCTCCTTTGCGTTGGAGCATGGTTTGGCCCCGTACAACTTCCGCACGCACACCGGGCTGCTTCGCAATCTGGTGATCCGAACGTCGCGGGGGACGGGCGAGGCAATGGTGATTTTGGTGACAAGCGAGGAGGCGGACCAAGCGATGGAGCAATACGCACGATTCCTTCGGGTCCATTTTCCTGGGGTGACGACCATCGTGCAAGGGATCAACCGGAAGAAGGCGCAGATTGCCTTCAGCGAAGAGGTGCGGGTTCTTCATGGAAGCGGCACAATCACCGAGATGGTGGCGGGGAACCGTTTCAGCATCTCCCCCTTCTCCTTCTTCCAAACCAACAGCATCCAGGCGAACCGCTTGTACGAGGAAGCCTTGAACGCCGCACGGCTAACCGAAGATGATTCCGTTTGGGACTTGTATTGCGGCGCGGGGACCATCACACTTGCGGCGGCGCGGCGCAGCGGAAGCGCGATCGGGATTGAGCTGAACGAAGGCGCGGTTGCCGACGCACGCGCAAACGCCGTGCTGAACGGCGTGGCGAATGCAGAGTTTATCGCCGGGGATTTGAAAGATGTGGTGGGGCGCGTCGGCGGCGTTCCCGATGTTGTGATCACCGACCCACCGCGGGCGGGAATGCACGAGGATGTTGTCCGGCGGCTGATGGAGCTTGCCCCCTCCAGAATCAGCTACGTTAGCTGCAACCCCACCACCCAAGCACGCGACTGCGCGATGCTGGCCGAGCGATACTCCGTTGATTTTGTGCAGCCCGTGGATATGTTCCCGCAGACCTACCACATCGAAACGGTGGCAAGGCTGACGCTGCGGGGGGAGTAAATAGCGGTGCAACGTTGACACCGGTGGTAGCGACCCCGATCTGTCGAAACGGTAGCGGCCCCGATCTTTATCGGGGCCCAGTCAGATGACGCCGAAGGCTAAGACACCGAAGGCTAAAGACCTTCGGCTACCTGTGCGGCAGCAGTTTCGGAACGGTAGCGGCCACGATCTTTATCGGGGCCCAGTCAGATGACACCGAAGGCTAAAGACCTTTTATCAACCCCGACGGAGGTCGGGGCGGCTACCTGTGTAGTCGCAACCCTGATGTTTCGGGGCTTTCACCCCTGCACTTTCTCAAAAATCGCGCTAATCCCCTGGCCTACTCCAATGCACATGGTGGCAAGGCCGTAGCGGCTGTTGGGGCGGCGCGCCATTTCGCTTCCAAGCGTGGCAATCAGCCGCACGCCCGACATCCCCAGCGGGTGGCCCAGGGCAATCGCCCCGCCATTCACGTTCACCTTGCTGAGGTCCAACCCCAGTTCCCGAATCACCGCGATGGACTGCGAGGCAAAGGCTTCGTTCAGCTCGATAAGATCAATCTGGTCAAGCGTTAGCCCGGCGGTGGCAAGAGCCTTGTGGGTTGCCGGAACCGGCCCGATTCCCATGAACCGAGGATCAACCCCCGCCACCCCACCCGAAACATATTTCAGGATTGGCTTCAGGCCGTATTCTTCCACGGCGCGTTGGCTGGCCACAATCAGCGCGCCCGCACCGTCGTTCAGGCTGCTAGAGTTCCCCGGGGTAACGCTTCCCCCTTTGCGGAAGGCTGGTTTCAGCGTGGCAAGTTTTTCCACCGAGGTATCTTTTCGCGGCGTTTCGTCGCGGCGGACAACAATGGGGTCACCTTTTTTCTGCGGGATTTCCACGGGGATCACCGTGTCGTCGTAACGCCCGGCTTCCCAGGCATCCACCGCTGCGTGGTGCGAACGGAGCGCGAACTCATCCTGCTCCTGGCGGCTGATGGCCCATTTCTCGGCAACGTTTTCGGCGGTCTCCCCCATCTGCTCCAGCGGGAACATCGCCTCCATTTTTGCATTCGGGAAACGCCACCCCAGGGCGGTATCGTAGGCGGTAAGATTGCCGAACATTGCCCCGCCGGAAACGTTTTTCGGCAGGACATACGGCGCGCGCGACATCACCTCCACCCCGCCAGCAATCACCAGATCAGCTTCGCCGGAACGGACCGCACGGGCGGCAGCAATCACCGCATCCAATGCCGAGCCGCACAAGCGGTTGATGGTGGTTGCCGGAACGCTTTGCGGAAGCCCGGCCAGCAGCACCGCCATGCGTGCCACGTTGCGGTTGTCCTCGCCGGCTTGGTTTGCGCAGCCCAGAATCACATCGTTGATGGCTTCGGGGGGAACCCCGGCGCGTTCAACAACGGTGCGAACCACAAGGGCGGCAAGGTCATCGGCACGGACGGCGGAGAGCGCGCCGCCATATTTTCCTACTGGAGTTCGGAGCGGGGAAACGATGTATGCTTCGGACATGGTCACGGTTGGTTTTCTGTGGTTAAAGTTGATGGAACGGCGCAAGCGAACCGACTTCAGGAGCAAGCGTTTCAGGCATGGAAGGGTTTGTTGGCGCGGGCAAGCTGGCGCAGCAGCACGCAGGGGCGGTAGCGTTCTTCGCGGTACTCCTGCCAAAGGGCTTCCAGCAACGCCAGCACCACATCGGGCCCGATGCGGTCGGCCCAGGCAAGGGGACCTTGGGGATAGTTGGTTCCCAGCTTCATCGCGGTGTCAATGTCGGCGGGGGAAGCAACCCCTTCCATCAGCGCGAACGCGGCCTCGTTAATCACCATTGCCAGCACCCGTGCCGAGACCAAGCCAAGCCGATCTTCCACCACTTCTGCATCGCGTGCAAACAGCTGGCGGGCATTCTGCACCACGCCCTCCCTGTTTGATTGCGCAATCTGAAGGGAAGGCGCAAGCTCCACCAGCGATGCCGCGCCGAACACCGACGGCAAGAAGCTGAACCCAACCACCGGAAATCCCCCTCCCATCAGCGAGGCGGCGGCGGTTGCGGTCATCGTCAGGGTGTTGCTCAGGATAAGGGTTTGCGGCTGGGCAATCTGGCCGATGAACCCAAGATTGCTGTGCTTCTGGCCATCGTCAACGCAGGAAAGTTCAACAATGGCGGAAAGGTCCGCGGGAAGCTGCGACGTTGATTCAATCCGAACGATGCGCTCGGGGATTGCAGCGGCGGCAGCGGGGTCCAGGCCGTCGTCCCAAAGGAGCAGTTGATGCTCGGGGGCAATCGCCAATGCCAGCTCGGCAGCATGAATTGGGGAAGCAAAAAGAAGGATACTGGACATCTCTCGATTATGGATGATGGATGTTCACGGCACGGCAGCAAGCCAAATGTTTCGGCGTGGAATCCCCCACCGGAAACAAGAACTCCACACACCAACCGAATGATGCGTGGAGTTGTTGGATATACATCATACGCGTAGTGGGGAAATACCGTGCTACGCTTCGTTTTCTTCGACGTAGTTCTCGCGCTGGCGTGGAAGCGCGTTGATTTTGGCAAGTTCCTGATAAACGAAATCCAGGGCTTCGTTCAGTGCTGCACGGAACTTCTCAAAGTCCTCCTTATAGAGGAAGATTTTGAATTTCTCTTTTTCTTCACCTTCTGCGCTGCGTTTGCTTTCGGTAATGGTCAGGTAGTAATCATGGCCGGAGCGAGTCGAACGAACGTCCACAAAGTAGGTTCGTTTGCCAGCACGCACGCGCCGGGAAAAAACTTCATCACGATTGTTTTCCACTTGCAGTCCCCTTGTTTTTTTGATCGAAACGTTTCTGTTCAGGCAATGCTGCTGGGTGCAACGCTATTGCTGGATTACCGCAATTTTACCAACCACGGTTTGTTCTCCTTGCTCGGTTCCGGCAGCCACCAGATAGATGCCGCTGGGAACCATTTTGCCGTTATCATCAAAACCATCCCAGAAGGCAACAGCCCCGCCGGGGGATTGAAATTGCCGAACAAGCACGCCACTCACCGTCAAGATTTTCACCGAAGCATCGGCAGGAAGCCCAGACAGGCGAAGCGGCTGGTTGGCTGGCACAATAAACGGCTGAGGTGAGGCAACAATTGAGGTGGCCGTCTCCGGCGACTCCACTGCTGGCGTTGACACCCTGTTCATGCCATTTGCGGTGCCAATATAAACATCACCCGTGGCGTAATCCGTAAGAATTGATCTAACAGAATTATCCACCAATGGGGAGTTATCAACGGTGTATCGTTCCAGCAATTCGGTGCCGTCAAGGCTCATCAGATAGACCCCTTGATCGGTCCCGACCCATTTGCGGTTCAAGGCATCAACGGCAATGGCGCGGATACCAACATCGCGCAGCGCACGCACGGTGCGGAACGTTGGCCGCCCACGATTCAGCATGAACGAAGGGTTCACCAGCACCACCAGCCCAGAGGGCGTTCCAATCCAGACTTCGCCGTCGGGGTCCACCAGCAACGCCGATTGCTGGTTTGATGGAAGCCCGTCGTTTGTGGTGATAATCCCCCAGATGCCACGGTTGGTTGCCGGGGCCGAACCGGTGTCGCGGAACCATTGCAATCCTTGAAGGCTTAAGCTCCCATCGGCCCCCAGCCACTTCGTCCCGTTGCGGTCAATGGCAATGTAACGGTAGGTGCGTGGGAATGGGCTTCGGTAGCTAACAAACCCGCTGCCATCGGGCGACTGCTCGCCCGGGCGAAGCTGCGCCACCAGCACCGGTCCAATCGCCGAGGTGTTGTCCCAGTTTACCAGCCATGTTCTTCCGTTATGCTCGGCGGCACCCGCGCCAATGACGTACGTTTTTTCGCTCCCATTAATTCCAATCAGCGGGGAGTTCTGGGCGTTGTAGAGCTTCCATCCTTCTTCGCCAATCCGCAGGAATCCGCCCGGGAACAGCCCCACCCACACCGTGCTGTCGGCTCCATTGCCAATGTTCCAGCTGTTGTTCGAGGGGAGGTCCGGCGTGGTTGGGAAGGCGAATGTTTCCCAGACTTCGTTGCTTAGTTTGCTTAGGCCGCGACCATCGCCCCCACTGGTTGCGGTGCCCACCCAAATGCTTCCCCCCTTCCCTTTCACCAAGCTGGCAAAAGCGTTCGACACCGGAGAATTTGGGAACAGGTAGCGCAAGGTATCGGCAACCGGAATGGCAAGGCCATCGCGGTTTGTGGTAAGGGCAAACGTGCCGTTGGGCGCGGCGGCAGCGTGTTGAATCTCGGTTTCCGCACTTTGAATTTGCCGGAACGATGCAGTGGTGTCGTTGAACCGGAACAGGTTGGCTCCGGACCAGGCGATCGCCACGTTTGCGGACTGCGTAAGGTGGAAAGGAACTGGAGGAAGATCGCCACGGCGTTGGAACGTGCCATCAATCCGTTGGAACACGCCGCGTCCGGTGGCTATCTGAAGATTTCCGCCAGCAACGGCAAGGCCGTACGTGGTGTCCGAAAGCCCTTCTTGCAAGCCAGCAACCGCCCATGATTTCGGGTCGGTCAGAACCTTGCCACGCTCCGGCGCCCATGCCAGCCCGAACTCGCTAGCAACCCAGATAGTGTCGTTGAAAAAAAGGATGTCGTGGGCGGGAAGGAACGGAGGAAGGTTCCCGAAGCGGGTGTAGCTATCGCCGAAAGTGCTGTCGGCTGGATTATAGACTGCGACCCCGAAAGCCGTCAGCACGTAGGTTTTTCCGTTGTGGAAGCGGAAGCCGGTGATCTTTTTATCGGGGCGGCTGATCGTGCTGATCTCGGTGGAGTAGCTCCAACGCTGCTCCGCTGTGTGATAGATGCTGATGGCTCCGTTGTCGGAGCCAACATAGAGTGTTTTGGAATCGTCATCGTAGCCCACGGCAAGGGCCGTCAACCGCAGAAGCCCTTCGGTGGTGCGGAAGGTGGCGAAGGAATCGGCAGCCGGGTCGTAGCGGAAGACACCGCCAGTGGTGGCGGCCCAGACCCCTCCATCGGCATCGAACGTTGCGCCCAAGACGGTTCGCATGGAGCTGTAGGCCTTCCAGACCGGCGCGGTTTGGGCAAACGAAACGGCAGCGGAGCCAATCAGGAACAAGCAGATCCCGGCCAAGAACGCACCCCGGCGGCGGGATACATCAAGGGAAGTGTGAAGCATCATAGATCCAAAAAGTGAGAGCAGCCGTACTGGCATTGAGTGGATGGGGCGAACCAACTGAAATCCCACCGGCAATGCAAGGCAAAAGTTTGGGGTGAACGGGGAACAAACCGTGTGGGTTGGTGTTTAGGGGCGGTGTTAAAGTTGTTTCAGCAACCCAACCATTTCAATCGCGGTTTGCGCTGCTTCCCAGCCTTTGTTTCCGGCTTTGGTTCCTGCGCGTTCAATGGCTTGCTCGATGGTGTCCACCGTCAGCACGCCAAAGGTGCAGGGGATGTTGGTGGCCATCATGGCGTTGCTGATCCCTTTCACCGCTTCCCCGGCAACATAGTTGAAATGGGGGGTTCCGCCGCGAATCACGGCACCAAGCACAATCACCGCGTCGTAGTTGCCCGATTCGGCCAATCGCTTGGCGGCCAACGGAAGCTCAAACGCCCCCGGGACATACGCCACTGTCACCGCGTCAACGTCTCCACCGTGCATTCGGATGCACTCCAACGCGCCCTCCAGCAACCGGCGGGTGATAAAATCATTCCAGCGGCTGACAGCCACCGCAAAACGGTAGCCGCTGGCGTTCAACGAACCTTCCAAAATTTTTGGCATAGCGTAAGGATCTTCTGGCTAAACTTGAACCACGATTTGGACGACGCAGCAACCGCGCATCATCAACAGCCAATATAACGATAAGGCCATGACCAGTTTACGAACCAAGCCGACACGCCTACAACAGGTTGTTCTTCTGCTCCACCTGTTCACCGTTGCTACCGTCGGCGTAGCGATTGCGGGGGGGGGAACATTCGACCATTCAGCATTCAACACCCTGCTAAGCCAAGCGGTATCGGGGGGGAAAGTTGATTACGGGAAGTTCAAAGGGAACGCGGCGTTCGCCGCCTATTTATCCGCATTGCAAACGGCCGAACCGATGGGCCTTACCAGCAACGAACAGCTTGCATTCTGGATTAACGCCTACAACGCCTCAACAATCAAGAACGTGCTGGACAATCCAGGGATGCGGAAGCCGACCGATGTGAAAGGCTTCTTCGATGCCAAAAAATTCAAGATCGCCGGGCGCTCGCTAACGCTGAACCAGATTGAGAACGACATCATTCGGAAGAATTTCAAGGAGCCGCTGATCCACTTTGGATTGGTCTGCGCCGCCCGAAGCTGCCCGCCGATTATCAACAAAGCCTACACCGGGAAGAATGTGAAATCGCTTCTTGCCAGCAACGCAAAAGCCTACTTGGCCGGAAAGCAGAACAGCTACAACGCAGCAACGAGCACGCTAAGCCTATCCAAAATTTTTGAGTGGTACCGCGGGGATTTTGGTGGGGAAGCAGGATTGAAGGAGTTCGTGAAGAAATACGGCACCGCCGAAATGAAAGCCGGGCTGACGGCAAACCCCCAAACAAAGATCGTGTCGCTGGAATACGATTGGACGTTGAACTCGAAGTAACGCGCTGGTTCACCATCCAGAACACAACGCCGATGCAGGATGCTGCATCGGCGTTGGTGTTTCTTCCAGAAAAGATTTTCGTCTCACCCACACGAATCCACCAGCACCACCGTAACCCTTCCCACAATCGGATAGCCGCAGCACCCTTCCACCATTCTCAGCTGAAGCCCGCTTTGCTTTCCGCAACGCTGGCCACGCATGGCGCGAACCAATAATGGAGCATTCGGCACCCCGGAAGCATCGTTCAGCACGTAGCTGGAATCGCTGAGCAGCAAGGTGTCCAATGCCACGGTGTCGGCTCCGCTCACGCGCCACAACGTCACCTCCGCATCGGTGACGAAACGGGTGGAGGTGGCCGAGTCCTTCACCAGAACGGTTAATGGTGGCGGCGTGGGGGCGCACTCCACGTCAACGCAGTTATCGGTATCGCAGCCGCTGGTTGCCAGCAGCAGAAGCAGCAACGCTGTGCCAAGCAATGTGGGGATCACCTTCATGGCTGGGCGGTTCCGGCTTGGGTCTGTGCCTCTGGTTTCGCCGTCGCTTCCGATTCGGGGAACAGGCGGCGGTAAAGGTTGGTTTCCAGCAGCCCGTTCGGGTCGCAGCGGCGTTTCAGTGCCATGAACTGCTCAACCGCCTCGCGGCCAAGATATTGCTCGGCACTGGCGGCATGAAGCGTGCTATCCTTCGCGAAGTAAAACCGCCCGCCGGCTTTCAGGACAACCTCATCAAGCTGGGAGGCCAGTTTCCAAATTGCGGCGCGGTTCCTTTTGGTGATTTTGAAATCCAACGCCAGGGAGTATCCATCAACGCTGTGGGTCATCAGGAAATTATCGCGGCGGTGGCGTTTGAACACTGCCAAATATGGCGGATACCCTGCCTTCTGCGCCAGCCGCAGCTGGGCTTTAAAAGCCTCGGCAGCAGTGGCTTCCGGAATGAAACTTTGGTATTGAATCAGCCCGCCCCGCCCGTAGGATCGCTTCCAGTTTGGAACATAGTCCAGCAGAAAAGCGAACGCAGCATGGGACTGCTGGAAGATTTTTCCGCGATCCAACAACCGGCTTGCATAAAACTTTGCCATGTTGATGAACCGAACCCCAACGTTGTTCACAAACGGCCGCATGAACCGCCAAAGCGTTGATTTTGGGAGCAATCCAAAAATGGTGTCGGGGAGCTGTTGGTTTTCGATCCGCAAGGTCTGGGCGGGGTTGGGGTCCTGGCCAGGCTTCAGATAGTTGGCTTCGTGGATCACCCCTCGCCCAATTCCCTTCCCCCCTGCCAATCCATCAATCCACCCAACTAAGTAATCGGCAGCGTCCATCCGTTGCTCAAGCTCCCGAATCATGGCATCAAGGTTTGGGACGTTGATGGCCTTCACGTTCAAGTAGCCGGAATAGACGTTCTTCAGTTTCAGGGTGATGCTGGTGAAGCAGCCCAACATCCCGAACCCGCCAATGGCGGCGTAGAAAAGGTCGCGGTTTTCTTGGCGCGAACAAGTTAGATGCTGGCCGGTTGGAAGCAGCAGTTCGAACTCAAGAATATGGTCGCCGATTGGGCCAACCGCAAAGTTGTTTTTGCCGTGGATGTTCATGCTGGCGCACCCGCCCAGCGTTGGGAACATTGTCCCGGGAACGATTGGGGGCCACCATCCATCGGGAAGCGCGTACTCCCACAGTTGCCGGATCGTCACCCCCGACTCCATTTTTATCACCCCTGTGTGCGGGTCCCATTCAAGGATTCGGCAGAACCGGGTAAGGTCCAGCACCACGTTCTCGGCATTCAAGGCCGCATCGCCGTAGCTGCGCCCTGCCCCCCGGAACGCAATCGTCCGCCCGGTGCGCTGCGCCAGCTCAAAAACCTCCCGAATCCCCTCCACCGTGGAAGGGCGGAAGACGTAGCCCACGGCATCGGTGCTTAAGCCCCAGCCATGAACAAGTTCAAGGTTCTGGAACGGGAGCGTTGGTTCATCACGTAACGTCATCATGGGACCTTGCTCAGATATTCAACCGCCGGAAGATGAACGATGGGAAGAAGCGAATCACCGTCCCAACAAATCGCCACCGCGCCGGGATGTAGGCGGTTTTCTTCCCACGCTTGGCGGCCTTCAGGATAAGCTCCGCTGCCCGCTCGGCCGAGATCAACCAGAACAGCCCTGGCATCCCTTTCGTCATGTCGGTATCCACAAACCCTGGCTTGGCCACCACCACCTTCACCCCAAACCGCGCCACCCGATTGCGAAGCGATTCCAAGTACGTGTTCAACGCGGCTTTGCTGGTGCAGTAGGCGGGATTGCCGCGCCGCCCGCGGTCCCCAGCAATCGAGGAGATGCCAACAATGGTCCCCCGCCCCACCCGCTGGAACCGCCGCGCAGCTTCGTTCAGCCACGCAAACGCGCCGCGAACGTTCACATCCAAAATCAGCGCGTCCTTCTCGATGTTGTACTCATCCGGCGCGACCGCCGGCATTGCCCCTGCGGCAAAGATGATAAGGTCCAATCCGCCGATGTCGCGGGTGATCTCCTGGAACAATCCCTCGGCCTGGCCAACATCCAACACGTCGTGTTGATAGGCCCGGGCAAGGGGTTGCTTTGCTTCTGCGTTGATCTGGGCGGCAATCGCCTTAACCGCATCGCCGCGCCGCGCCACCAGGGCAACGGCGCACCCTTCGCGCCCAAGCTGGCGCGCAATCGCGGCCCCAATTCCCGCCGATGCGCCAACAATTATTGCGTGTTTGAACATTGAGTAGATACAGGTCCGTTGCAACGGTACGGCCGCCAAGCGTGCCCCTCCGTTTTTTTTCATTCATCATGTAGCCTGCCCCCCCAAACGCTGTTCCCCCCTTTCTCCCCTTTATGCTTCCATTGCTTGTTGGATGTCGGCGATAAGGTCCTCGGCATCTTCAATCCCAACGGAGAAGCGGACAAGGCCATCGGTGATGCCCAGGCGTTGGCGGGTTTCCGGGGGGACGGAGCCGTGGGTCATCGAGACCGGGTGGCACAGAAGCGATTCGACCCCGCCCAGCGATTCCGCGAAGGTGAAGACGCGAACCGCAGCGCAGAAGGAACGGGCTTTTTCCAACGAGCCAAGATCGGCGGAGATCATTCCGCCAAACCCGCGCATCTGCCGCTGGGCAAGGTCGTGCTGCGGAAAATCGGGAAGGCCGGGGTAGTGAACCGCCGCAAACTCGGGGTGGCTTGCAAGATATTCGGCCACCTTCTGGGCGTTGGCGCAATGGCGGTCCATCCTGACGGCAAGGGTTTTCAGCGAGCGCAACGTGAGGTAGCAATCCATTGGCCCCGGGACCGCGCCGCACGCGTTTTGCAGGAACTTCAGCCGTTGGGCAATGGCGGGATCGGACGTTACCGCCGCGCCGCCAATCAGATCGCTATGGCCGCCAAGATATTTCGTGGTGGAGTGAAGCACCACGCTTGCACCAAGCAGCAGCGGGGTTTGCAGGTACGGGGTCATAAAGGTGTTATCCACCACCATCATGGCGTTGGCGGCGCGTGCAATTTCCCCAATCGCTTGAAGGTCGCACAGGCGCATCATCGGGTTGGTGGGGGTCTCGGCGTAGATCATCCGCGTTGCCGGGGTGATTGCGCCGCGCACGGCCTGAACGTCGCGAAAATCAACGAAGGTGAACTGGTAGCCCAACGGCTTCAGCACGGTATCGAACAAGCGGAAGGTTCCGCCATACATATCATCCCCGGCAACCACGTGATCGCCCGGGGCCAGCAGCCGCATCACCGCGTCAATCGCCGCCAGTCCGCTGCTGAACGCAAAGCCGTGGATTCCCCCTTCAAGCTCGGCAAGGCATTGCTCCAGCGCGAACCGGGTTGGGTGGTGGGTGCGTGCGTACTCGAACCCCTTGTGGTCGCCAATCCCCTGCTGGGCGTAGGTGGAGGTTTGGAAGATGGGGACGTTCACCGCCCCGGTAACTTCCTCCGGCGGCTGCCCGGCATGGATAGCGCGTGTTGAAAAGCCGTGATGTTTCATTAAAAAGTATGGGTTGCGTGCGTAAGGTTTTGCAGTTCTGGGCCCGACCCGCTGCGTTGCGTTAATGCCCGGCAGTTTCCGCTGCGTTCGTGGCTTCGCCGGTGGCAAGCTGGGTTAGGCGATACTGTGCATCGTTCAGGGCTTGGGCGGCTTCCTTGTTTCCAAGAATTGCTTGGGAGACTTCCTCCTCGATGATTGCCTCCATATCCAACCATTTTGGATGGACCGGGGTGAACCGCGCATTCTTCATCTGGGCAGTGAAATGTTTGCGAATCTCACTTTGCAAAAACGGATCACCAGCCACCGACAGATCTGCCGGGGTCATCCCACCGGGAAGCGCCTTGCAGAACTCCAACGCCTGCTTGGCCGATGTCAGGAACGTCACCAGTTTTTTTGCGGCATCCTTCTGCTTCGATGCGTTGTTGATTGCCAGATATTCCCCCCCGCCAAACGACACCGCACGCTGGCCCGCAAACCCGGGCATCACCTGCAACCCGAACTGCAACCCCGGGTTGTCCTTGCGGATGCGATCGGCAAGCCAAGGGCCGGAAATCCAGAAGCCCACCTTCCCCTACAAACTGCTGATCCAGCGCCTTCTGGGTTTCAATCAAGCCGGTGCGGGCAAGCTCCAGATACGCCTCCAACGCTTGGATATTTTGCGGTGAGTTCATGGCTGGCGTGCCGTTGGCCCCCACCACTTGGCCGCCGTTGGACCAGAAGAACGGGACGATTTTTTTATACAGCCGGTGGCGATCGGGACCGTTCGCGCCGAAGCCATACGCATCGGGATGCTTGGCTTTGATCTGCTCGGCCTTTGCCAGAACATCACTCCAAAGCGTGTCCGGCTTGGTGGTGTCGGCACCAACCGAGGCAAGAAGTGCTTTGTTGAAATAGAGCACCCGCGAATCCACCACCCAGGGCCAGGCATACGCGCCGCCGTTCCACTGCCCGGGCGCAAGAACTTCTGCCGAGAAGCGGGACTCGTTATCCCCCGCCATTCCTTTCTGGTTGGCCAGCACGCCGGCACTGCTGAACTGCGCCACCCAATCGCTTCCAAGCTCCAACACATCGGGCGCGGTGCCGGAGTTGAAGGCCAGTTGCAGCTTTGTTTGGCCGTCGTTCCAGCTAAGCTCCGAAAGCTCGACGTACAGGTCAGGGTTTTCGGCCTCGAACGCTTTCACCCGTTCCATCAAGGCGGCTTTCTGGGTTGGTTCGGACCAGAAGTGCCAGAACTTCAGGACGGTTTTCCCTTCTTTCGAGCGGCCATCCTGGGGGGAGTCGCCGCCGCCACAACCGGCAAGAAGAAGCACGAAGCTGAGGGAAAGGGAAATTGCAGCGAAGCCAAATCGGCTGAAGAAGATTTTCATGGAGTTATTTGACCCCGTTGTAGATGGTAAGAATGGAGACCAACACCAGCCCAACATCCCGAATAACCGCCAACACCTCATTGAAGGTGTCGTCTTGTTCGGGAATGATGACGGTGTCGTTTGGATAGAGCTTCGGGTTCAGCGTGGTGTCGGCGGTTTGCTGGTATTTCACCAGATCATACACCTCAATCGGCTTGCTGACGGTGCTGTCCACCGTCAGGTCGTGAACAACGCGAACTTCATCAAGTTTGGGCTTGGGGCCAGCTTGTCCGGCAGCCGGACCGCCGGCGTAGGAGATCAGTTGCAGAAGCGTGGTGGATGAAGGAACCTTGTACCGCCCGGGACGCGCAACCGCACCCCAGATGTTCACCTCCATCGAGAAACCAGCTCCGGCGGTGAAATCATAAACGCTGCCAAACGCGCCACCAGGCTGCCCCCCGCCACCTTGCGCAGCGGCCCGGTGCTGGACCGAAAGAAGGAGCAATGGAAAAACAAGCAGAAGAAGGCGGAGCGGTTGGAACATTGATCTGTTGGAAGGAGAGAGAGAGAGAGTCGTGACAAGCAAGAGATGTGCACCGGCCCCGCAGCGAACGGCGTGCGGGGCCGATGTGATTGCAGCAATCAGGAGCGCCCGTGGCAATGCTTGTATTTCTTCCCACTGCCGCAGAAGCAAGGGTCGTTGCGGCCAATCTTGGGCTGCTCCCGCATCATCGTCTGGATTGCTGGCTGCTGCGATTCGCCGCCGCCGCGTGGTGCTGGTTCTTCGCCGCCGGCTTCCACCGCCGCCGCTGCGGCCTCCATCTCTTCGGCAGTGGTTGCGGCCATTCCCATTCCGGTGGCATTGCGGTGGGTGTAGTTAAGGGGACGGCTGGCCGAGACGTTGCTCCCCCGCTGGCGTGGCATTCCATCGCTTGTGGTGGCCACCGGGCGGCGGCGTTGCGGCTCGGGCTGGCGCATCCGAAGCTCCGGCTCGTAGCGGAACACCAGGTTGATAACCTCCAGATTGATGTCGGAAATCAACTGCGTGAACAGGCCGTACGCTTCCTTCTTGTACTCCACCAACGGATCCCGCTGGCTGAAGGAGCGAAGGTGGATACCCTCTTTCAGTTCGTCCATTGCCCGAAGGTGTTCGCGCCATTTGTCGTCAATCACGTGCAGCATCGCGAACCGCTCAAGCTGCGCCATGAATTCGCTGCTTAGGCGTTGCTCTTTGCGGCTGTAGGTGTCCATTGCCGCCTCCATAATTTTTTCCTGCAAGGAGGCTTTCCCCAGCTCCTGGGCACGTTCGGGCGAGACCTCGATATCTATCAGCATCCGCACGCGGATTTCGTTTCGCAGAAGGTCCATTCCATCGGGGAAGTGGGCCTCAATCAACGTCCCGACCCATTCTTCCACGTAGTCGAACACCTCACTTTTCAGGCGTTCGCCGTGCAGTGCGTGGCGGCGGCGGTCGTAGATCACCTCGCGCTGCTGGTTCATCACGTCGTCGTATTCCAGCAGGCGTTTGCGGATTGCGAAGTTGTTCTCCTCCACTTTTTTCTGGGCCCGTTCCACCGCTTTGGTCAGCATTGGGGCCTCCAACACGTCATCGGCACTGCTGACTTTCTCCATCCAGCGGGTGATGCGGTCGCCACCGAACAGGCGCATCAGATTGTCTTCCAGGGAGATGTAGAACTGCGAGGACCCCGGGTCCCTGGCGTCCGGCGCGCCCGCGAAGCTGGCGGTCAATGCGGCGCGACTCGTGGCGTTCGGTGCCCAGGATATGCAGCCCGCCAAGCTCTTTCACCCCGGGTCCAAGTTTGATGTCGGTTCCGCGTCCGGCCATGTTCGTGGCAATGGTGACGGCACCTTTCAGGCCGGCATTGGCCACCACTTCGGCTTCGCGCTGGTGCTGCTTGGCGTTCAGGACGTTGTGGGGGATTTTGGCCCGCTGCAACATCCGGCTAATCGTCTCGCTGACCTCCACGCTGGTTGTTCCCACCAGAACCGGGCGGCCAATCTGGCGCATCTTCTCAATCTCCTGCATCACGGCGTTGTATTTGGCACGCTTGGTCCGGTAGATCAAGTCGTTCATGTCGTTGCGGGCAATCGGGCGGTTGGTGGGGATCACCACCACGTCCAGCTTGTAGATCTGCGAGAACTCCCCTTCCTCCGTCTCGGCGGTTCCGGTCATGCCGGCCAGTTTTTTGTACAGGCGGAAGTAGTTCTGGATGGTGACGGTGGCAAAGGTCTGGGTGTCCTCCTCCACCTTCACCGATTCTTTGGCCTCGATCGCTTGGTGCAACCCTTCGCTGTACCGCCGGCCCTCCAGAATGCGTCCGGTGAACGTGTCAACAATCTTGATCTTTCCTTCATCCACCACATACTCCACGTCCCGTTCATAGAGCGAGTAGGCACGCAGCAACTGCGTGACGGTGTGGATACGGTCGCTCCGTTCGGCAAAGCGGCGCATGGCCTCTTCGCGGCGGGTCAGTTTCACCTCGGCAGCGTCGTCGCCGCCATCAATGCTGCTCAGTTCGGAAGCAAGGTCGGGGATCAGGAAGATATCTGGGTCCTCCCCCGCGCTGGCAATGGAGTGGCGACCTTTTTCGGAAAGGTCAATCGTGTGGTTTTTCTCGTCAATGGAGTAGAACAGCTCGTCGTCAATCTCGTGCATCCGCGTCCCTTTGTCGCGCAGATACTCAAGCTCGGTTTCCTCCAACAACCGCTTGTTGCTCCCTTCCTGCAGCAGCTTCATCAGCTTGTTGTTTTTGGGCATTCCGCGGTGGGCGCGCAGAAGGTGGATTCCGGCTTGCGCACGGGTTTTCTGGTCGCCAGATTCCAAGATTGCATCGGCTTCGGCCAGCATCTTGTTCACCTCGCGAAGCTGCAATTGCACCAACCGCTCAACCCGTGGCTTCATTAAGTCAAACGACTGGTCGTCGCTGTCGGGGACCGGGCCGCTGATGATAAGCGGGGTTCGGGCTTCGTCAATCAGGACGGAGTCAACCTCGTCAACAATGGCAAAGTTGTGGGGGCGTTGGACCACCTCCTCCGAACGTTGCGCCATGTTGTCGCGCAGGTAATCGAAGCCGAACTCGTTGTTGGTGCCAAAGGTGATGTCGCACTCATACTGCGGCTTGCGCGTGTGCGGCGGCTGGTTCGATTGAATGCAGCCAACAGTAAGCCCAAGCGATTTATAGATTGGCCCCATCCACTCGCTGTCGCGGCGGGCAAGGTAATCGTTGACGGTGATGATGTGAACCCCGCGCCCAGGAAGCGCGTTCAGGTAGGTGGGGAGCGTGCCAACAAGGGTCTTCCCTTCGCCGGTGGCCATTTCGGAAATTTTCCCCTGGTGGAGCACGATGCCGCCAATCAGCTGCACGTCGTAGTGCACCATCTCCCACGTAACCATTGCCCCACCGGCTTCCCACTGCTTGCCAACATGGCGGCGGCAGGCTTCCTTCACCACGGCGAACGCCTCTGGGAGGATTTCGTTCAGGGTGTCCTGGGTGGTGGCGTAGATATTGGCTTCAAGGTCGGCAATCTCCTCGTACAAGCGGTCCCGTTCGTTGGCGGAGATGTCTTCTTTCAATCGCGCTTGTTTTTCAGCAAGCGACTCCTCGTCGGCCTGAATCCGCTCACGGATCAAGGCGCGGAACTCGTCGGTTTTGCCGCGAAGCTCTTCATCGCTAAGCGATTGCAGCTCCTCGAAGATTTCATTGATCTCGTCAACAATCGGGTACAGTGCTTGGACATCCTTGTCGCGCTTGGCACCGAAGATTTTTTCTAACAGCTTTAGCATGGTTCAATACCCGGCATCTCTGCCTGTTGAAATGGGCAGCTGTGCGCTGCCATGAACGTGATAGACGGCGAATATACCGAAGGGCGGTTGCTCCAACAACGCACAGACTGTAAGAGGGAGAACCGATGGTGGGAACAACCGGCAACCACACGGTGGGTTGCTTGCTTCGGGTTCGGGTTGGGCTTATGACGTTTCTTCGGCGTGGAGCATTGTTGCGCCAACCACCCCAAGGGGTAACAGCACAAAGCCCGCAAAAGGGACCAGCATCAGCAACGCCAGCCCGCCACCAAACCCCAGGTACAGCGACTTGCGCGCCCACACGTGCCGAAGTTTTTGGCGGAAGGTGGCGTAGTGGCGTTCAAACACATAATCGCTGAAATCAAGCGAAAGGACAACCGCCCCGTACAGCAGCGACAACACCGGGAAGAGAATGAACCCCAAGCCAGGAATAAACTGAGTAAGGAAGATTGGCGGGTAGCAAAGGACAAACATCAGCAGCCGCCCAAACGCAAACGCCACGCTGCGGGCAACATCTTGCACGATGGAGGTATCGCCAGCAGAAACCTGCGTGCCACGGATTTTTTGCTCCACAGCAAGGGAGAGTTTGGAGTTCAGCGGCCCGGCAATCGCGCTGCCAAGCAGAAGCAGAAGGAAGAAGGAGAGGAACACGCCGACGGCAGCGGCCAGAATTTGCAGGAAGGTTCGGAGCAGCGTTGCCACCACGCCATCGCCGCCGACCAACATTCCCGAAAGCTGGATAGCCCCCCAGATTCCCAGCGGAAGGCCAGCAACCATCAGCAGGATATTAACCAGCAATGGCCGCGAAGCCAAGCGGCGCACCTCCGAATCGCGCACAATCAGCCGCGCAGCACGGAAGTGGACGGTGAACCCCCTAACGAGACTTGATGGCATACTCCCCCACCTGTTGAGTGTTAAGAAAGCGACAAGCAGAAAAACCGCTTGCAAAGTAAAGAAGGGATGCGTTAATCAACGCATCCCTTCTTTAGGGTTGTATTCCAGACTCACCGCTCAAATTCTCACCGCACCACCACAAATGCCCGCGACTCCTTCCCCAATCGGCAGAAATAGGTTCCGGTGGGAAGTTCGGTGAAGTTGAGCGTGGTTTCCGTTGTTCCAGCAGGAAAGGTTGTTTCCAAAACCATGTTCCCCAACAGATCGCTAACGACCAACTGCTGGTCTTGGCTTGATAATTCGTAGGTCAGTTTTAGAGTTGAGGTTGTTGGGTTGGGAAATACTGCAAAACTCTTCCTGCCTTCTGCAAACTCTATCACACCTGTTGGGGTAATGATCATCGCAGGGCCGCCTCCGTCTATTGTCTTGTAGATTCTACCATATAATCCGGCACAGTATGCGACCGTGGGTGATGCTACACTAATTGCTGCCAGTTGAATGTAGCGGATACCAGAGTCGGCGAATTCCCATGTTTTGCCACTATCATACGTGCGTTGTATTCTATTATATCCTTGAAAATAAACATATGAGCCAGGAACACTTATGCCAAATTCGTTGTTGTAAAACGACATGGCTGCCGAGTTACCATTAGGTACGCCTGTTAATGTCCATGTAATCCCTCTATTTGTTGTCCTGTAAATTTGATTTCTTCCACCAATTAGCCATACTGAGTCATTCATACGATAGAAACAGCGTCCACTTTGCTTAACGTCCTTAAATTTTTCTACTTTCCACAATTTACCCCCATTTTTCGTAGTGAAATAAATTGAATAATTATTCATTGATAAAATAGCATACCCAGTTATCGAATCCATAAATGAAATTTCAAAAACATAATCTTTTATGTATTGATAAGTGGAGTCATCATCATACCAAAGCTCATCCACTTTTTCCCAAGTTTCCCCATAGTCTATAGTCTTTAATATTAGTGGTTTTGTTATATGTGGATGTGAAGTGCTAGCATATCCACAGGCATATCCAATACTATCATTGGGAAATGAAATCTTGTAGATTAATCCCGGAATATTGTTTATTTGTGATTTTTTCCAAGTTTTACCATTATTTGTGGTTTTATAGATAGCGCATATAACATTTGTATCTGCGTCATAGTATGCACCAGCAACAAAGCCGGTATCATAAGAACGAAATAAAATTGATCGTAAATACGCTAAAGAATCTGGGAATGGTACTGATTGCCAATTCGTCCCACCATCTGTAGTCACTCTGAACAAATAATTATTAAATGAATTATCAATAAATTCATTACCAATAATATATCCATATTGTTCGTTAAAAAAGTGAATATCTCGCCACAAAATAGATGGCAATGAATCCGTTAAAGGAAACCATCCAGTTTGAGATTCTCCTTTATTCGATAATAAAAGAGTTAAAGCTATTAGGATGTAGATCGTTTTCATAGTGTCACCTTCGATGTTATTCGATAAAGACAATGATTGATTTGGAAACAGATCCAGTGTTACTGCTTAAGAATACCATGTATGGGCCGGGAGGGTTGCAAGGGGGGTGGCACTGGCAAGTTCGCGCCAGTTGTTGGCGGCATCGGGAGAGAGACAGTTGCACGACATGGCGTTTTTCCTCCAAAAAAAGAGATTGGTTTGAGGAATTTGGATGCAACTCTACTTACCGAAAATCTCCGCTTTGGGCAAGCGAAATGTTGAGGGGGTGATAAAAAAATTATGGGTGCTTCTAATGCCTACAACGACTCCAGCGCTTGCTCCAATAATTGCCGTTCGTAGATGCGGTAGTACTCGCCACGGACCGCAAGAAGCTCCTCGTGGGTTCCTTGCTCGGTGATCTCCCCTTCGTCCATCACCAAGATTTGATCGGCCTCCTTTACGGTGCTGATTCGGTGGGCAATCAGGATGGAGGTGCGGGCGCGCATCACTTGGCGAAGCTCGCGCAGGATCTGCTCCTCGGTCTCGGTGTCAACTGCCGAAAGGGCATCGTCTAGCATCAAGATTTGCGGCTGGCGAAGCACGGCGCGGGCAATGCTGGTGCGCTGCTTCTGCCCCCCCGATAACGTGATCCCCCGCTCCCCAACAACCGTCTGGAACCCTTCCGGGAAACGGTGGATATTCTCCGTTAGTTGGGCGATGTCGGCGGCCCGCACCATCTCCGGCTCGGTTGCGTCGCGGCGGCCAAAACGGATATTTCCGGCTATCGTGTCGCTGAACAGGAACGTCTCCTGGGCAACCACGCCAATCTGCGTCCGCAACTGGTCGGCACTGAATTGGCTGATTGGGCGGTCGTCAATCAGGATTTCCCCTTTGGTGACTTCGTACAGCCGCGCAATCAAGTTCACAATGGTTGTTTTCCCCGCGCCGGTGGACCCGATAATCGCTAACGTCTCGCCAGGTTGCACGGTGAAACTGAGGTTCTTCAGCACAAACGGCAGCCCCGCACGATACTGGAACCAGACGTTGCGGAACTCAATTTTCCCAGCAATCGGCTTACTTGAAAGGTTGCCATTGCCCTGGCTTCCTGGCGATGCTGAATATCCGTTCTTCGCTCCATTCGTGCTGAGCGGGCTTGGCGATACCGATGCCGATGGAGCTTGCGATGGAATCTGTGATTGCGTTTGCGCAACTCCATTATTTCCATTGCTGCTTGCCAACTCGGCAGCAAGGTTCTGGGCTTGGGAAACCTCCGGCTGAAGCTCGAAGATGCGATTCAACCGGCCCATCGAGGCGGCGGCGCGTTGCACCAGGTTGGTGATCCACCCCACGGCAATCACCGGCCAGATAAGCTGGGAGATGTAGGAAAAGAACTGAACAATCTCCCCAATGGTGGCATTCTTGTTGATGACCTCCCAGCCGCCAACGCCCAGCACAATCAGTTGGGAAAGGCCAATCAGGACCATCATTGCCGGCATCATCAATTGCTCCACGCGGACCCGCTCAAGGTTTTTGCGGCGGTACTCCTCGCTCATCGCGCTGAACACCCCAATGGCGTACTTCTCGCGGACGTAGGCCCGCACCACCCGAACCCCGGAAAGATTCTCCTGGGCGTTGGAAGTAAGGTCCGCATACTGCGCTTGCACGGCGATGGAAAGCCCGTGGGTCCGTTTCCCGAGGCGATAGACGGTGTAGCTTACCAACGGAAGCGGAAGCAATGCCAGCAGGGTGATCGTTGGCGAAAGGATGAACATCATCGTCAGGGCGAACAGGAGCGTGGTGATGGTGTTGCTGGCGTACATCAGCGCAGGGCCAACGAACTCCCGCACGGCGGAGATGTCGTTGGTGGCAAGGGCCATTGTGTCGCCGGTTGGGGTGTTGTTGAAATGGTCCATCGGAAGCGTTTGGATATGCTTCAGGAAATCGTTCCGAAGATCATATTCCACCAACCGCGACAGCACGATGATCGTCTGGCGGGTAAGGTACAGGAAGATTCCGCTGCCGATGGAAAGCCCCACAATAATCAAGGCTTGCTGGCCAAGCTGCCCGGAGTCCATCCCGTTGCCCAGCTTGTCAATGGTTTCGCCAATGAAGCGGGGAATGGCAACCGAGAAGACGTTGGAGATGGTGATGCAGATAAGCCCCGCAATCAACCGCCCACGGTAGTTGCGGATGTATGGGATCAGGCGTTGTAGGTGGTGCATGGTGGCCCCAGAAAATGAACCGAGGGCGCAGATGCTCAATACTCTATTTCTATTGAAATTTCTATTGAACCTGCGCCCTCGGTTAGCATGGTTTTAGGTAAAAACTTCCTTCACTTTCTCGAAGAATCCCCCCTTCTCTTTCTTCCCTTTCTTGTCGGCTGGCGGCATCACGTTTGGTTCGTTGGCCAGCTTTTTCAGCAGCGTCCGTTCTTCCTCCGAAAGGCGTGTTGGGACGTGGATAGTTACCCGAACAATTTGGTCCCCGGGGCGGCTGTTCTCAAGGTCGGGGATTCCTTTCTCCCGCATCCGCAGCATGGTCCCGGGCTGCGTTCCTGGGTCAATCGTCACGTAGGCGGCCCCGGTCAGGGTTGGGACCTCCACTTCGGCACCCAGCGCTGCTTGCGGGTAGCTGACGGTAAGGTCAAACAGCACGTCGTTGCCGTGGCGCGTGAACTTTTTGTGGGGTTTTTCCTCGATCAGCACAATCAGGTCCCCGGCGGGGCCGCCACGCCGCCCTGCGTTTCCGCTTCCACGAAGCGGGATGTAGTTGCCATCGCTAACGCCAGCGGGGATGTCCAGCACCTCCGTTGTTTCCCCTTGGACGCGGCCATCCCCTTTGCAAGCCTTGCATGGGTCCCGCACTACCTTCCCCTCCCCTTCGCAATTGGCGCACACCTGGACGTTGATAAACTGCCCGAACATCGAGCGGCTGACCTGGCGGATTTCGCCGGTCCCGCCGCACTGGGTGCAATCAATAAAGCCGGAGCTTGAGGTGGTCCCTTTGCCGGAACAATCGCTGCAGGTCACCATTTTTTTTACGGCGATCTTTTTCTCAACCCCGGTGGCCACTTCCTCCAGCGTCAGCGGCAGGCGGATTTTCAGGTCGCTTCCTGGTTGGCCCGCGCCCGGGCGGCGTTGCTGGCGTTGGCGGCCCATCATGTCGCCAAACAGGTCGCCGAAGATTGAGCTTCCGAACGCCGAAAAAATGTCGTTGGCATTGCTGAAGCCGTGGAAGTCCTGCCCGGCCTTCATTCCCTGGTGCCCAAAGCGGTCGTAGCGGGCGCGCTTGTCAGTGTTGGAAAGCACCTCGTAGGCTTCGGCGGCTTCCTTAAATCGTTCCTCCGCTTCCTGGTTATCGGGGTTGCGGTCGGGGTGATATTGCATGGCCAGCTTCCGGTATGCCGACTTGATGTCGGATTCCGAAGCGGATTTGCTCACCCCAAGGATTTCGTAATAATCTCGTTTACTCATGCTGTTGAATTGTTGCCAAACTCTCGGTCGTGTGAAGTACGTGGCGGCCTGGATTGCTGGATTAGCTCTGGATTAGCTTCCGGCGGAGACAATGACTTTGGCGTGGCGAAGGACGCGGTCGCCGTAGGTGTAGCCGGTCTCGATCTCGCCAACGATGGTGTCCTCGGGGGCTTCGCTTGGTTGGCGAAGCAAGGCTTCGTGCTGGGAAAGATCGAAGGGGATGCCCACAACGTTCATCGGCTTCACCCCTTGCGATTCCAGCACCCGCATCACCTTATCGCGCACCATCATCACCCCCTGGTAGAAGGAGTCGAAATCTTTGTTTTGCGCGCCAGCTTCCACCGACCGGTTGATGTCGTCCACCACCGGAAGCAGCTCGCGCAGCAAGCGTTCGTTGGCGTATTGGATGATATTCTGCGACTCCTGCTGGCTGCGGCGGCGGACGTTGTCAACCTCGGCAACCGAGCGGAGGACCTTCTCGCGCAGGGCTTGGTTTTCCTGCTGCAACTGGGCAATCTGCTCGAACACTTCTACGGCGGCTTCCCCCCCCTCAAAGGTTTCTTCGCGTTCTTGTTCGTTCATCGGTGATTCTTCGTTCTGCATGGTTGTTGTTCGTCGTCGAAATGGGTTTTTCACTGGGCAATGCTCCGGGCAGTGATCTGTCAGCGGTCGTATGTTGGGCCGGAGATAATCCGGGCAACGTATTCCACCACGGTAATCATGCGTGAGTAGTTCATCCGGCGCGGGCCAATCAATCCGATTGTCCCTGACGAATTTCCGTTCTGGTATCGTGTGGTTATCAGGCTGTATTCTTTCAGCCGCTCGTCGCTGTGTTCCGATCCTATCGTCACCTCAACGCGGTTTTCCTCGCCGGGATGTTCTTCTAACAGGTGGATAATCATCTCCTCATTTTCAATCAGCTCCACAACGCCGCGAAGCTGTTCGGGTGAGGAAAATTCGGGGTGGCGAAGGATGTTCTGCGCCGGAGAAATTGCCACGCGCCCAACGTCGCTTCCTGGCGAAAAGATTCGTTCGTTACTGGCAATCACCGCTTGGACGATTCGGGTGGCGTCGCCAACGGCAACATCGCGAAGGCGGTCGTGGCAGCTTGCGCGGATTTCCACAAGGGTAAGGCCGGTAAGCCGCTGGTTCAGGACCTCCACCACCGGAAGCAATCGCTCGCGTCCAATCTCCTGATGAATTTCCAGAGTGATGGTCCGGACCAACCCGGAATCAAGCGAAAGCACCACCAGCAGGCGCGCTGTGGAAAGCTGCACAAGCTCGATCCGCTCCAGACGGCTCCCCAAAATTTCCGGTGCGGTGACGATTCCAAGCTGCTGGGTGATGTCGCCGATGATGCGGCTGATGTCGCGCATCATCACCGAGGTTGGGGCGGTTACGTCAAGCTGGCGGCGGATGCTGGTGCGTTCGGATTGGGTTAATGGTTCGGCCTTCACGAATCCATCAACGTACAGCCGATACCCCAAGTCGGTTGGGACCCTTCCGGCCGAGGTGTGCGGGTGGGTGATATACCCTTTCTCCTCCAAGTCCGCCATCACATTGCGGATGGTGGCCGCGCTGATGGATTCCTCCTCCAATCGCTTGGAAAGATAGCGCGAACCGACCGGGGTTGCCGTCAGGATGTAATGCTGCACAATGTAGCGAAGCACCAACGCTTCCCGCTCCGATAGCGTGTCGGCACGAAGATGCTCACTATGTGTGGTTACTGCTCCCATGCGGCGTAAAGACGAAGTGGTTGTGCGGCTGATTGCCGGAAATATCTCCGAATACCTTCTCCATGAAAACGGTGCATTGCTGGTAGCCGAAGGTCTTTAGCCTTCGGCGAATCTCTACTGGGCAGGCTAAAGACCTGCCGCTACCCTTCGGTTACTCTCTCTCCTCGGCGGCTGATTGCCGGAAATATCCCCGAATACTTTCTCCATGAAAAAGGAACCAGAAGACAGCACGGCCTTTGGCAGGCAGTGCTGGGTTCTGGCTCCATTAGCTGCTCCAGAAAGGGTTCTGGAGATTGAGGTCATAGCCCCTGCTGCTCCAGAAAGGATCCCTGTTAGCTGCTCCAGAAACGATTCTGGAGATTGGATTCATTTACCGCGCCACCATGTTGATAATCACCTGTGGGATCAATCCCACCACCAGCGTGCCGATGATGGAAAGGGCCAGCGCGGTGCGGGTGGAAAGATTGGTATCGCCCCCCTCGATCTCCCCCAACGGCTCGCGGAAGTACATGGTGACAACCAAGCCCAAGTAAAACCAAACGGAGATCACCGACGAGACAACGCCCACAATGGCCAGCCACGTCATGTCGGCCTGAATTGCGGCGCTGAACAGGTAGTACTTGCCAAAGAACCCGGCAAACGGAGGAATGCCCGTTAGCGAGAACATGAACAACGACATCACCAACGCAAGTTTTGGGCAGCGGCGGCCCAGGCCTCGGTAATCGTCAAGGGTTAGGTTGCCGCCGTTTTCGCGTTCCAGAACGCCAACCACGGCAAACGCGCCAATCTGCATGAACAGGTAGGCCACAAGGTAGTAGGTGATGCCGGTCCATCCGGCAGGGTTCCCCGCAGCAAGGCCAATCATCAGGTATCCGGCATGGGCAACCGATGAGTAGGCCAGCATCCGTTTCACATTGGTTTGCGCCAGCGCGGTGATGTTTCCAACAAGCATGGATCCAACGGCAAGGAACGCCAAAATCACTTTTGCTTTCTCCAGCCCCGGGGCCATGCTTGCCATTGTTGGGGCGATAAACCCAACAAACCCGCTAAAGGCCGCGGCCTTCCCTGCGGTGCTCATAAACCCTGTCACCACCGTCGGCGCGCCGTGGTAAACGTCGGGCGCCCACTGGTGGAACGGGAAGGCGGCAACCTTGAAGCCAAGCCCAATAATCATCATCCCGATTCCAATCCAGAAAAGGGTTGGGAACTGGGTGGATATGGCTTTTGCGGCAATCGCCGAGTAGGCGGTGCTGCCAACCGAGCCATACACCAGGGCAATGCCGTACAGAAGGAACCCGCTGGCAAACGCGCCAAGCAGGAAGTACTTCAGTGCGGCCTCGTTGCTGGAAAGTTTGTTCCGCACCAATCCGGCCATCACGTAGAAGCAGATGGACATCACCTCAAGCCCAACAAACATCGGCATGGAGTCGGCGGAGTGGCCCATCAGCATCATCCCGGCAATGGACATCATCAGCAGGGTGTAGAACTCGTCGTACATCCCGCCAATCCGCGTCAGGTATTCCCGTGCAAGCAGCACGGTCATAATCCCCGCCCCGCAGAAGATGATGTCGTACAACGTGGACATCCCGCCAGCCACGATCATCCCGCTGAAAGCGGTCTGGCCCGGCATGGTGATATGGGCATACACGCTGGCGGCAAGCCCGCCAAGCAATCCCACAATGGAAAGCGTTTGGCACAGCCGTGTGCTCCGTTCAACAAGGGCATCGGCAAGCATGATCACCAGCGCGAAAAGGCTGATGATCTCAATCGGTAGTGCGGCAAGAAAGTCTGTTTGCGTCATAGGAAAAAGAGTATCCAGACGATTAGGAGTATCGGAAGCAGTATCGGCAAGCTAAACTTGACGATGTACCCAAAGAACCCGGGCATGGTAACGCCGGAATGCTGGGCAATGGATTTCACCATGAAGTTCGGCCCGTTGCCGATGTAGGTCATGGCCCCAAAGAAGACCGCCGCCACGGAGATCGCGACGACTTGCAATTCGTGGGTCCCCAAGAATGCCAGAACATCGGCACGGCTGCCAATCTGCATCCCGGCGGATCCCATCGAAGCTGCCAAAAATGTCAAGTACGTTGGCGCGTTGTCCAGCACCGCGCTCAGCATCCCGGTTGCCCAATAGAGCGTTGAGGGGGAATCGGCACCGATTGCGCGGGCGTTGGCCGAAAGCCAATCCAACGCTGGCATCATCGTTAGGAAAATGCCGATGAACAGATACCCAACCTCCTGCACCGGCTCGAACGTAAACTTGTTGCTGGCGTAAATCTCCCGCTTTGTTGTGAAGTAGCAGACCGCCGCCGCCGCAAGCATCACCCCCTCGCGAAGGAACGGGGGATTTTGGATAAACACCGCCCCAATCACCACCCCAAGCCACAGCAAGTTATGCCCCCCGGTGATGATCGTTTTCTCCCCCTCGGCAACCACCTGATGCTGCAACCGTTCCGGCATCCGGTGGAAGTTGCGCCAATCAATCCAGTAAAAGATTCCCAGCAGAAGAACAACCGCCACCAGCCACGGAAGCACCGAATGCTCGGTAATCCAGAAGAACGGAATGCCCCGCAAGTAGCCCAAAAAAAGCGGAGGGTCCCCGATCGGGGTCAGCGCGCCACCAGCGTTCGAGACGATCAGGATGAAAAAGACTACGTGATAGGCCGAGACCCGATACCGGTTGTTCCGCAAGTACGGGCGGATCAGAAGCATCGAGGCACCGGTTGTTCCCACCAAGTTGGCAATCACCGCGCCGGCAACAAGGAACGCCAAATTTTCGTTCGGGGTGGAACGCCCTTTAATCGTGATATGGATTCCCCCAGCAACCGTAAACAGGCCCACCATAATCGCGAAGAAGCCCAGATACTCATGCAAGGTTTCCCACACACGGTGTTCGGCGTGCAGCCCAAACAGATACCACCCCGCAACGCCGGACCCCAGCCCAATCGCCACCCATTTGTAGTTTTTGTGCCACCAATCCCCCGCGATAAACGGCATGGTGGCAATCGCCGCCAGCAGCAGCGCAAACGGCAGAATCAGCCACGGGCTAACAGCAATGATCGAATGCTCCAATGCGTGCTGCCGTTACTTCTTTGGTGGGGGAAGCTGGACCGGACCACCATCGGCGGGAACCTTCACCCGGATTGGCTCGTTGGTGGAGTTCGGAACCGGCATCGGAACAGGCGCGCCGGCAGGGGGTGTCGGTGCAAGTTTCACATTCTCCATCCCTTTCACCGGAACCGGTTTTGGCGGCGCGTTTGGATTCAGCCGGGCGGCGGCAACATCGGCGTAGCGGCTCTCCCCTTTCAATCCTTCAATCACCCCAACCACTGCGCGGCTGCTGGTTTCGGTAACGCTCAGGAATGTATTTGGCTGGAAGCCGATCCACAGACAAAGGATAACGATGGGAACGAACATCCCAACCTCGCGCCCCGTCAGGTCCTTCAGCGAAGCGTTCTCCGATTTTGTCAGCGGGCCGAAGAACATTTTCTGGAACAAGATCAGCAGATAGACCGCCGCAAGGATCACCCCAGAAGCCGCAACCACAGCGTAGAGTTTGGAGCCGAGGTGGTCCGACAGGTACGCGCCGATCAGCGTCAGATATTCCCCAACGAACCCGTTCAGCCCTGGCAACCCAACCGAGGCCAGCACGGCGATAAAGAAGAACGTGGCATAGACCGGCATGGACTTCGACAGGCCACCGAACTCCGACATTTCGCGGGTGTGGCGGCGTTCGTAAATCACGCCGATCAGCAAGAAGAGCATCCCGGTGGAAAGCCCGTGGTTGACCATTTGCAGCACCGCGCCTTGCACCCCTTCGGCGGTCATCGAGAAGATGCCCAGCGTCACGAAGCCCATGTGGGCAACCGATGAGTAGGCCACCAGCTTCTTGATGTCCGTCTGGACCATTGCCACCAACGCGCCGTAGATGATGCCAATCACCGAAAGAATGGCGATCAGGTCCGCATAGTGGAGCGAGGCTTGCGGGAAGAGTTGCAGGTTAAAACGGATCAACCCGTAGGTCCCCATTTTCAGCATCACCCCGGCAAGGATCACCGAGCCAGCGGTGGGCGCTTGGGTGTGTGCGTCGGGAAGCCATGTATGAAGCGGGAAAAGGGGAACTTTAATGCAGAAGCTGAGGGCAAACGCCAGGAAGAGCCATTGCTGCGCATCGAGCGGGATGGACGGGGCAATCGTCATCAGCTTTTGCATGTCGCCGGTGAAGCCACCGTTTTGGCCATACTGCCCCAGGTAGATAATCGCCACCAGCATCAGCAGCGAGCCAGCCATGGTGTAGATGAAGAACTTCATCGCCGCGTAGATCCGGTCCTTCCCCCCCCAGATGCCGATCAAGAAGTACATCGGGATAAGGACCACTTCCCAGAAAATGTAGAAGAGGAACGTATCCAACGAGACGAACACCCCAAGCAGCCCGAACTCTAGCAACAGCAGCATGATGTAGTACATCTTCTCGCGGTCGCGGATGCTGTCGTAGCTGGCAACAATGGAGATGGGGAAGATGAACGTGGTCAGCACCACCATCAGCAGCGACATCCCATCAACACCAAGCCGGAAGCCGATGTCCAGCGATGGAATCCACATCCAGTTGGTGGTGAATTGGAAGCCGGGATTGCTTTTATCGAAGCTGAACCAGAGCGCAAGCGAAGCAGCAAACGCAACAACAGAACCAACGGTTGTGATGGTTTTATGAAGCGACTTATTGCCGGAAGGAACCGCGCACAGCAGCAGCGCAAAGACCAACGGAACCAGAAGCGTCAGAAGAAGAATCATGGTGTGTGTGTGTACGGTTGATTAGCCCAGGATCAGATAGCCAACGATGATAAGAATGCCAAGCACAAACAGCGTCACGTAGTTGGTGACAACCCCGGTTTGAATTTGGCGAAGCCCGCGCCCGGCGGCCCCGGCTCCGTTGGCAAGGGTGTGCAAGATTCCATCAATGATCTTTTTATCGAAGATGCGATGCAGGAACGACTGGCTTGTCACCCAGATAAATTTCACGATGCCGACTTCGTAGATCTCGTCCACATACCACTTATTCCACAGCAGTTTGTGGACCGCAGGGAAGCGCGCGGCCACCTTGTCGGCAGTGCCAGGCTTCTGGATATAAACCCGCCGCGCCGTTAAGATTCCGGCAATGCCAATGCAGAGCGAAACCACCATCAGAACAAGCTCGGTGGTATGCGAGGCGTGATGTTGCGAGAAGAACTTGTAGGCCGGGGCGAACACCGGTTCAAGCCAGCTATGAAGCAGGTGGACGTGCTCCCCAAAGATTGCGGGAAGCCCCAAGAATCCGCCAACAACCGAGAGCACAGCCAGTATCCAAAGCGGAACCGTCATGCTGGCGGGCGACTCGTGCGGGTGGACGTGGTGATGGTCGAACCGCTCCTCCCCATCAAACGTGAGATGGACCGAGCGGAACATGTAGAAGGCGGTGCAGAAGGCCGCAACCGCGCCAACAACCCACAGCACAGGGCTGCCATCGTTGAAGGCGTGGTACAAGATTTCATCTTTGGAGAAGAAACCGCTGAGCGGGAAGATACCGGCAATGGCAATCGCGCCAATCAGGTACGTTTTGTAGGTGTGCGGCATATATTTTTTCAAGCCGCCCATCTTCTGCATGTCCTGTTCCTCGTGCATTCCGTGGATCACGGAGCCGGAGCCCAAGAAGAGAAGGGCTTTGAAAAACGCGTGGGTGACAACGTGGAAAACCGCCGCAGTGAAGGCCCCAACCCCCAACGCCACAAACATGAACCCAAGCTGGCTAACGGTGGAGTAGGCCAGCACTTTCTTGATGTCGTTTTGGGCAATGCCGACGGTGGCGGCAATCAGCGCGGTGGTGGCGGCAACGCCGGTGACAACCGCCATTGCCGTTGGCGAAAGGGTGAACAGCGTGGCGTTCCGGCTAATCAGGAAGATGCCAGCGGTCACCATTGTTGCCGCGTGGATCAATGCCGAAACCGGGGTTGGGCCGGCCATTGCATCAGGCAACCAAACTCCCAACGGAATCTGAGCCGACTTCCCGCACGCGCCAACGAACAAGCAAAGCGCGGCCACCGTCAGAAGGTCGCTTCCCCCCGGGAAAAACGCGCCGGAGGAGAGGACTTCGGTGAGCTGATGATAGTTCAGCGTGCCGAACTGGCTAAACAGGATGAACATCCCAATCAGCATTCCCAAGTCGCCGATGCGGTTCACCACAAAGGCTTTTTTTGCGGCATCGCCGGTCCAGGTGATTCCAACACCTTCGAACTTGCGGTCGTACCAGAAGCCGATCAGGAGGAAGGAGCAAAGCCCCACCCCTTCCCAGCCGAGGAAGGTCAGCAGAAGGTTATCGGCCAGCACCAGATTCAACATCATAAAGATGAAGAGATTCAGGTAGGCGAAGAACCGGCTGAACCCGGGGTCGCCATGCATGTACCCCATCGAATAGATGTGGATAAGCGTCCCAACCCCGGTAATAACCAGAAGGAAGATGACCGAAAGGGGATCAACCAAGTAGCTGAAGCCAACCGAGAACTGCCCGGCGGTGATCCAATCGGCAAGGTTGACCCCGACGCTGCGGGCATCGGGCGCCATGCCTAACAATTCCAAGAAAATGGCCACCGAAAGGATGAAGCCAATGCCGACGGTGCTGGCCCCAATCAACCCGCTAAGGCGTTCGGAGTTGATTTTCTTGCCGAAGATGCCGTTGATGGCAAACCCCGCAAGTGGAAGCAGCAAGATGAACGGTAGAAATGTTGAAACCATGCTGATTGAGAATGGCCGTTTGATGGAAGAACGTTAGCGAACGCCCCCCTGAAAGAACAAATTCCCTGATCCCCCCCGCTACCCGGCAAGGGGAAGGGACTCCACGTTGGGAACATCCCGGTAGATTTCTGCAAGCGGAACCGTGGCGTTGCAGCTGGCAATCGTTAATACGTCCTGAAGTTGCCAGTATGAACGCATCGTCCACGTTTCGGCATCGTCGTTGCGCACGTAGCTTATGACGGAGACACGATCTTGAGCAACCAAGATGTACTCCTTCAACGAACGAAGCTGTTGGTAAAGATCAAATTTCTTCCCCCGGCCGTAGGCCTCGGTTGAGGGTGAGAGTATCTCGATAATGACAACCGGGTTCAGCAAGTTATCCTTCTGCTCCTCAGCAAATTGCGGCTGGCCAGACACGATGGAGAGATCGGGATAGGTATAAAGCCCCACGCTATCCACCTGAACCCGAAGGTCGCTGTTATACACCCGGCAAGGCTTCGATCGTAAGGCCTCTCGTATCTCCCCCCCAAGGTTCATTGCAATAAGCGAATGAGCCTCTGATCCCCCGGCCATAGCGAACATCTCCCCCTGGTAATACTCACTCTTCCATTGGGCTGCTCGCTCAATCGCCAAGTACTCCTCTTCGGTTAGATATTTCCGTGGAAGAGCGTCCATCTATCCCCCCTCCTGCTCGTTTGGATTGGCAAACTCCACATTCTGGTACAACGCGCTCATCGGAATGGATACCCCGCAACTCTGCAACGTCAGCACCGACTCCAACCCTTGCGTCATCAGCACAAACCAGCGGTCCTCGTCATCGCGGATGAACTGGTCCACAAACGGACGGTCCTGGGCAATCAGGATGTACTCCTGCAGGCTTGGCAGCTGGCGATACATCTGGAATTTCTTCCCACGGTCGTAGGATTCCGTGGAGGGGGAAAGAATTTCAAAGATCACCACCGGGTTCAGCAGCGTGTCGAACGCTCCATCTTGGAACTCCGGATTCCCGCAGACGATGGCGATGTCGGGATAGGTATATAATCCCGAACGCTCCACGTGGACCCGCATATCGCTCACATATCCTTCGCAGCCTTTTCCCTTTAATCCGCCATGAAGCTCGCCAGCAGCATTGAACGCAATGCGGGCATGATTGCGGCTTGTCCCAGCCATGGCGAACATCTCCCCGGTAATACTCACTCTTCCATTGGGCTGCTCGCTCTATCGCCAAGTACTCCTCTTCGGTTAGATATTTCCGTGGAAGAGCGTCCATCTATCCCCCCTCCTGCTCGTTTGAATTGGCAAACTCCACATTCTCGTACAACGCGCTCATCGGAATGGAGACCCCACAACTCTGCAACGTCAGCACCGACTCCAACCCTTGCGTCATCAGCACAAACCAGCGGTCCTCGTCATCGCGGATGAACTGGTCCACAAACGGACGGTCCTGGGCAATCAGAATGTACTCCCGCAGGCTTGGCAGCTGGCGATACATTCGGAACTTCTCCCCACGGTCGTAGGATTCCGTGGAGGGTGATAACACCTCAACAATCACCACGGGATTGGTCAAAGTATCTTTCACTCCGTCGGCGAACTCTTGCTGGCCACACACAATCGAGAGGTCAGGATAGGTGTAGAGACCAGCTTCACTTACTTGAATCCGCAGGTCGCTGGAGTTCAGCAAACAATTGGTTCCCTTCAGGCGATTGAACAACTCACCAGTAAGGTTCACAATCAGCCGGTTGTGCGCATTCGATCCCCCAGCCATGGCGAACATTTCCCCCTGGTAATACTCACTCTTCCATTGGGCTGCTCGCTCAATCGCCAAGTACTCCTGTTGGGTTAGATATTTCCGTGGGAGCGCGTCCATGCTGTGGGTCCGCTGCGCTGATGTTACTCGTTATAAACAAACGCGGCTTTTTCGAACGGCAGTTCGATGTCCTCAAAACGGATGGAGAGGTCCTCATCCACGATAATCATGCTGTTGCGGCCAACCTTCACGAAGTCCGATTTATGCGTTGTGAACGGCTCGCTGGCAAGGATGATCGTCTCGCTACGCCCTTCGTCAGGGATCATGTAGCAGCGGTCGTTGGTGGCCACGTACTCCTTCCCAAACATATAATAGAGCGATGCCGGCTGCACCCGTGGATTGGTGGTGTAGCGTGTGGCAATAATCGCCTTGCCGTTGGAGACACACAGGTTCAGGTAGGAATGCTCACGGATGTCGTGTTCGTAGAGCAACGTGTTGAAGTCATCGAACATCCCAAACATTGCGTCCACCATCTGCTGGGTTGTGACATCCCCCAGCGGGTTTTCCAAGCGATTCAAGAACATACCGAACAGATGCTCGGAATCGGTGGAGCCGTGGACGGCATCGTAGGCTTCGGTTTTCAGTTCGCGGAGCAGTGCGCGGCGGATTTTGCCGAAGCCTTGCACCATTCCGTTGTGCATCCAGGTCAGCTTCCCGTGAACAAACGGGTGGCAGTTCACTTCTTCCACCAGCGACCCCGGGGTCGCGGCGCGGACGTGCGCAAACAGCATGGTGGTTTTCACCTTCTTGCTCAGATACCGCAAGTTGATATCGCTCCAGGCCGGACGCACCGAGCGGAATTGGCACGGCTCGTCGTCAAGGCTGAAATCATACCAGCTGATCCCAACCCCATCGCCATTGATTGGGATTGACATCTCCTGCGCGCCAATTGATTGCCGCTCAATCAGCGAGTGCTGCGGCTTGTAGAGTAGGTCGTGGGCAAGAACTGGTTTGCCGATGTAGGCCACGAAACGGCACATATTCATTCGTTTGAGGGTTCCTTGTGCGGTCGTTATTCTCGGAGAGAGGTGCGCGAATATAAGCAGCCCGGAAGATTGGCCAAGCCTTTGCCAGAACTTGGCCAAGCTGCATCAGTTTCAGGCAGCCATCACTCCATCCCAGTGTGCAGAAAAACGGTTGGCAACTTCAAGCAGCGTGTGGGCTTGCCCGGTTTCGGCAAGCATGGAGGTTACGGGGTGGTCGGCAATGCCGCAGGGGACAATCGCCCCAAAACGCTCAAGGTTGGTGGAAACGTTCAGCGCGAACCCGTGCATCGTAGTCCAGCGGCTTGCGCGCACGCCGATTGCACAGATTTTCCGGTCCCCACACCACACCCCGGTAAGTTTTTCAATCCTTCCCCCAGCGATTCCAAAATCCCCAATGGCTTTGATGATGACCTCCTCCAACCCCCTCATGTACCACCCCAAATCCTCCCGGAAATCCCCCAACCGAACAATCGGATAGCCCACCAGCTGCCCGGGCCCGTGGTAGGTGACATCCCCGCCGCGATCAACATCGAACACCTCGTATCCGCGCTGGCGAAGCTCGTGGCGCGGGGCAAGCAGATTGCGGTCGTCGCGGGCGTTTTTGCCGATGGTGAGCACGTCGGGGTGTTCGCAGAACAGGATTGTGTTCGGGCGTTCCCCTTTCAGCACCGCATCGAATACTTCACGCTGAAGCTGCCATGCCTCCTGGTACCGAATGGTCCCCAACCAGTGCGCCACCGCGGTGCGGGGCTGGGTTAAAGGAGTGGTTTCAGTTGCTGCTGGCATCACATGGTTGGAAAGAAGAACGCTGCCAACAAGGTTGATGTGCCCGGTTGGCAGCGCACGTTTGGCATCTTACATATTCAGGGCCTCGCCGTAGGCATCGGCGGCGGCTTCCATCACGGCTTCGGAGAGCGTTGGGTGGGCATGGATGGTGCGGAACACCGATTCGCCGGTGGCCTCCAGCGACCGCGCAAGCCCAAGCTCGGCAATCATTTCGGTGGCTTCGCTTCCAACGATATGCGCCCCCAGAATCTCCCCATATTTGGCATCAATCACCAGCTTCACGAAGCCATCGGTTTCCCCAATGGCGCGGGCTTTTCCGCTGGCTTTGAAGGGGAACTTGCCAATCTTCAACTCATATCCCGCAGCGCGTGCGGCTTTTTCGGTCATCCCAACCGAGGCCACTTGCGGCTGGCAGTAGGTGCAGCCCGGGATGTTGGAGTAATCCATCCCCGGGGTGTGGTGGCCGGCGATATGCTCGGCAGCAACCACTCCTTCGGCACTGGCAACGTGAGCCAGCCACGGCGCGCCAACCACGTCGCCAATGGCATACACCCCTGGCACGTTGGTCTGCATAAATTTATCAACCTTGATATGGCCCCGCTCCACCGCGATTCCAAGCCCTTCCAGCCCAATTCCTTCAATGTTTCCGGTTACGCCAACGGCGTTCAGGGCAAGGTCGGCATTCAGCGTTTTTTGCTTGCCGTTCTTGTCCTCCACCACCACCTCAACCCCGTCGCCAACGGTTTTGGCGGAGATAACGCGGTGTTCGGTAAGCAGCTCCACCTTCCGTTTTTTGAATGCGCGCGCCACTTCTTTCGATGCATCCTCATCCTCAATCGGCATGATATTCGGCTGCATCTCCACAATCGTGACCTTTGTTCCGAACGCGTTGTAGAAGTAGGCGAACTCCACCCCAATGGCCCCGGCCCCCATGATGACCATGGATGCTGGAAGTTTTTCTTGAATCATCGCCTCGGTGGAGGTGATCACCCGTTTGAAATCAACCTCAATCCCCGGGAAGACGCGCGGGCGTGCGCCGGTGGCAAGGATGATTGCGCGGCAGGAAAGTTGCTGGGTTGGATTGCCATCGGTATCGCGGACCTCCACCTGGCCCTGCGCTTTCACCACCCCCCAGCCGCTGATTACCGTGATGTTGTTTTTCTTCATCAGGAAGCTAACGCCGTTGCTGTTGGCATCGGCAACTTCGCGGCTGCGTTGGATCACCCGTTGGAAATCCACCGAAAGGTTATCGAAGCTGAAACCGAAGTCGGAAGCATGGTTCAGGAAGTGCATGTACTCGGCATTTTTCAGCAACGCTTTGGTGGGGATACACCCCCAGTTCAAGCAGATGCCGCCAAGCCGGTCGCGTTCAACAATGGCGGTTTTCAGACCAAGCTGGGAAGCGCGAATTGCGGCGACGTATCCGCCCGGTCCGCTGCCGATGACGATAACATCAAACTGAGTTTCGGCCATGTGAGTGTGGAAAAATCGTTGTCAGGATTTGGCTGGATTTGCAGCGTGGCAAGCAATCAAACTGGCGCGATTGGAAGATGCGGAGCATCCCCAAAACCAGTATGCTTTCGCTGCCGTGCGTAAGGGGCGCAAAGTTAGCACCGACCTTGTGGCGGTGAAACAATCCTCGTGAAGTGTTACAGAATTGAGAGATGGAGAAAGGAGGGATTGAAAAAATTGAAAGAATGGAGAGAAACTTGGCTTTTTTGGAAAGAGGACGCACCACCGGCCTCATCCTTCCTTCTCCCCTTCCTCAATCAGCTTGGTGATCACGTCATCGAACGATTCGGCAAGGTCCGTGGTGTTCAGGAACAGCAGCCGCTGCGAGGCCAAGCGGATCTGCTGGGCAACGGTGCTTAGCTCCACCACTTCGCGGTAGCAGGCCGCGGCATCGCCCAACCGGCCATCCAACTCCAGCAATGTCCCGCAGATCAGCCGCAGCTCAACCGAAAGTGGCGAAGATTTGGCGCACTCAATCAGCAGCCCATACGAACGCCGCCGTTGCCCGGAGCGATGAAGGGTGAAGGCAAGATTCCGGAGGGCTTCGTTGTTCGTTGGCTCCAGCTTCAACGCTTCCTCGAACTGCTCGCGGCTCTCCTCCTCTTTCCCAATCGAGGCAAGCATCAGCCCAAGTGCGTTGAAGAGGGAGGCCTCACCCCCCAATTCTGAAATTGCCGAGCGCATGGTGGCCAATGCTTGCTCCGACTTCCCCACCCGCAAATAAAGGGAAGCCAGGGCCGGAAGCATACGCGGTTCCGGCTGCTTGCGTTCGATGAACTGCGCAAGGAACCGGCGTGCGTCCCGTATTCTTCCGGCATCAATCAATTCCTCGACGTGTGCAAGAAGCGACAGGAAGCTATCGGTAGAATGCCCGATGCTTGAGTTGGTCACGGAGATGTGTGCGTTGAACTTGGTTAGATACTGAACGAGGAAGCGTCTGAAGGGGAACTGAACCGGGGCGAAGTTCACGAATTTCTGGCAATGCGCAAAGCACAGAGTTCAACGCAGGAAGAATTTTGGTATAATGCGAAGCCTCCTGCAGGTTCAACCAACACACGAAAGGGATCATTTACCATTTAACCAAGAACGCGCTATGGTCAAGGAATTGCGACGTACGCTTGGCGCAACACTGCTTCTGCTTCTTGCGGCAGCCCTTCCGGCAATTGCCGACGACGCTGTTCGCATTCTGTTCTTCACCGGTGATGTCACGGTGAAGTCCAGCAAAGGCACTGCCGCGCCAAAGATTGGGCAGGCTGTTGGGAAGAAAGATGTGATTATCCTGAAAGGGAACGCTACCCTGCAGCTATCGGTCAACGGGAAGGTTCTGAAGTACAACAAACCAATCCAACTGAAGGTTGCCGACGCTATCAAACGCGCAGGGAAAGGGGAAAACGAAGCCGTTGCAAACTCACTTCGGACCCTTGCCGCCGCCAGCGGTGCCGGGCGCGAAAGCCGTACCAGCGAGGCCGGCGCAACCCGCGCCATTGATTCCTCGCAGCTGATTGCCGCCGCCGAACGCCAGGGGCTGGAAACCGCACGCAACGAAGCCAACAGCGAAGTTGGAAAACGCATCGGCATTGACGACCCCTTCGGCAAGGCCGCAGGGCTGATGGACTACCTGCGTGGCGACAAACTGATTGTGCTGGAGCCACGCTCCACCGCAATCAGCAGCGGACCAATCACCTTCCGCTGGCTTCGCACGCCGGGCGTTAGCCGGTACTCCGTCACCGTAAGAAATTACTTGGGGGATGAGCTGTTCAAAACCACCGTGAGCGATACCCAAGCCGTTTGGCCGGCCCCCATGCTTCAGCCCGAAGCGGTGTATACTTGGACCCTTCAGAACGAGGATAACATCCTTAATCGCTCCACCTCCTCCTTCTTCCAGCTAAGCCAGCAAAAACAATCCGAGCTTACCAGCAGCGAGCAAGCATTGCTGAAGGAGCTTGGAGAAAGCGACGACCCCGCCACCATGATGATGCTTGGAGCTTTGTACGCCGACGTTGGATGCTACGGCCAGGCCGCACGCTACTTCACCCTTTCGGCAATCAAAACCCCCGAGCACCGCCAGGAGCTGCTGGGAATGGCGCGCGAGCAATACCTGTACAACATTGTCATGCCAGAGGAAGATGTCGCCATTATCTGCCGATAGCGGATCAATGATTCAACAATCAACGCCGAACCAGCCGGCGGCGCATGAATCGGGGAGCCGATTGATTCCCATTTTTTTGGGGATCATCGTGGTGTTTCTGGTTGGCGTGCTTCTCTACCAGTTGGGAAGCATCCTGCTTCCTGTGGTGATTGCCGTGTTTGTCAGCTACGTCTTCAAACCGCTAGTGATCTATCTGGACAAGCTGAAGGTTCCGCGCGCGGTTTCCATCATTGTGGTGCTGGGAATTGTGGCGGGCGGCATTTACGGACTCTACTCCGTTATCAAGGCCAGCGGGGCATCGTTCGTGAGTGCCGCGCCGAAGTACGAGCAACGCTTCAACACCCTGCTTGCGGACCTGAAAGTTACCGCCACCGAGTACGGGGTTGACCTTGACAGCGCGCTGCAAAACGGCTTCGACTTCTCCACGCTCAACACGGTGCTCACCAACGGGCTGAACTCCCTTCTCTCCTTGATGAGCGATTTCTTTCTGATCCTTCTGTTCACCCTGTTCATCCTTGCCGGGACCGGATCGTTTGCGGTAAAAACCAAGCGGGCGTTCAGCCCCGAGCGGGCCGAGCAGATTGCCGAAGTGATCCACCGCGTTGACGAGAAAGTGCGGCGATACCTTCTCACCAAAACCTTAATCAATGTCCTGATGGGGCTGGTGACGGCGGGGACGCTCTATCTGTTCGGCGTTGACTTCGCGCTGCTGTGGGGGTTCTTCGCCTTCCTGCTCAATTTCATTCCGAACATTGGGTCGGTGGTGGCCAACATCTTGCCGGCACTGATCACGCTGCTGCAATTCGGCGCGCCCGGGACCGCGGCGTTGGTGCTGGTGATCTTGATCGTGGAGCAGAACCTGATTGGGAACGTGTTGGAGCCGCGCATTATGGCCTCGGGGTTGAACCTTAGCCCGTTGGTGGTGCTGATGTCGTTGGTGTTTTGGGGGTGGTTATGGGGGATTCCTGGGATGATCCTTGCCGCGCCGCTGACGGCAATCATCCGCATCATCTGCGAGCAGATTCCGCAACTTCACTCGATTGCGGTCCTTATGGGAGGGGTGGATTCCGACAACCCCAAACAGAAACGCCCGCGCCTTCTGGCAAACCCAAACAAGGCTCTGTAGCCCGGGCAATTCAAGCATCACCGGCGCACCGAGTCCAGCACCCAGTCCACATATCCCGCAAGGCCGGCAACCACCGGAACCGCAATCACTTCCGGCAACTGATACGGGTGCAACTCCAACACCCGTTGCTGAAGCTGCGGGAAGAATTCTTGGGCGGTTTTCACCAACACCAGCACTTCTTCGGCATCCTCCACCCTCCCCTCCCAGCGATACACCGAGCGGACAGCGGGAAGGATGGTGCAGCACGCAGCAAGGCGTTCTTCCACAAGGGTCGCAGCAATCTGCTGGGCAACGTCAACGGAGGGCGCGGTAATCAGCACCACGATGATGGCGTTTGTTCCGGAGTTGGTCATAAGCGATGAGTCGGTAAAAAAAGAAGGCACGTAGTTTCCCAATCAAGGGCGAACTACGTGCCTTCCGGTAATGGCTTGCACCGGCGGGCAAAGGCTTGCGCGCTGGGTTACGGTGCTGGGTTACAACGATGAGTTCAGTATCACCCGCCCGTTGTAGTAGCCGCAAGCAGCGCAGGCGGTGTGGTGCAACTTCGTCTCGCCACAGTTCGGGCATTTGCCGAATGCTGGCGCGGTTGCTTTGTAATGGGTGCGGCGCTTGTCGCGGCGCGACTTCGAGTGTTTCCGTTTTGGATTTGGCATGGCGAATCTCCTGGTCTATAATTGTTGATGTTTTGTTTACCCTGTTGGCTCCTGTTTGCGGAGCATTACTTCTCCCCTTCCTCTTGCGGGAACAGCCCCGCCAATCCTTGCCACCGTGGATCAATTTCCGTGCTGGTGCAGCGGCACTGTTCGTTGTTCAGGTCCGCCCCGCAGCCGGAGCAAAGGCCTTTGCAGTCATCGCGGCAAAGGGTTTTCAGCGGGATCGCCAGCAGCAAGGCTTGCCGGACTTCTTCATCAAGGATGATGCTATCGTGATTCCCCGACAGCTCACGGATTTCTTGGTCGTCCGCCTGCGTGGTCCGCTCCCCAGGAACGGTGATGTGATAGTACAGGCTTAGCTCGGCATCCACGGGGAGTTCCGTTTCAGCAAGGCATCGGTCGCACTCGCGGACGATGATTCCGGTAAGCCGGGCATTGACGATAATCTCATGGGCAAGCCGGCGCACCATGCCGGTGGCCGTAACCTGATCCTGGAACTCATCCAGCCCGATAGCAGAGGCCGAAGCCGCGAACGCAAACGGATGATCCCCATCGCTTAAGGCCGCGATGAAAAGCTCCATCTGCGCCTCCTCCCTCTTGTGATGCTTCATAACTTCTCTCTCTCGGCGTTTTCAATGAGCGGAAAAACTCGGCAAAAATAGGGGCGCAACCCCCGTTAGCAACGCCCCGTTGCGAATGGATACGAAACAACAGGAATCGGGGTTCTGAGGATGGGTGATGGCCTGGATACGCATAGGCCATTTTCTCATCCTGCCCGCAGTGCTTCAGATGCGACCCAATGCAAATGCTGCTCCATGTAAAAAAGTCTTGTGTTGAAGTTAGTCACCCCATAGCTTTACAGTTGACACAAACGAAAGATTCCCCTTCCTAATCAACTCATGACATACGAATTGCCATCCATTATCTCTACGAAGCACCTTCGGAACTCCAAACACAGACCTTCGACAAACATGACAAAATCCAAATTTCAGCTGCCCAATATTTTCTCCTCCTTCTTATTGTTGATCCTTTGGTTATGCCTTGCAAGCATTCCAACAACAGCACAACAAGGGAAGTGGGTGAAAATAGATAGCTCTTACGGAACAGCATTTAGAAGTATCACTTGCTTAGATGATGAGCATTGCATCGTCTGTGGGGATTCAGCTATTCAGGGATTGAGCTTTGCACGGCGCACAACAGATGGCGGTAAATCATGGACAACTCTGCTTTATGATACTTTGAGTTTGATCCCTTTACCACAAGGTGATGAGGTTTTTCAATTTCATCAAGCAGCATATCCAACACTCTCTACAATTTTTATTATTGGAGATTCAGGATTGGTATTTCGCACAAAGAATTCCGGGCAATCTTGGGATTCTGTTCGCCTTCCAATTGAAAACTCGCCCGGCAAAAATGGCACTATTGTGATGCATGATTCAATCCATGGATATGTTGTCGCTGGCAGTAAAATCTTTCGAACCGTTGATGGAGGCAATAATTGGCAGCCAGTAGTTGTACCCGATAGCGTTAAAGGTTTTTCAATTGGTGCAGTAATCCCAATCTCAAGTGACACAATATTCTTTTTAATGAATAAAGGATTGCCAGTAGTTGCAAAAATGTTTTTACGAACATATGATGGAGGAAAAACTTGGGATGCTCATTCCTCCCCAGAATTAAAGCAGATAACCACAGGTGCAATAGATTTCCCCGATGCCCAGTACGGCTTTGCGGCCGGGTATGAACGAACTGGGAAAGCCGACAATGCACTTGATTTGCATACTAAAACTACCGATGGAGGAAAAACTTGGACTCCACTTCAGAAATTATGGCGCGATCCAGCTTTAGGATTGTTTGACATTAGTTTTCTTGATCGCCGTAATGGGATAGCAACGGGGGGGCAAGGAAAAATTGTACGAACCACCGATGGTGGGGAAACCTGGGTCCAACAACAAACCCCGTTAGATACTCACAGCATTGTCAACATTAATTCATTGGCGTTTCCTTCGCTGAATACTGCATACGTGAGTGGGTGGCAATTCCTTCTTCGCTGGTATCCTGAACAATCAGATGTTTCCACAGAAATAGATGCTTCAACCTTAGCAGCAGAACCTCTATCGGTTGGAATAGTAAATAATCAGCCAGTTATTAGCGCAACAATGAAATCGCCAGGTGCTGTGCGATTCGAGGTGGTAACGGTCATGGGTGAAAAAATTCTGGAAGAACAGATAGGGTTTGTGGATGCTGGCGTTCTTCACCACCCATTAAGCAGTAGGTTGCCAGCGGGCAAATACTTTGTACAGCTATTTGTTGACCAGAACTTGCTTGGCAGCACAGGATTTACTGTCGTTCGTTAATTCAACTGTTAATTCAACCAATACGGGGTGTCAGGGCAAGCTGATACCCCGCTTTATTTTATCGGTTCCTCACCTCCCGAGATCATTTTTCAAAAATATTTCCGAGTACTGCGCTCATGTTGAATTTGCCAGAAGGTAACGTCCCGTTCAATGCAATCACGGCAGCACCACGATTTTCTTCAACTCACTCTCCACCGATTCTCCGGCTTGGTTTGTTCCTTGCACCCGATAGAGATAGACCCCTGCGGGAACAACATCGCCGTTGCTGGCGCGGCCATCCCAGCTTACTTGCTGGTCCCCGGCAAGGCTGGCAATGGTGGCGATTGCACTTCCCCCCTGCGTGAAAATCGTCACCGTTGCTGCGCGGGTTAGGCCGCCAAAAAACACGCGCTCATCCCCCTGAACCGAGAAAGGTTGCGGGAACGCAAACACCCCCGAAAGATCGCTCCCCTCCAGCGTGAACCCAACCACGCTCCCCACCCCGTCGTTGATCCATCTCCCCTTGCTGTCGCTGACCCCCGTCACCGTCACCAGATAGGGGCGGCCCAGCGGGGCAAGCTGGTAAGAATCTGGAAGCCGCAGCAGCACCCGCTGCGGGTCAATCGGGTCAATCGCCGCGCCCAGGATTGCGCCGGGCGGATCCAGTTGGTAGTTGGCGGGATTGGTCGCCGTGGCGGCATCGGGCGGGCGGTTGAACTCAACGGAAATCTCATGTTCCCCACTTTTGCTGGCACGCGCAGCAATGAACGGCGCGCGGCTGTCGGGCATTGGCAATTCCACCACCACGCTGCTGGCGGTGTCGGCTGGCGCGCCGTCGCGGTCGCGAAGGAGCAACGTTGGCCGGACCCGAACCACACGCCCAGGCTGCGGCGCGGCAAACCGCACCAGCAGGGCCGAATCGCTTGCAGCAATCACCGACGAAATGGAAACCCACTGGCCACTTTGTTGATCGCTGATCTCCACCGCGCCAGCACGCTCCACCGTGGGGCGCATCGGGTGGCTGAAATGGAGCAAAAGCCCTTCCGCCGCAGTGGCTTCGGCGCGGACCAAGCGCGCCGGCTGATGCGCCGTTGTCACCAGCAGATTGCTGGAAACCGCCCCTTCCCCCGTGCCATTCTTGATCGCCCGAATCAAATACGCGTAGCTTCCGCCAGCCTTCAGCCTTCCATCCGGCATTCCAAGCCCGGTGTCAATGGTTGATAGATTGTTCGTCCGCTGGATTTCTTGCAACCTGATCCCTGCGCTGCCAGGAACCACCTCACCCCGAAGCACCGCAAACGAGTATCCGCTTGGATCGGGGCTTAGCCACGAAAGGGTAATGGCCGAGTCGCTCAGTGCCCAGCCGGAAAGGGCAACGGCTGGTTCGGTCCCGCGAATGGCGCTGGAGTCCATCCGATACAGGCGGATGGAGTCGCCATCGCCAATCCCCAACCCTTGCTCCGTTCCGCTCCCCAGCGGGACCGTGAACAGGCGGTAGTTGATTGGCCCATACGTCCACCAGACCGGCTTGATTTCCCCCCCCAACGCGTCGCCGGCGAACAGATAGACGTTCGGGAACAGCGACAGGGCGATATGCTGCGCCTTGCCGGATGACAGGTTCCCCCAAAGGTTCACCCCGCCAATCACGTTGCGGAACCCGCTGCTGGTTTGGCGGTACGCAAACCGCTGGCTCCAGACCAACGAATCCCGCCCATCATCGAAGCGCAGATAGGCGTTGACCTGCCAGTATGGAGCCTCATACTCACGATCGCTGTTCATAAATGGGAAGGATGCAACGGCGGTGAGTATCAGCGAACGCCCAGTTCCCGCAAGGTCCACCGCGCCAATCAGCGGGGCGTTTCCGCTCCCTTCGTTCAGCTTTGTCCAGACCAATCGGAACATTCCATCGCTTCCCCGCTCGTAGGCCATGAAGTCGTTGTCATCATCGGCCAAAAGGACCTCCATCAGTCCGTCGCCGTCAAAATCGGCCACCACCGACTCGCTGTTGCTGAAGCTGTTGGTTCCGCCTGGTGTGGCGGGTGGCGTTGGGTTCTGCAGCCGCGCAATCTGCTGGTACTTGCTCCCGTCCCACTGCAAGATGTAGAAGTAGCTTCCGGCAGTGTCCGGCTCGGCACTGCGGGCAATCAGCTCCATCTTTCCATCATCTTCAAAATCAAAAACTCCGCTTGGATAGAAGCCGCCGCTGGTGGTGTCGGCATATTTGATGGTGGCAAACGGGGACCCGCCCGGGGTGGCTTGCTCGAACAACACCCCTTTCCCCCCCGATTGCCCCAGAACCTCCATCAACCCGTTCCCGTCGGAATCGCACACGCCACGCGGAGCCCAGTTTCCGGTGGAATCGCGAGGGGTGAAACTGGTTCCATCGAAGGAATAGGCGATAAGTTTATCGAACCCACCCTCGGCAAAACGGTTGAGCAAGTAGCAGGGCTGGCGGTCCGAATACAACCGCGCCGACTGGTCCAATGGATAGCCGTACGGAAGCACCACGGGCGTTTCAACAAGGGTTCCGGTTGGCATTGCGATTGGCTCGACCATCACCTTCAGCGGCGCGGATGCCGAGCCATGCTGGACCGTGTCGCCGGCGCTGTTCACCGCCACCACGTAGGCATCGTACCTCACCCCCCGCTCCAATTCTTGATCGGTCAGATACAGGTGATGCGTCCGGGTGAAAAGCGATTTTTCCGGCTCCAGATCAAGCAGCCGCCAAGCCTCATTCGGGGCTGATGTTGGCCGGACGAAAACCCCTGCGCGGGTCTGGTCATCGGTGCGGAACAGAATGGCAACGGCGCGGCGGTCGAACCTCCAGATATTCATCACCTCAACCGGGGTGGCAAACGTTGGCGCGGTCCGGTCCACAAACAGCCGAACGCGCCGCTCGGTTCGGCGGCCATCGGTCAGCACCAACGCAAGCCGAAGCGTGATGGTTGTGTCGGGAATTCCGGCGGTGCTAAAGCTCCCCAGCGTGTCGTGAACCGCCCCCTTCCTTCCTCGCTTTCCAATCGGCACCCACTCCTTCGGGGTTTCGCCAAGCCCGTAGGAAAGCTCCCACCAATCCAGCAGCGGAGCCATTACGGACCCCACCACTTGCAGCGTGGTGTCGCGGCGGAAGCCGGTTTCGGCGGCGGGGGTTTCCAGCGCGACCTGGGCTGGGCCGGGGAAGTTCACGGCACGGCGTGCGTTCACCCGCCCGGCCCCGTAATCAATGTCCCATCCATCGTTGCGGCGGTCGTCGGCGGTAAGCTCCATCACGGTTCGGACCGCGTCCGGTTCCCATGCTGGATGGAGCGAACGGAGCAAACCCGCCACCCCCGACACAAAGGGCGCAGCCGCACTGGTTCCGCCAAAGCTGGTGGAGTATCGGCCAAAGGTGTTCGTGGTGGCGATTGCGGCACCGGGTCCCGCCAGCGACACGTGCGACCCCGAAGTGCTGAAGCTGGTCCGGATATCGTTCGAGTCGGTGGCGGAAACGGAGATGACTTCGGGATAGTTGGAAGGATAGTGATTGAACACGCCGCCATCGTTCCCGCTGGAGCCAACCAGCACGCACCCGCGCTGGTAGGCGTAGCGAATGGCATCGTGCATCAGCGGTGAGTAGTAGCTGTCGCCAAAGCTCATGTTGATGACGCTTGCGCCACGGTCGGCGGCGTAGATAATGGCGGCGGAGATATCGTCATCCTCGCCATTCCCTCGCGAGTCGAACGCCCGCAACGCAAGCAAGCGGGTCCCCGGGGCAACGCCGGCAACGCCAATCCGGTTATCTGCCGCAGCGGCGATAATTCCCGCAACGTTGGTCCCGTGGGCGTTGAACTCACCCCGCAGCGGATCGAACGGAATGGGATCGCGCCCGGTCCAATCGCCCAAGTTCAAGATTGTTTGGTCAACAAAATCGTAGCCGATAACATCATCGGGCAGGCCGTTTCCATCTTGGTCAATTCCGTCCAAATCCCCTTTCACCCCTTGCCGTTCTTCATCGGCGGGCCAGGGGTCGAACCGCCCGTTGCCGTTGCGGTCCTCGGCCCGGTTCACCCAGATTGAGGGAAGGAGGTCGGGATGTTCAAAATCAATTCCGGTATCAATCACTCCAACCACCACGCTGCTATCCCCTTTTGTCCGCTCCCACGCGGCTTCAACCTCCAATTTCCGCAACCCCCACTGCGCACCGTACAGGGAGTCGTTGCGGAAGCCGTCCACGCGGTAGGTTCGGTTCGGGAAGGCAAGCTCCACCTCGGGGCGTGCCGCCAACTGGGCCAGGAAAGGGGTAGTGGCGGTGGCATCAATATCCACCACGGCGTAGCGGTTCAGGCGGGTTGCCGAAAGGAGCGGCATTGCGGTTCTTCCCCCCAAAAAACTTCGCATCTGTGCCTTGGCCCCAACGTGCGCGGCGCATTCGGCAAGCATTTCCTGGGCCTGCTTCGGCGCAACCCCTTCGCGCAAACGGATAATCAACGATCCGCCGTTCGGCAAAGCCTCCTTCCGCTGGCCAACAAGAACAGCGGGAAGCAGCAGAAGCAAGCAAGCAAGGAGTACACACCGTTGGCGGTGCGTGCGGATAGCGGCGGTTGGAGCAGCGATTGAACCAGCGTTTGGATACTTCACGCCGCAAGGATAACGAGCAAGGATAGGGTTACGCAAGTGCATTTTCCGGAAGGGTGAGGCCTTCTTCCACCTCAATAGCAAGGCCATCGGTTGCCACGGTGACCTCCAACTGCGGTGTGGAGGAAGGGAAATCAATGCCGCGCGGGGGAATGTGAGTAAAAACAACGCGGCGCACCCCCGCCGCAGCGGCCATTGCAACAACGTTTTCAAGGCTGACGTGTGCCGATTCGCAAACCAGCAGCCCGCACCCTTCCAAGCTGCCGCGCAGGTCCCCCTCGCTCCCCAAATCTTGCGAAAGGCACACGCCCGGCGTGCCACGCTTCCGCAGCAAAAAGCTGAACGCCGCCGCGCAAACCTGATGCTGGCTTGCAAGGTCCTGCACCGACCGAGCGTGAGTGTTGGGGATTGGGGAACAGGTCCATCCATCGGGAAGGGGGAATGGGGACAATGGTTCCCAATGGATTGCGAAGCTGAGACGTTCGGGAAACAGGTGGGAATGGAGCGCGGCTTGCTGAAGAAACCGGAGCGCGACCGGATGAGCGCGGATTACCAACGGGCGCGTACGTTTGGCCACCGCAAGCGCGGTCAGCAACCCAGGAAGCCCGCACCAATGGTCGGCATGGGTGTGGCTAATGGCCACCGTGGAGAGTTGCAGCAGGTCCACATGGTCGCGCAGCATCCCCCGCGATGCCCCTTCGCCAGCATCGAACAGGGCAACGCTGCCATTGCTGAAGGTGGCGGTCAGCGCGCTGGCCCCCCGGTCTGCCGCAGGATCGCCCGCGCCGGTTCCATGAAATTTCAGAAGCATCATCGTTCGTTCCAAAGTGGGGGAAAAGGCCGCTGTTCAAAGCATCACCTGAGTGATCAAGAGAGTCCGCCATTCACTCACGTATCGCGAAGCCGGCTGGTTGATATTTCTTCCACCCAGCTCCCCCCTGTTTTTCGGCGTTCAATTTCAATGTCGCGCCACAGTTCTTGGCAGGGGAAACGATTTTCGTAGAAGGCGCGGCCAATCACCACCGAATCAATGCCAAGCGGGCGCATTTCCTGCAGCCGCCACAAATCTTGCACGGAAGCAACCCCGCCCGCAGCCGTGATTTGCAGCGACGTTGCTTCGGCCAACCTGCGGAGCGCGGCAAAATTTGGACCCAGCAGCCGCCCGTCGTACTCACGGTCCGAAAAAAGCAACCGGCGAATTCCAAGCGACTCCGCCAGCGCGGCAAATTCCAGCGTTGGAACCGGTTTCCCCTGGTGCTGAATCATAAAAAGATTTCCACCTTGCGAGATAGCACTGGCGCAAATTCGCGAGGGACCATACTCCCTCAATAATTCGGAAACCCCGTCCGGGTCGCGAAGGATTTGCTCGTGCAACGTCAGCCGATAAATGCCCGATTGCAGCAATTCCCGGCATTGCTCAATTGATTGAAATCGGGTGATAAGCTGGATTGGAATTTCGACCGCCGCCGCAATTTGCTGGACGGTTGGAAGATTGCTGAAAGGATTTCCAAGGATAGCATCATAATCGGTGATGTGGAGCGACCGTGCATTTTCCTTCCGCCACAGCAAAGCCATCTGCACAGGATCGGCAGAATAGACTTGCACCGAGAATGGATCATCGGAAGCAACCATCCGAAGGCAGCGTCCATCTTGCAATTCAATGGCGGGGATAACAAGCATGGGAATCTCCAATAATCTCCGTTACATCACCTTGATTTTTTGATTTTCAAAAAAGGGTTGTGTTCCAATTTTCACGGCATTTCTTTTATGCTGCAATGCCGCGACCATCTCCCCTGCAATAGCACTCACCACCGGAATTGTCACCGAATTTCCCGCAACCTTTCTTAGCTGGGAGTAGGGGATATTTATCACGAAAGAATCGGGGAATCCTTGAAGCCGCAGCATCTCCCTTCCGGTCAGCCTTCTTACTCCATTCACCACAAGGTAGTTGTAGCTGCCGCCCGCCCGCAGCGCGCAGGAGTAGGGAAGTGCGGAGATATTCCCACCGATATTTTCATGCCAAATAGATGGCACAGGAGGAGGATATTTCACCGCCGCCAATCGTTTGATTCTTAATTTTTCAGAAAGGAAATAGCTTTGGTCAACATCTTCATCCTTTTCTAAAATTTCGGACAATGGCTTGTAATAGCCGGGCGGTTTTGGAAATTGGAAATGGATAGGGTCCTTAAATCCAACGATGTAAATCCTTTCCCGTTTCTGTGGAAGGCCGAAATCAAGAGAATTAAAGACTTTATGATAGAGCGTGTATCCAAGATTTTTCAATTTTTCGACGATCACCGCAAACGTGTTTCCATTGTCGTGGGTTGTCAGGCGTTTTACGTTTTCCAGCAAAAATGCTTGCGGCCTTTTTGCCGCAATAATCGCCTCGATATTGAAAAACAATGTCCCCCGTGTGTCGGCAAATCCAAGCCCTTTTCCGGCAATGCTAAATGGTTGGCAGGGAAATCCGGCAAGTAAAATATCATGGTCTGGTATCTGCTCCGGGGGGATTTCGTTAATGTCGCCAAAGGGCCGCTCTCCGAAATTCGCTTCGTACATCTGCTGCGCGTAGTTGTCCCACTCGGAAGCAAACACCGATGTGCATCCGTGCGCCTGAAATCCAAGCCGAATGCCCCCGATGCCAGCAAAAAGATCTATGATTTTGAGCCTGGTTGCCATGAAGGTTTTGTCTTATTTCGCGTGCATTCCAACGAACTCTGCCAGAAGCACCTAAATTTCCAATTTGAGAGACGCAAGATGATTCCCCTGCGGACTTCCTCATCTTCAAAGCTGCTGCATTTCCGACTTCATTGCACTTGCGCGTCTTCGGAATCAACAATGTGAAGCCGCATAGTATCCCGGCAATCTGTTGGGCACGATAGCTGGCCGTAAATATATCCCCTTTCCGTAACTGCTCAAGTAATAGATATCGCAGGCTACAATCCTGATTCCATAGGGATCAAGGTGCTACCGATGCCCCCCCGCAAACAACAACGGCATCTTGCAATCAAGCAAGATGCCGTTGTTCTATTTACTCTTTGCCAGTCTATCTCTGGACCTAACTCCCTTTGGCAAGCACCTTCGTCATTGCTGTCACCGAGCCGTAGGCCGGTATCACCGGAAGGGTTATGCCGGTGTAGCTTCCCAGATTGATTGCCTTTGCTTCGCGCTCCTCGCGGATGATTGCCCCAAGCTCGGCACTGGTCCACGTTGTTCTGGTGATGGAGTTCGTGTTCAGCGCGACAACCTGATCCCCACCAAAACCCAAGTTGACGATCACGCTGAATTTCAGATCAAGCCGGTGCGTCGTCTTCGTGGTTTTGTAGCTGACCCCGTCAATCGTCAGGGTTTCCGAGGCCGAGGCGATTGCCGAATCGCTGACCGAGACCTTCACCCCTTTCACCTGCGGCGGAAGCCCGTCAATCTGGAACGTGTCGGCAACCTCCCCCAGGAACCATTTTGCGGTGGTCGCGCCAAGCGTTGCCTCGTGCCGCCAGTCGCTGCCGATGTCCAACGAAAGCCCGGCAATCCCGCTGAAATCAAGCTCCGGCGCAAGCGAGGAGTAGCGGTAAATCTCGTTCGTCCCCGATGCCTGTTGCAGCAACACCGAGTCTGTCACGCTCAGGAATCCGCCAGCGGTGGCGAACAAGCTGTCAATGGAAACCGCAACCCCAGTTTTTCCTTTCACGCTGGCATTGGCGGCCACCAACGTGCGGGTTTTGGTGCGGCGCGTGCTCTCGATTGGGGCCTGGGTGGTTGTGTCGGTTGAGTAGGTCGTGTATTCGTAGCGGGCACCGGACTTGAATTGCATCGTCTCCGCCATTGGCTGCGGGGTTGGTTCGGTGGTGGAGTCATTGCACGCAGCAATGCCAAGCGTTAGCAACGCTGCGGTGATGATCAGTTGTGGTTTCATGCTATCTCCGTTTGTGGAATGTTGTTGATTGCTTCCTGTTTCTTGGTCTCGGTGAACCGCACCGAGACGATTTTCGACACGCCATCCTCCTCCTGCGTAACGCCGTACATCGTGTCGGCTGCGCCCATTGTGCGCTTGTTGTGGGTAACGATGATAAACTGCGTTTCGTTATCAAAGCGTTTGATAAGCTGCACAAAACGGTCAATGTTCGCATCGTCAAGCGGGGCGTCCACTTCGTCGAGGATGCAGAACGGAGAAGGCTTGACCAGATAGATGGAGAAGAGCAACGCAATCGCCGTCAGCGTTTTCTCACCCCCGGAAAGCAGGTCAATGGAGTGCGGGCGTTTTCCGCGAGGCTTCGCGATGATCTCAATCTGGGCCTCCAACGGGTCCCCGTCGGCAATTTTCAGATCGGCCTCATCCCCTTCCAGAAACAGCGTTCGGAAGATGTTCTGGAAGTTGCTCCGTATCTGCTCGAACGTCTCGATGAACTTCCGTTGCGCGGTCTCGTTGATCTCGGCAATAGTCTTCATCAGGGAGTCTTCGGCCTGCTTCAAATCATCAAGCTGCCCTTGCAGGAACTGATACCGCTCGTTCTCCTCGCGCCATTCATCGTAGGCTAGCAGGTTCACCGATCCCATCATCTTCAACCGCCCTTTGATCTGCCGAAGCAGCTCGCGAAGATCCCCCATCGTTGCGCCCTCTTCCCCGAACTCTTTCAGCACCAACTCAATCTCCAACTCCTCGCGGCCACGTTGCAGAAGGCTTTCGGCTTTCAGTTTCAGCTCGCCAAGTTTCAATTCTATTTCGTGCATTTGCTCAACCGAGCGTTCGTAGTCGCGGCGTTCCTCGCGAAGCGTCTCGCCGTGGCGTGCAATCTCCTCGCGCTTTGCGGCCTGGCGTTGGACCACCTCCTCCCGCTTCGCCTGCGCCTCGGCAAGCTCGGCGCGGAAGCTCTCCAGCTGGGCAACAAACTCCTCCAACTGCCCTTCCAACTGCACCAACTCTTCCTGGGCGCGCTCCTCTTCTTGGCGGCGGCGTTGGATTGTTCGCTCGGCGTTTTCGCGGTCGCGGGCCATTCGCTCAAGCTCGGCGCGTGCGCTTCGTTGGTCGCCGCGCAACCCGGCAAGCAGCACTTGCTTCTCGTTCATCTGGCGCGACTGTTCGGCAAACCCCAACTCCATCCGCTCAAGCTCGGCATTCAGTTCGCGGGCCCTTTTCTCGGCGGTGGCGTGTTCCTCGGTCAGCTCTTTGCGGCGTGGTTCGGTCCCTTGCAGCACTCCTTCCAGCCGTTGGATTTCCTCGTGGGCGCGTGTGCGGTCCTGGTCGTGTTGCTCCAGAAGATCGTTGGCCGATTCCTGCTCGTACTCCGCCTGGCCGCGCTGTTTCTCCAAGTTCCCCACCCGCTGCTGCGCCTCGCGAATGGCGTTGCTTAGCGTGCCAAGATTAATGGCGTTGTGCTGCTCGGTTTTTTCGGCAATCGTTTTGGTTAATGCCTCAAGCTGCTTCGTCAGTTTCGCGACCTCTTTTTCCAATCGTTCAATCTGCTCGCGTTTGCCGATTGTCACCCCTTCGTCGGCGGTGCGCCCGCCGCCACGGATCAGCCCGCCGTTGCGGATCAACACCCCCTCCAGCGTCACCACTTGCTCCACCATGCTGTGGGCCGATGCCGCAAACGCTTGCTCCAACGTCTGAACGACCAACGTTCCCCCAAGCAGATGGTGGCGAAGGTGGCCAAACGCTGGATCCGAAACACACAGATCCGCCGCCCAGCCGATTGCTTGCACGCCGGCGGGCAGCGGGCGCGGCGCGGTTGGGGGGATTCTATCCAAGCAGACAAAGGTGGCTTTCCCTTTCCGGTTCGATTGCAGCGACTGCACACCGCGCAACGCGTCGTCGGCACTGGGGACGATCAGGAACCGCCCGGCGTTGCCAAGCGCGGCGGCAATCGCGGTCCGGAATTGCTCATCGGTGCTGATAGATTCGGCAACGGTGATCCGCTCCACCGGGGTCCAATCGGGTTGTTGAACAAGGAATCGGACCGATTCATCCTGGTCCACCAAGCCATTCAAAAACTCAACTTTCGATTTCCGGCTGTTGATCCCGTTGTGAAGCTCAATCGTCTGGGTCCGGAGGTCATCAATCTCCGTCCGCAAACGCCCTTTCTCCGCTTGCCCTTCCTCGAACTGGCGTTGGGCCTCATCCAGCGCGGCGGTGGCGTGGTTCAGTTGGTCCGATAATCCGGCAAGGATTTCCTCAACCTGCTCAAGCTCCAATCGGGCTTCCTCATCCTGCTCGTCAAATTCATCAAGACGTTGGCGGATCACTTCGATTCGGGCGCGTGTGCGCTCCTCCTCGCCACGGAGCGCGGCCAAGCGGTTGATCGCCTCAATCACCCGATCCTGCGAACGTTTGGCTTCGGTGCGGCGGCCAGAAAGGGCGGCTTCGTTCAGCATCACCTCGGACCGGATCGCCTCGTACTCCGCCTCGGCAATGCGGTTTTGTTCGGCCAGACGCTCCAGCAATTCTTCCACCTCGGTCCTCTCCTTCATCAAAGCCTCAATCCCCCCCTCGGCTTCCTTGATGTCGCGTGCGGAGTTCTCGATGATGGTGTTCAGCGAGCGGCGGCGTTCGGCGGAAACGGCCTGGCGTTGCTCCACGGTCGCAATCCGCTCGGTGACGGCGTTCAGGTCCTTTTGGGCTTCAATCAACGCGGCCTCAATCTCCCCCTGTTCTCGTTCCAGTTCCTGCAAGATTGTTTCTTCCTGGGCCAGGACCGTGTCCAGCTCCGTCCGTTTGGATTTGGCCTCGGCAAGGCGTTCCTCCAGCGGGGCAATGCGCGATTTGGTGGCGGCATACTCACGTTCCAGCACCTCGATTTCCACCCGTTTGCGTTCGGCATCAAGGGTGGTGTATTCCTCGGCTTTTTTTGCTTGGCGTTCCAGCGCGGCCACCTTTTTGGCGACCTCCTTCACGATGTCGTTCACGCGAAGCAGGTCGGCCTGGGTGGAGTCTAGTTTGCGGAGTGCTTCGCGGCGGCGGGCTTTGTATTTGGTGACCCCTGCGGCTTCCTCGAACAACCGGCGGCGTTCGTCGGCGCGGTCGCTTAGGATCGTCTCGATCATTTTTAGCTCGATCACCGAGTAGGCGTTGGCCCCCATTCCGGTGTCCATGAACAGGTCCACAATATCGCGCAGGCGGCATTGGGTTTTGTTCAATAAATACTCGCTATCGCCATTGCGGAATAGCCGGCGTGTGATAACAACTTCGCTGTACTCCGTCGGGAGAATTCCTTTGGTGTTTTCGATTGTTAGGGAGACTTCGGCCATGCCAAGCGGGCGGCGTTTTCCGGCCCCGTTAAAGATCACTTCCTCCATTTTATCGGAGCGAAGGACGGAGGCTTTTTGTTCCCCAATCGCCCAGCGGATCGCGTCAATCACATTGCTATTATGGACGACAACATTATCGGCAATGAAGTTGTGAGTTTCATCCACGCAAAGGTCATACACCCACGGGTCTTCTGGCTGAATTTCTTCAACGGAGGTTATTTCATCCCAGTAAACATCTGAAGTAGCAAGGGTTTGAAGTTCATGCAATCGTGTTTGAACATCAGTGGAGATAGTGCCAAGTTGAAGAATATCACCAACAACTTCCATGATACCTTCACGGCTTGGTTGGCAACGTAATTCATGGTACGCAGCCATTTTTGCACGCCCTTTGCGATGAGCCTTAATGGAAATGCCAGCTTGAGTAATTGTTGATCGGATTAAATGTGCAGCTTCCGGTACAACATCATGGTTAGGATTGCTGGTTTCTGGTAATTTTTGAAGAGTTTTCAGCTTCTCATTTTTTGCCCCAACAAATTGTAGATGGTAAGCAGCATGGCGCAGTTGATTTGATCCATAAATCAATACAGAGTAATAGGTGTTCTTTTTCTTCTTTTCAGTGTTAGTGGCATATTTTGTTCTTTTTCGAATAATGGCAAAAACACCACATTGCAACAGCAAACTAACCACGCCAGCCGCAAGTTTTTTACTTGCTGTTGAATATTCAATATATGCCTGTGAAGGAGGTTCGCTCGATGATGGGACTTTGATATAAGCATCCCCTTCAAAAAGTCCAGATAGGAAAGCCCAGCGTACCGAATTATCAGAAGAGAATAACTGTGTAGGAACCGTCTTTTGGAATGAATTAGAATCAACAGTGAAACCGAAGACCTTATCCAACAGCACGCAGAGTGCCCTTGAATAGATTAGAGTATCCGTTGCACCAGCCTTATAACTTGCGGTGACTGGTGTCACCCCAAATACTTTTTGTGCAAGCTCAGCGTACTCCCGATTGACCTGTGGATCCGAATTAACAAACCACACTTGGTTCGCCGATGTGTTTCTTCCTTCAGCAATTAGCAATCCAAGAAACCTTGCTAATTCTGGTGAGAAGGTTGTAGGGATCGAAATTCTATGTGCCTTCCGTGATTGAAGAATAGGCTCAATCGGTGCAAACGTTTGGGTGGCAGCTTCTAATCTCAGTAACGATGCAGAGTTTACGGCTTGGCCATCCAGCAATCCACGCATGGCTCCACCCCTCACTTCAGCACTGCTTGATCTCAGCGGAACTCCATTCAATTCATCCTTGCGCTGCTTTCCCCATTGAATGAGTTCTTGCGAAGAAGGGATGTACATCCTGTCCTCCTCGCTAAACGCACTCAGAACAGCGCGGAGATCAATTTCAGAATGTGGCGCAGTGGTTTGGGGGAGCGTTCTGGGAACAGCAATTCTCAGGTTTGGCCGAAGCTCATCGGCCTGCACTGCGTGAAGTTTCCCTTCTTTCAGCGTGAACAATGGGTGATACGGCGTTGCCGTTATCTCGCGCCCGCTTCTGGTTCGGATCCAGAGCAATGTTGCTGGCGCTGTTCGGCGTACAAAAGCGGTGACAGGGCGGACCTCTAACCGCAACGTGGTTGGATTCAATGACAACACATTGGTGGTCCCTGCAGCGTCAAGAACAGCCACGCCATCGTCATACTGAATACGGTCGTTGGTTGAACGGAGAGCCTGTTGCACCAGATCTTGAATGGGAACCGAACGCCCATCGGCAAGGGGAACAATGGCCGAGCCGACAACACACTTCCCACACCCATTTGGTCCCACCACGGCGGTGATGCCGTCGTTGAAACGGAGGATGGTTTTGTGGGCGAACGACTTAAAGCCGACGATCTCAAGTTTGGAAAGGTACATACTGGTCAGAATGGCTGGCCACGTGCCGCGCCGTGGGTGAAGTCAGCCGTGGAATTTGGAACTGGTTGTTGTAAGAATGGTTGCTACGGGCCGCCCCACCACCTTTGGTGTTTCCGATCCCGCCGCATCGGCAGCCACGCCGGAAGCAACCAGGTGGAACGGCGCGAAGCTACGGAAATTTGCCCGGCAGCCCGGGGCGGCGCTGCGCTGCGCACGCCACGCAGCTTGCCGCCGGATAGCGTTGGCGCAGATGGAGTTCACCAAGCGGCTTACACCCTGTCAACCACAATCATGTTGGTGCTGGCTTTTTCATCCAGCGGGTAGCCGGTGGTGATAATCACGGTGTCCCCTTCCTCAACCACCCCTGCCTCAATCGCCGCACGTTTCATTATCGAGACCGCGTCCTCGGTGTCGTCCGGTTGCTCGATCGTGACGGTATAGATGCCGCGGTAGATGCAAAGCCGCCGGCACACATCAAGGTCCTGGGTCATCACAATGATGGGGGCATCGGGCCGCTGGCGCGACATGGTCCGGGCGGTGTTGCCGGTGTACGATAGGCAGAGAATCGCGCTGGCATTCACCTGGGAGGAGAGGACGCACGCCGCCACCGCTACCGCGTTTTCGGCCATTTCCGTTTCCGTTTCCCCGGTGGTTGTCCGCTTCCAGTTCGGGTCGAACCGCACGACGCTTTCGGTGGAGCGAAGGATGTCGTTCATGGTCATCACCGACTCGACCGGGAAGGCACCAACAGAGGTTTCTGCCGAGAGCATCACCACGTCGGTTCCGTCGTAAACGGCGTTGGCAACGTCCGAGCTTTCGGCGCGGGTTGGGCGCGGGTTCTGGACCATGGACTCCAGCATCTGCGTTGCGGTGATGACCGGCTTGCCAAGCTCGCGGCACTTTCTGATGATCCGTTTTTGGAGCAACGGGACCTCGTAGCTGGGAAGCTCCACCCCCAAATCGCCACGGGCAATCATCACCGCATCGGTGGCCATGATAATCGCGTCAAGCTCCCGAATCGCCTCAATCTTTTCAATCTTCGCAATCACCGGCGTGGTTTTGCCATGCTTGGCAATCAGCCGCTTCAGGTCGAAGATGTCTTTTGCCGAACGGACAAACGAAAGCGCGACGTAATCCACCCCCAGCGATAACCCGAACTCAAGGTCCCGCCGATCTTTTGCCGTAAGGCTTGGCTCGCTAACGTTCACCCCAGGAAGGTTCACCCCTTTGTGTTCCTTCAGCAGCCCGCCGTTGATGACGTCGCAAGCAATATTCCGCCCGCTTTTGGCCACCACCCGAAGCCGCAGCAATCCATCATCCAAAAAGATGCTGTCGCCGGTGCGAACGTCGTCGGCAAGCTGTTTGTATTGGACAGGAATCCGTTTGTCGCCGCTGGCAACGGCATCGGTGGTAAGGATCACCCGCTCGGCAGGGCGCAGAAGCACCGGCCCATCGGGAAGCGTTCCCACGCGGATCTTTGGTCCCTGCAAATCTTGGATGATGGCAATATGCCGCTCAAGCTCGGCGGAAACCTCCCGCGTCATCTCGGTCAACTTCCGGTGGACCTCATACTTGGAGTGGGAGAAATTGAGCCGGATGGCATCGGCCCCGGCCAAAATCAGTTGGCGAATCCGCTCCTTTGTTGCCGTTGCTGGGCCAAGCGTGCAAAGAATCTTGGTGTGCTGAAGCGAGGGGGGGAAGAAGAGCTGTTCTTCGATTGTAGCTTTCTTGGTTTTCGACATAGGGCGCAAAAATAAGAACGGAGCCGAATCAGCAATCGGTTGTGGCGGCTTCCACGCAACGCCGCCCAACAGCCTCCATCACGATTGCCCGCTCAAGCCCCCGAAGGTCGCTGGGGGATTCGCGGACCAGCACCGACAGCAGCGGCAAGGCCTGGCCCGGGGTGATCTTCCCCAGATTGTTGAACTGCAAAAGCTCCGCGCCGTGAATCGTCAAGGCTTCCAGAAACGTCCCCGCAGGGAGGTTCGGGAAATGCTCCAGCAAGATTTTTGCTTCGTCGAAAACATCAATGCTCGGGTTCGAGCCGCGCCCGTCGGTTCCCAATCCGAACTTCACGCCATGCCCCACCAACGCCGGCACGTTCGGCAGCTTTCCGGTGATGTGGAGGTTCGAGGCCGGCGAAAGGATTGCCCCCGCCCCACGGCTTGCCAGCAGGGCGATCTCCGGTTCGGTGGCATCCGTCAGGTGGACCCCAACGTAGTTTCCATCCATCACCCCGATGCGGCTGTAGAACTCAATCGGCGAAATCCCCGGCGGTCCCCACGTTGGCTCCCACCCGCCAATCCTTTCCAGGAACTCACGCCACGGGCCGGCGGCTTCTTCGTACAACCGCCGCTCGTCGGGGTCCTCGGCAAGATGCTGGTAGGTCAGCGTCCCATGCGCCATGTTCCGCTGGTGGATCAACTCCATCAGCAATGGGGAAACGGAGTAGGGGGCATGGGCGGCAAGGGTGTAGGAAATGGTTGGCGGAAGCTCCGGAAGCTGCCAATCGGCCAGCGCAGAAAGGATTGACTGCTGGGCGCGCGATTCTGGAAACCCCAGAAGCTCATGCATGAAACGGCAGCGGATTCCGGTTTCCGCAATTGCCGGAATGGTTCGCAGGTTGTTTGCTACCTCGCCAATAGCCACGGTTCCGCTGGCCATCATCTGGCGGATCACCCCGCTCACCTGCTTCCCAAACGCTTCCTCCGGCTCCCCTTCCCCCTCGGTTTTCCCACGGGAAGCAAGCAGGTCTTGCACCCATTGGACCAATCCCTGGCCCCCACCAACCGGCGTTTGGATTCCTGCATCGGTAAGGTGGGCATGGCAGTTCAGGACCCCAGGCATCAGGATTTGGTGGTGGGTTGTGGCATCCGCACGGGGGCGAAGCTGGCCGGCGGGACCAATCGCCAGAATCGTTCCATCGGCATCACACAACACGCCGCAATCGGTGCTCAGGGGGTTGGGTTGCCCGGGCTGAAGCAGGAACTCAGCGTGGTGAAGGATGCTGCCGTTGCTCATGCTTCCCCCCCCCACCAGCCAACGTGGACCTCGGTGTCGTACTCCACCCGAACCACGCCCTGGTGCTGGTGCCGGTTGAATAATTCTTGCAAAGCCTTGATCGCTTCGTCCAGACGCGGGTCCCCTGCGGTTGGCATGTAGGAAGCGGAGCGTGCGCGGCCAATCAACCCTTCGGAATCGAAGTGCTGGAAGTTGTCGGGGATGATCTGTTTGCGGTAGCAGCCGGGGGCAAAAAATCCCTCCAGATCGCGCACGCCATCATCGGTGATTGTCCGGTGGATCACGTGGGTATATTCGGCCCCGAACTCGGCCAACAACGCCTCATAATCCCGAAGGAACGGCGTGCCGGTTGTGCGGCGGACGTTCCAGACAAGCGCCACAACTCCATTTGGTTTCAGGATGCGCCGGAACTCCGCACGCGTTGGTTCGGGATCGAACCAGTGGAAGGCCTGGCCGGCGGCAATCAGATCAACGCTGTTGCCAGAAAGGGTGGTGGCTTCGGCAGCCGCCGCAACGCTGCGGAAGTTCGGGAACCCAGCAAGCGATTCCTCGCCAGCCAGCCGCATTTCTTGGTTTGGCTCAACGCCATACACGGTGTTGCCGTTCTCCAAAAAAAGCTGAGTAAGCAGCCCAGTCCCGCTTCCAACATCGGCAACCGTGGATTCCGGAACCAGCCCAAACTGGCGCAGAAGATGGAGGACCTGGGGGGGGTATCCCGGGCGGTATCGGACGTAATCGGCAACGCGGTTGGAGAAGCGCGTTCGGGCATCGGGAACGTTGGGAGCGTGCATTGGCCAAATGGATCGTGAGGTTTCAGCAACGGGAGTGCCCGCGAACATATCGCCCCCCCGCAAACCATGCAACGCTTCGCTGCTGCGCCCGGTTGTTTGGGGGCTTCCCCGCTGTGCATCCATCGTTGCAACTCACCGTTTGCGTAGCATCTTCCCTTTCGGTTTATTTGCCCGCCGCTTCTGCAAACAGCGGAGCAAGTTGCACGTTCATCAGCAGTTCATCAGTAACGAGAGCAGAACTTTCATGGCTATCATTCAAGACCTGTACGCACGCCAGATTCTTGATTCCCGTGGGAATCCTACCATTGAAGTTGAGGTTATCCTGGAAGAAGGGCACATTGGCCGCGCGGCCGTTCCAAGCGGGGCATCCACCGGGGAACACGAAGCGGTGGAGCTTCGCGATGGCGACCCAGCCAACTACATGGGGCTTTCGGTCCAGAACGCCGTGGTCCATGTGAACGAATTGATTGCCGATGAGCTGATCGGCCTTCCGGCCAACGACCAAGCATTGATTGACACGATGCTGATTGAGCTTGACGGAACCGAGAACAAGGGGCGGCTTGGCGCAAACGCAATTCTTGGGGTTTCGATGGCCTGCGCAAAAGCCGCTGCCGACTACCACGAAATGCCGCTGTACCGCTACCTGGGGGGCGTTGGCGCGCGCACGCTTCCGGTCCCGCTGATGAACATCATCAACGGCGGAAAACACGCCGACAACAACGTTGATTTCCAAGAATTCATGATCGTCCCGGTTGGTGCCGACTCGTTCGCCGACGCGCTCCGCAAGGGGACCGAAGTCTTCCATAACCTGAAGAAAGTGCTGAAGGAGAAAGGCCTGAACACCGCCGTTGGCGACGAAGGTGGCTTTGCTCCGTCGCTGAAATCGAACGAAGAAGCGTTGGAGGTGATTATGGCCGCAATCGAACGCGCCGGGTTCAAGCCAGGCGACGACATCTGGCTGGCCCTGGACGTTGCCAGCAGCGAGATGTGGAGCGATGGCAACTACAAACTCTTCAAGTCCGACGGCTCGCTGAAATCTGCCGATGAGATGATCGAGTGGTACAAAACCCTTACCCGTAATTACCCGATTATCTCCATCGAAGATGGCATGGCCGAGAACGATTGGGCCGGATGGAAAAAGCTGACCGAAGCAATTGGCAAGCAAGTTCAGCTTGTTGGCGATGACCTGTTTGTCACCAACACCGCCTACTTGCAGCGCGGCATCTCGTCCGGCGTGGGGAACTCCATCTTGGTGAAGCTGAACCAGATTGGCACGGTTTCCGAAACGATTGCGGTGGTGGACCTTGCCCACCGCAACCGCTACACCTCCATCATCAGCCACCGCAGTGGCGAGACCGAGGACACCACGATTGCGGACCTTGCCGTGGCGCTCAACTCCGGCCAGATCAAAGCCGGATCGGCCAGCCGCACCGACCGCGTGGCCAAGTACAACCAGCTTCTCCGCATCGAAGATGAGCTTGGCGCAACCGCCGAGTTCGCAGGGGAATCGGCCTTCGCCAAAGGGGTGCTGTAATCCCGCCCCCCTTCATTTCCCGATCATTCGATGCAGGCATCAACTCCTCCCTCTCTTTCTCTCTCTCCCCCCTGCTCCAACGCGCGCTGGGGGGAGAGTTCTATCCTCAACCATAATCAACTACGTTCATGTCCATCATCTTCGGAACCGACGGTTGGCGCGGCGTGATTGCCGATGATTTCACCTTCAGCAATGTGGGGCTGGTGGCGCGCGCCGCAGCACAGTTTTTCAAGAAAGAAGCGAACGCCGAGCGGGGCGTGGTGGTTGGCTACGATGCCCGATTCCTTTCCAACAAGTTTGCCGAAACCGTTGCCCAAATCCTTGCCTCGGAAGGGCTGACGGTGTGGCTGACCGACGGAATTTCCTCCACCCCGCAAGTCTCCCTAACGGCCAAGCAGAAAAGGCTTGCCGGTGGGATCATCATCACCGCCAGCCACAACCCGGCGGAGTACAACGGCTTCAAGCTGAAGGCTGGATACGGCGGTCCTTCAACGCCGGAGGACGTGGCGAAGGTCCAGAAGAACGTCACCAAAATGGAGTCCGCACCACCAAAGCCGAAGAAGCTGAAAAGCCTGGCGGAGTTGATTGCCGCAAAGCAGGTGAAGATGTTCGATGCCAAGCTGGCCTACGTGGAGTATGTGAAAAAGAAAATTGACCTTCAGGCGATTCGGGAAGCAGGGTTCAAGGTGCTGTACGACCCGATGTACGGTAGCGGAATCAACACCATGCACCTTCTGTTGCCGGAGGCCGAGCAGCTTCACAACGAGTTCAACCCAGCCTTTGCCGACATTGACCACCCCGAGCCGATGGGTGAGTATCTGGGGACGTTGATCGAGCGGATTAAAACCGGCGGGTTCACCGTTGGGCTTGCCACCGATGGCGATGCCGACCGGCTTGGGGCCGTTGACGAACACGGAAACTTTGTTGACAGCCACCGCATTTTTGTGCTGCTGATGAAGTACCTGTACGAGGACCGCAAGCAGCGTGGCGCGGTGGCAAAAACCATCTCGCTTACCACCATGGTCAACGATTACTGCACCCGTAAGAAGATCACGTTGCACGAAACCGCCGTTGGCTTCAAGCATATCGCCAAGCTGATGACCACCCAGAAAATTGTGATCGGCGGCGAGGAATCGGGGGGGCTGGGGACCACCCTCCACATCCCCGAACGCGATGGCATTTTTAACGGGCTTCTGCTGTTGGAGATGATGGCAAAACGGGGGAAGACGCTTGGGCAACTTTCCGCCGAGTTAGATGAGGAGTTCGGGCCCCACCGCTACCGCCGCGTGGACCAGAAGATGACCCAGCAGAAAAAAGATGCGATCCTTGCACGCGCAAAAGCGGGGGTGAAGGAGCTTGCCGGAATGCCCGTCACCGAAACCAGCACCGTGGATGGCTTCAAGTTCTTTGTGGATGGCGGATGGCTGCTGATCCGCGCCAGCGGAACCGAGCCGCTTCTGCGATTCTACGCCGAGGCCGACAGCACCGATAAGGTGGATGCAATCCTTTCAGCCGCGCTTGCGCTAGGGTGATGAAATACTCCGCCTTCTACAACATCATGCCCGACGGCACCGTGAAGCAGATCAACCCGTTCACCGGGAACGAGGTGTGGGCCGTGCCGGAGCGCGCTTCCAAGCCAGCCCAGAACAAGGTTCAGCCCCCCGAGCCAGCCTCCCTGGAAGGGGTTGACCGGGGTCATATCTGCGCCTTCTGCTCGGGAAGATATTTGGAGACGGCACCGGAGAAATTCCGCTACGTGCGGGAAGATGGCGCGTGGCACCGCCACGACCATCTTCCCGCCGATAGCTACTTCGCCACCACGGCGGAGTTCCGCTGCTTTGCCAACTTGTTCGAGATCGTCACCCTTGATTATTGGAAGCAGAACTACGGCTACATCCCCCCTCCCGAAACTTTGGAGCAGCTTCGCCGCCACGCCGCAACCGAAGCCGGATTGCAGCATCTGCGCTCAGTTGTTGAGTACAAGCAGGCGCACCGCAACCGAAGCAACGGAAACGGGAAAAAGAACGGAGCGACGGAGGAGAAACCAACCTTTTCCGACGACGAAATCCTGACCCTAAGCGAGCCGATGTACGCCGGTTGCCACGAGCTGATTGTTGCCCGCAACCACTACCACCCCGACGGAACCACCGAGGCCGACCTTCTGAGCAGCGGACGGCTGACCCCAACCGAGCATTACCAATATTTCAAAGCCACCATCGAATCGCTTCGGCGGATTGTGGAGCGGAACCGGTACGTCCGCTACGTCTCCGTTTTCCAGAACTGGCTGAAAGGTGCCGGCGCAAGTTTCGACCACTTGCACAAACAGCTTGTGGGGCTTGATGAGTGGGGGGCCTCCATCACCCGCCAGGTGAAGATGTTGAAGAAGGACCCAAACGCTTTCAACGAGTACGCCGTCAACTTTGCGGCGATGTTCAATTTGGTGTTTGCCGAGAACGAACACGCCATTGCCTTTGTGGGGATTGGCCACCGGTTCCCAACAATTGAAATTTTCTCCAAGTCGCGCAATGCCCGCCCGTGGGAGCACACGCCCGAGGAACTGCAAGGCGTTAGCGATTTGATCCACGCCTGCCACGCCGCAACCGGGGCGGAGATCAGTTGCAACGAGGAGTGGTATTACAGCCCGATTGATGCCGTGGTGAAAATGCCGTGGCACGTGCTGATTAAATGGCGCATCCACGTGCAAGCGGGGTTCGAAGGGGGAACCAGCATCTTCCTGAACCCGATGACCCCGGTGGAGCTTCGCGACCGAATCGTCCCACGCCTGTACGCGCTTCGCGACGAAGGCACCGTCCGCAATGTGTTGATTGCCGAGGAGTGCCACATCGCCCCGAACCCGCTGAATTATTACCGGTAGGGCCGGTGGGAACGCTTGCCAAACGTGCCGAAGGATGGTTGCGCCGCTGCGTGCTGTGGCTGCTGTCGCGGCGGGCGGGCCGCCCTGGCGGGGGTTCCATCTCCACCCTTCCTTCCACCCCTTCCATCCTGCTTGTTCGCCCCGATCGAATCGGGGACGCGATTATCACAACGGCCAGCATCCAACTGGTTCGCCAGCGTTTCCCGAACGCCACCATTGGGTTGCTGCTTGGCGCAAAAAACGCCGCCGTTGCCGAACTGATCCCCGACATCAACCGGACCCACGTGGTCCCCGTTTCGGCGGTTGGAACCTGGAAGGTGATGCGGGCGATTCGGCGCACGCGGTACGACTTTGCCATCAACCTTGTGGCGAACGATTCCGCAAGCGCGGCGGCCTTGACGGCACTAAGCGGTGCGGTGTGGAAGATCGGGTTCGCCGGGAAATCCTCCACCCTGTACGATGCCGCAATTCCGCGAGCGGCGGGGCCAATCCACATCGTTCGGGAGACCTCGCTGCTGCTGGCTCCGCTTGGTATTTCGCCAATCGGCCCGCAGCCGTTGCACAACGGCCAGCGGCTGCGGATCCGGCTGAATCAAGAAGCGGAAGCCAGCGGCACGGTTGTGCTAAACATCAGCGGGAGCGAGCCGGCGAAATATTGGGGGACCAAGAACTTCACAGCCCTTTGCGGGCTGCTGCGCCAGCGGGGCGTGGCGGTTGCCGTTGCCTGCAAGCCGGGGGATGAAGCCTTTGCCGAACAGATCGTTGCCGGAAGCGGCGCGCAGCTGATTGCCCCGACCCGTAGCTTTGCCCAGTTTGCAGAACGCCTTTCTGGAGCCGCGGTGATTGCCACCCCCGACACCTCCATCGTGCATCTTTCGGCAGCGTTGGGGAAGCCGACCGTGGTGATTGCCGCACACGCCCGAAGCATTGAAGCATGGCAGCCGTGGGGGGTTCCGTTTCGGGTGGTTGATGGAGATGGAGAGCTAACGATGATTGCAGCAGAACGTGTGCTGGCGGCGATTCTGGAACTGTTGCCACCGCCGGCGCAATCCACCGAACCAATCGCCAAGCAAGAATCCCCAACGCCATGAAGCCCTTCCGCCACCTTTTTCCGATGCTTCGCCCCTACGTGGGATGGATGGGATTGCTGGTGCTGCTTAGCATGGCCCATTCCTTCTTCAGCACGCTTACCATCAGCATCATCATGCCGATTATGAAGCTGATTTTCCCCGACGGTTCCGCAGGGGATTCCGCCGGCGCGCTTGGCTCCACCGGAACAACCCTTACCTCCGGCATCCTAAACCCGCTGACCCAGTTGGTGATTGTCCCCAGCGACCGGCTTGCCTCGCTTTGGAAACTCTGCTTGCTGATTATGGTGATCTTCCTGCTGAAAAACGTGGCGAAGTACGCCAGCTACTTGCTGAACACTGCGGTGGAGGAGCGGTTCATCCGCGACGTTCGCAACCGGATGTTCGACCACGCCGTGCGGCTTCCGCTGGGATACTTCCACAACCGCCGGCTTGGGGACCTGATGTCGGTGATGACCAACGACGTTGGAGCCATGAACGCCGCGCTGACCCCCACGTTGCGGATGCTGATCCAGGAACCGTTCCAGGTGATCTTCATGCTGTTTCTTCTGCTGGGCATCTCCCCCACCCTTACGCTGATTGCCTTCAGCACCAGCATCCTTTCGGTGGTGATGATCCAGGTGCTGCGCAAGTACGTGCGGCGATACTCCGAACGGATGCAAGCAACGCTGGGAAGCATCAACAGCCGGTTGCAGGAGGCGTTCCAGAATATCCGAATCGTCAAAGGCTACAATGCCGAGGCGGCGGAGTCGGGAAGGTTCGGCCAGCAGACCAACTACTACGTGAAATCTGCCGTGAAGCATGGCCGCGTCACCCACTCCACCGGACCCGCCAGCGAGCTGTTCGCCATTGTTGCGCTGATTGTGGTGCTGTTCTACGGCGGAAGCAACGTGATTGAAGGGACGCTTTCGGGACCGGAGTTGTTCACCTTCCTTTTCCTGTTGTTCGCCATCATGGGGCCGATCACCGCCATCATCTCCCTTCCCACCAACATCCAACGCGGAATGGTGGCTGCCGAGCGGGTGATAGAGTTGCTGAACGAACCACAGGAGCCAACCGGCGGAACGATTCCGGCGCAGGGGCTGCGCGAGGCCATCACCCTGCGCGGCGTGAGCTTCCGCTACCGTCCCGAGACCCCGGTCCTGCAAGGGATTGACCTCACGATCAAGCGTGGGCAGACCGTGGCGTTGGTGGGGCCTTCCGGCGGGGGGAAATCAACATTGGCCGATTTGGTGGCGCGGTTTTACGATCCCGAATCGGGGAGCATCCTGCTTGACGGAACCGACATTCGCCAGCTTGAGACCGGAAGCTACCGGCGGCTGTTTGGAATGGTGACGCAGGAATCGCTGCTGTTCAACGATACCATCTTCAACAACATCGCCTACGGGTTGGGGGATGTGGACCTGGCAACGGTGGAATCCGCCGCGCGTGCGGCCAACGCCCACCAGTTTATTGCCGCCATGCCGGATGGATACCAGACCTACATTGGCGACCGCGGGGTGCTGCTTTCCGGCGGGCAACGGCAGCGGCTGGCGATTGCCCGCGCACTGGTCCGCGACCCGCAAATCTTGCTGTTCGACGAGGCGACCTCGGCGTTGGATAACGAGTCGGAAAAGCTGGTGCAGGAGGCGATCAACCGGTTGCTGGTGAACCGAACCGCAATCGTGATTGCCCACCGACTTTCCACCATCCGCGCCGCCCACAACATTGCGGTGATTGACGAAGGCCGCGTGGTGGAGGAAGGAACCCACGAAGAATTAATGGCAAACAACGGGACGTATCGGAAACTGGTGGAGCTTGGGGAGCAGATACCCGGGTAGCCGTCCCGACCTTCGTCGGGATTGATAAAAGGTCTTTAGCCTTCGGTGCCATCCTCCCTTCTGACACGGGGCAGGCTAAAGACCTGTTAGCAACCCCGACGGAGGTCGGGGCCGCTACCCCGACTTCGTCGGGACAACTTCTGCCCGGGTAGCCGAAGGTCTTTAGCCTTCGGCGCCATCCTCCTCCCTGACGCGGGGCAGGCTAAAGACCTGTTAGCAACCCCGACGGAGGTCGGGGCCGCTACCCCGACCTTCGTCGGGACAACCGCTACCGCTAACTCTGGTACTCCCTTCCCTTCCAAACCACGGTGCGGCGGAACAGGAGGAGCGGGGTGACAAGGGCTTGGGCGATGAAATAGAACTCGAACAGCAAAAAATGGCGGAGCAACGGAAGCATCCGCAGCCGTGCCATGGTGGGAACCATCAACGCCAGATCGCAAACGAATTTGCACCCCCAGACGATTCCCCAAAGGGCCAGCGAGTGGAACGGCGCAATGGTGATGGAGGCCATCATCAGCACGGCAATCACCAACACCATCTTTCCTTTCGCGCTCATGGCAATCCCCCCGCGCGCCCACCTCTGCTTTTGCCGAAGCACGTCGGGGAGCGTTGGGCATGGCTCGGTTTGCATTGCGGCATCGGGGTGGCAGTGAAAGATTCCGCGCCCGCCGGTCCGGAGCACCGCGGCAAACAGCGCGAAGTCCTCCGTCACCGAGAACTCCATGCCACGGTATCCCCCCACACGCTGGTACGCGCTTCGCCGGATCGCAAAATTGTTGCCGATGCAGCCCATCAGCACCCCAAGCTGCAACGCTGCCGAGGCAATCGCATGAAGGTGCAGCCAATCCAGTGCCTGCAACGCGCCGAAGGTGGTGGTGTGGCCAACAATCGTGAAGCCGGTGGCAACATCAACATCGCTGGAAAGATGCTGCACAACGCTTCGCGCCCAAGTTGGCGGGGGTGTGCAATCGGCATCGGTGAACAGAAGAATCTCCCCGGTGGCGTGGTCAATTCCTTGCGCCAGCGCACGCGCCTTGCCACGCACCGCCGCCGACGCTTCCGCAACCGTGCTAACCACCCGCAACCGTTCCGGGAACGCGGCGGCAACCTGCTGCATGATCGCCAGGGTCTCATCCTCCGACTCATCGTTCATGGCAATCAGCTGCAAACGGTCGGCGGGATAATCCTGGGCAAGCAGCGATTGCAGGCAAGCGCGGATGTTCCGCTGCTCGTTCCGGGCAGCAACAAGGATGGAGATTGAAGGCCATTCGGCGGGGAAACGCCGGGGGAGCGCAACCACCCGCCGCCGCCCGGCCAGCAGCACCACATAGTTCAGGGCATACAGGGCGCAGGAAGCAACAAGGAAGATTTCAAGAATCATAGGGGGGCAAAAGTACAATCACGCGCCCAAAAATGGCGCGCCCGTGAAGGGAATCTCGTAGCTTTGGCGCATGACATGGGAACAGTTCGTGGCTGGGCGGTACCTTCGCGGGAAGCTCCAGTTTGGCATCATCGCTGCAATTTTGGCAATCGTCGTGTTCGATGTCTTCGCAGCAATCTTCTTTTTTGGCTGGCTGATCTACAAGCGGAAGCGGGTTAGCCTTATCACCATCATCTCCGCAATCTCGGTGTGCGGCATCAACATTGGCGTGTGGGCGCTGATCTGCGTGCTTGGGGTGTTCAACGGGTTCAACGGGATTGTGAAATCGCTGCTGGTGGGATTCGACCCCCACATCCGCATCACCGCGGTTGAGGGCCCGATTCAGAACGCCGATTCGCTGATCCGCATCGTTCAAGCAATCCCTGAAGTGAAGGCCGCCGGCCCGTTCATCAACGGCCGCTCGGCACTGATGATCGGGAACGAACTGAAGGTGATTGAGATTCGGGGAATGAACGCAGCCGATGCCGGATCGGCAATCGGGCTGGCCAAAGCCATGGTCTCCGGTTCCCTTCCCGATGGCACGCCCCAGCTTCCCCACCCGATTGTGTTGGGCCGCGCGCTCAGCTTCGATCTCCGCATCCGCAAGGGGGACACCCTGTCGCTCCTTAGCCAAAGCGGGCTGGAGGAATCGCTGACGCAGTACGCCTCCCCCACCATCATCCGCTCGGTGGTGACGGGGGTGTTTGAATCAAGCAACAAGGAGTACGACACCTACCGCGCCTACACCGACCTTGCCACCGCGCGCCAACTGTTCGCGCTCCCCAGCGGAGTGATGGGCATTGAGGTTCGGGTGAACGATATTGAACAAGCCGAGGCGGTTGGGAAGCAACTGCAAACAACACTGGGAACCGGGTACCGGGTGGACACGTGGCAGGACTTGCACCGCGACCTTCTGGCGGTGATGGAGCTTGAGCGGTGGGCCGCGTTCGTGATCCTTTCGCTGATTATCATCGTGGCGGTGTTCAATGTGCTGGGGTCGCTCACGATGCTGGTGAAGGAGAAAGGGCGCGACATCGGCATCCTGAAATCAATGGGGGCAACCGATGCAGCGGTGCGCTCCATCTTCCTTCGCCAGGGGCTGCTGATTGGCCTGGTTGGGACCATTGCCGGGGTGATAAAAGGGGTGATTATCTGCTTGCTGCAACAGGAGTACGGGCTGATTCCGCTGAACAACAGCGTGTACATCATCTCGGCGCTTCCGGTCCAGATGCGGGTAAGCGACATTGCCATTATCAGCGCCACGGCGTTGGCCCTTTCCGGCATTGCCGCCATCTACCCCGCCCGCCGCGCTGCCAAGCTCCTTCCTGCCGATGCAGTCCGGTATGAGTAAAATTCCGAACAGGGGGAATGCAATCCACTTGGTATCCACCGGCAAGCCGACTTCTTCGCGTATCTTTGCGGCCACATCAACAACTACTCATCCGTTATGCGTTATTCCGTTGACCACATTGACAACACGGCCACCCTCACCATCCAGGAGGATCGGCTTGATTCAACAACTTCATCTGACTTCAAAGGGGAGTTAGTGGTGCTGTGCCGTGCCGGCATCGAGGTGCTGTTCATTGATATGAGCCAGATTATCTACTGCGACAGCGCGGGGCTTGGGGCGATGCTTCTGGCACACCGTGAGATGAAAGCGTCGGGGGGATATTCCATCATCGTTGGGCTAACACCCACCGTGAAATCCTTGATCGAACTTGCCCACCTGGACCAAGTCCTGTACATCTACGACACCCGCGAAGAAGCACTGGCGGATTTGGCCGGGGCCGAAGAGGGAGAGGAAGAATAAGTAGCGCGTTACTCACACACAGGGGGGGGAAGGCGCACGGTTAGGCCTCCCCTTTTGTCTCCCGCGTCATCAATCGGCGGGTGGCCACGCGAGGGTCCTTCCCTTCGAACAGGATGTGATAGACCTCGTTGATAATCGGCAGCTCCACCCCGTGCCGTTGGGCTAATTCGTAGGCCGATGCCGTGGTTGTCACCCCCTCGGCCACCATCTGCATCTCGGCGATAATCTCCTGCAAGTTTCTCCCCTTCCCAATCTGCTCCCCAACGTATCGGTTGCGGCTGTGGCGGCTGAAGCAGGTGACCACAAGGTCCCCCAGCCCGGAAAGCCCGCTGAACGTTTGCGGATCGGCACCAAGCATCACCCCAATGCGGGTCATCTCGGCCAATGCGCGGGTGATAAGCGCGGCTTTGGTGTTGTCGCCAAACCCCAGCCCGTCAATAATTCCGGCGCAAAGGGCAATCGGGTTTTTCAATGCCCCGCCAAGCTCAACCCCCACCACATCGGTGCTGCTGTACACCCGCAACGAATCGGTGGTGAACAGGTCACGAATCGCCTCGGCCGTCTCCTTGCTCCGGCTTCCTGAAACGATCAGCGTGGGGATTTTTCTGGAGACCTCCTCGGCATGGCTGGGACCGGAAAGGGCAACGAACTGTTCGGCGGGAACTCCATGGGTTTCGGCAAGCAGTTCGCTGATGCGAAGCAGCGAACCTTGCTCAATCCCTTTGGAGGCACTAACAACCACCCGTCCGGCAAGCGCGGAAGGATCAATCGCGGAGAGTGTGGCGCGGATAAATTGGGTTGGGGTAGCAATCAGCACCACCGAAGCGGAAACCGCCTGGGCAAGGGTTTCAACAACGTGAAGGGTTGGGGGAAATGGAATCCCGGGAAGGTAAGTGCTGTTCTGGCGTTCGGCCGCAAGCCGGCGGCGTTGCTCGGCATCCCACGCCCACAACTGCACGTTGTGCCCAAGTTCAGCAAGATGGATTGCAAGGGTGGTCCCCCAGCTTCCGGCTCCGATGCAGCCAACGTTCATTGTGGATTAACGATGTTTCCCGAACAGCCAGAGCTTGGTAAAACGATTTTCGCGCCCCTCCACCAACCGTTTGATGTTGGAGCGGTGCGCAAACACCAGCAGCGCGGCAAGGCCAATGCAGAAAAAGATCAGCGTGTGGTATCCCTGGATATCCACCCCAAGGACGTTGTAGCGGAATGCCATGGTGGTTGGCAAGGAAATCGCGCCAACAATGGAGCCAAGCGAAATGTAGCCCGATGCCGCCACAACAATCGCGAACAATCCGGCGGCAACGGCAAGCTCAATCGGGGCAATGGCCACCAGCATTCCCAAGGCAGTGTTCACCCCTTTCCCCCCCTTAAATCCGGCAAACGCCGTCCAGATATGCCCAAGCACCGCCGAGACCCCAGCGATTGTTTTCACGATGGTGATGTCCTGGAACCCGGTGGCGTTCGGGAACGGCAACCGCCCCTCGAACAAATACACCGCCAGCAGCACCGCCAAAACTCCTTTGCAGATGTCCATCAGCTGGACAAGCGTCCCGGCCTTCCAGCCCAACACCCGAAATGTGTTGGTGCTCCCCATATTGCCGCTCCCCTTCTCGCGGATGTCGAAGCCGTAAAACAGCTTGCTGACAATCACTGCCGAAGGGATAGAGCCTAACAGATAGGAGATAATGACGATGAGAGCTATGTCCATTGGAAAAGCGGGTCTAACGATCGGGAAGCTGAAAGGGTCAGAAGACTGCGGAGGAGGTCGGTATTCATCTGATTTGGCAGCGAAACTACCGAACCAGACGCACATGCGCCACCCCCTTCTTGTGAATCTGTGCGAAGAAGACGCAGAACAAGGGACCGGAAGTGCAACGGCGCGGAACAACGGCTGCCACACCATGCCGCCGGTTACGATGCGTAGCGGCAACACCCCGGCACGCAATCAATTCCGCAACTTGTTCGTTTCTTGCCACGGCGACACGGCAACGGGATGATTGCTAACCAATCCACCTTGCACTAACGGCCAGCATCCATCATACATCACCAAACTTTAAATTTCCAGATATGGCACTTTCAGAAAACGATGCACTGGCAGCCACACGAGTACGGCTTGCAGAAATCGAACAAGAGCTTGCGCAACTGAACGAACAACGGGACCACCTAAAAGCGCAATGGCAGCTGGAGAAGGACCTTATCAGCACCATCCGCAGCATGAAAAGCCAGATCGAAGAGCTGAAGACCGAGGCCGCCAACTACGAACGGCAAGGCGACCTGGGGAAAGTGGCCGAGATCCGCTACGGAAAAATTGCCGAGCTGGAAAAACAGGTGGCCGAAACCAACAAGAAGTTAGAAGCTGCCCAACAAACCACACGGATGCTGAAAGAGGAAGTGGAGGGGGATGACATTGCCGAGATCGTGGCAAAATGGACCGGCATCCCCGTGCAACGGATGCTGGAAAGCGAGCGGACAAAACTGCTACGAATGGAGGACCGCCTGCACCAGCGGGTGATTGGCCAAGACGATGCTGTCACCGCTGTTTCCAACGCCATCCGCCGCTCGCGTGCGGGGTTGCAGGACCAGCACCGCCCCATCGGGTCGTTCATTTTTATGGGAACCACCGGCGTTGGCAAAACCGAACTTGCGCGCGCCTTGGCCGAATTCCTGTTCGACGACGAGCGGGCAGTGGTCCGGATTGACATGTCCGAGTACATGGAGAAATTCTCCGTAAGCCGCTTGATTGGCGCGCCCCCTGGCTACGTTGGCTACGAGGAAGGGGGCCAACTTACCGAAGCCGTTCGCCGCCACCCGTACTCGGTGGTGCTGCTGGATGAGATCGAGAAGGCGCACCCGGAAGTCTTCAACATCCTTCTGCAAGTGCTGGACGACGGCCGCCTGACCGACAGCAAAGGGCACGAGGTGAACTTCCGAAACACGATCATCATTATGACCTCCAACCTGGGGTCCAACTTGATTCAGGAGCGGCTGGCCACCATCACGGAGTCCAATCGGGAATCGGTGATGGGGGAGCTTCGGGTGAAACTGATGGAGCTGCTGCGCCAGCAGATGCGCCCCGAGTTCCTGAACCGCATTGACGACATCATCGTTTTCAAGCCACTAACCGAGGCAGAGATTCGGCAGATTGTTGACATCCAGATAGATAGCGTTTCGCGGTTGCTGCGGGGGAACGGCATCGGGTTCGCCATCACCAACGACGCAAAAGATTGGCTGGCAAAATTGGGATACGACATCACCTTTGGCGCGCGCCCGCTGAAACGGGTGATCCAATCCAAGCTGATCAACCCAATCTCCGCAATGGTTCTTGAAGGAAAATTTGCCAACGGCGACACCATCTCCGTGACCGTTGATGACCGCGGGCAGATACTGTTCGACGGGGAAGAAGAGGTGTGAGGGATTCCCGACCTCCGTTGGGGTAGCGGCCCCGACATCCGTCGGGATTGATAACAGGTCTTTAGCCTGCCCAGTGTCAGATCGGGAGAGAGCGACGCCGAAGGCTAAAGACCTTCGGCTACCCCGGCTGAGATCAAATCGGGGATGGAACCAAAGCGGTAGCGGCCCCGACATCCGTCGGGATTGATAACAGGTCTTTAGCCTGCCCAGTGTCAGATCGGGAGAGAGCGACGCCGAAGGCTAAAGACCTTCGGCTACCCCGGCTGAGATCAAATCGGAGATGACACCGAAGGCTAAAGACCTTCGGCTACCCCGGCTGAGGTCAAATCGGGGTGATTAGAATTGGTTCACCAATCCCACAAACACCTTCCCCGTTTCCGGGGTGTCGTCGCGGCTAAGGGCGAAGCCGATGCGGGCAAGCCCAAGCGGGGTTTCAATCTGGCCCGCCACGCCGTAGCCCGCCAGCCAATCGCTTGCGGCAACGCCACCGGTGCGGGTTGCGGGGCGTTGATACCAGCCGCCATCCACAAACGCGCCAACGTAGGAAAACTCCGACAGCAACAGCCGCAGCTCCACCCCACCCCAAGCGCGCTGTGCCGCCCGGAACTGGCGTTCGTAATATCCCCGCACGGTTGATTGCCCCCCCATGAAGTAAAGGTCGCTTTCGTCCACCATGCCGCCGGTTACTTGCCCGCCATGCAGCCCCGCCGCCGCCACAATCGTTCTGGTTATTGGCCAGTAGGCCTCAAGGTCTATCTCTATTTTTTGGCGGGATGCGTCGGTCCCAAGCGTGGAGTCGGCACAGGCAACGGAGCTGGCGATGCTTCTGCCGGCGAACTGGTAGCTGCTGCTGTAGCGAACCCCTGAGCGTGGGCTGTACGGGTTCGAGCGGTTGTCGAACTCAATCCCGACGGTGGAGCCAAGCAGCGTGCTGTTCAGCAGTTGCCGGAAGCAATCCCCGGTGGAGTCGGGGGTTGGAATGGTGGCCTCGTAATCCCCGCCAACCCGAAACCGCCACGCATCGGCGAACTCGTAGGAAAGGTCCGCAGTGAAAAACCGCTGGACGTAGCTGGTAAGGCTTGCGGTGGCCGCCTCCTGGGTTTGGCGATACTCAAATTGGAAGTTGAGTGGCAGCCGGAAGATGTAGAGTTCGGAGTATCCAACCGCCAATTCTTGCGCCCCTTTCCCCGGGAACTGCGCCCGCGCCGTCAGCCGCCTCCCCGCCCCAAACAGGTCCCGCAACGTGACGCTCAGATACCCCGTGAACGCGCCGCTCTCCCCTGGCACGCTCCCTGGCTGGTAACCGATGATCCCATCAAAGCTGTTGGCGTTCCCCGGGGCAACCCGCACCAGCAGCCCGTAGCGATTCCCCGCGCCACCGCTGTCGTAGCGGAACAGTTGCGGTTCGGCCACTTCGCTAAACAGGCGCAGCCGCGTAAGCCGCTCGCGGACCGATTGCGCCGCAGCAGGGGTGAACGGCTGGTCCGGCTGGACCCGCGCCGCCGCCCGCACCAGCGCAGCCGCATCGGCGGAACATCCAACAACATCAATCTTGCTGATCCTTACTTGATCGCCGGTGCGAACCTGAAGCTGAAGGTTAATGGTGGCGGTTCCGGACTGCACGGTGGGATGGAGTTCCGCAACGGCAAGCGGATACCCCTGCTCGGCAAACTCTGCAAGCCGCCTGCGCAGAAATTCTTCCAGCAGAACGCTGCGGTAACGCTGCCCCCGAAGCACCAACGAATCAAGCGGGGGGATTGCCGCAAGCGCACGGACCACGCTGTCGGGAAAGGCCAGCTCCGTCACCGTTCCAAACCGGTACGCCCCCCCTTCCTGGACCACCAGCGTTGTTCCCTCGCGCCGGACATCGGCATCAAGAAATCCTTCCTGGAAATAGAATTGGCGCAGCTCCGTTGCTGCCGAATCGGGATTGGTGGTGGTGGTGAGCTTGCCGCGTAGTTGCTCCGCCGGATAGGACGTTGCGCCCACAATTACAAGGCTATCGCCCCCTTGCCCCCGTGCGTCCGCAACCGGCAGCAGAAGCAGAAGCAGAAGACCCAACAGGCGCATGGATTGATTGCTCAGGTTGTGAGAGTTACGGAAGGGTTGCTGGTTATCCGAAGGTGCAACATCGCAGGCGAGGGAAATCGGTGATGGATACCGGGAGAGAGAGAGAGAAGTTGGGGCGATTCGCCTCACTCAATCTTCACCGTTCCGGCCCTTCCTTGCGACGACTCGGTGACCAAGGCTTGGAACTCCTCGGCCTGGTCGCTACGGACGCTGATGGTGTAATTGACCACATCCAGAAACTCTTCCTCGAACTTCAGGGCGTAGCGTTCCACCAGCGGGCGTATTGCCTTCATGTCCTCGTAAGGGGTGAACACGCGGAAGCGATCGCTTGGGTAGGTGGTGATGATTTCGGTGGCGTTCAGGGCTTCGGCAGTGGCATCGCCGTAGGCGCGAACAAGCCCGCCAACCCCCAACTTCACCCCGCCGAAGTAGCGTGTGACAACCACAAGGGTGTTCACCAACTCGCGCTGCTGCATCACGAACAGGATCGGTTTTCCGGCGGAACCGGCCGGCTCGCCATCGTCGGAAAAACGGTATTGAAGGCCGTCGGGAGCCAGCCGCCAAGCGTAGCAGTTGTGGGTCGCGTCCCAAAACTCCTTGCGGATTGCCGCAAGCTCGCGGTCAATGTCGTCGCGGCCAGCAACGGGAATGGCGGTCCCGATAAATCGGGAACCGCGCACCTTCGTCTCGCTACGCACCCTTGCTACAATGGACTTGAACGGCTTCATCAATGCCATGCGTGATACTCTCCTCACCACCATAATCGCAATTCTTGGGGAAAGAATCTATGCCGAATCTATGGTTGGATACATCTCCACATCCTTCAGCACGCAGGAACGGATTACCACCCCGTCACCATCCAAAAATCGCGGGGGTACAGGCGGGCCAGGGTGGTGGCTTTTCCTTCCACGTTTTTCAGGTAGTCCTCGTACAGTTTCAGCTGCTTCTCCGGACCAATCGCGAAATAGATTCCCCCCGGGACATCGGCCCCGCGGACGTTGTAGCCTGGAAGCCACCTGGCCATAGACCTTCGGCAGTTGATCGAAAACCTCGCTGGCCAAGTTGGGATTGGAACGGAGGTCCAGAATGGCCTGGCGGAACGCACGGACGGTGCTGGGAGGAAGCCCGTCGGCAAGGTCGTTGGCGATTGCTTCCCCGCGCGACTCGTAGCTGCTGGCCGAACGGAACTCCATGAAGGCTTGCGCGATTGCGTAATCAACGTAGGCGGGATTGCGGGGGCCGCGGCGCAGCTCATCAATCACAAACTGCAAGGTTTGCGGAAGCTCGGGGCAGCGTTCGGCGTAGTATCCCACAAGCCCATCGTTGGCGGAAATCCGCAGCCCGTTGCTGTAGGCCAATCCCGCCCCCCACGTTTTCATAAAGATGCTGTGGGAACCATGCCCGCTGTACGTTTTGCTGGCAAGGAATTTCACCAACGACTCATGGTCGGTTTGGGCGTAGGTGGACCCCGGCGCAAAGTTGATAAATACCCCCCCTTGCGTGTTCGGATTCACCAAGCCAACAAACACCGGGCGCGCCCCTTCCGTGCGGCTGGCAACGCGGTCAGCAATCATCCCCGATGCCGCTTGCCCCGCTGGCTTCCCTGCCTGGCTTCCCCCGCCGCCAGCGGATAGCGCTTCGGCAAGCTGGCGCAGTTGCGGGCGCAATCCGTTGCGCGTTTCGGTGGAGCTGGTAAGGAACATCCGCGCGTTGGCGCGGCTGGCAATGGAGGCCCGAACGTTGTTCAGCTGCTTCAGTGCCTCGCCCGGCGGAACCAGAAGGTCATCGCGCATCCGCTCGCACAGGTATCGCCAATCCACCGCAAGCGTTGCGTCGGGGACTTCGTTCAGCATCTGCTTCAGGTCCTTCACGGCTTCGGCAACAATCTTCCTTCCCCCTTCGCTCAAGGCATCGCGCTCCTTCAGGAAATCGGCAACGTCATCGCTCCGTTTGCTGATGCTGTTCAGCGCGGCGGTGTCCCCTTCCAACGCCGCCAGAAGCTGATAGACGCTCCCCCGCCCCATTCCGCCAGCCACCCCCAAGAAGGTGAGATACTCCGCCACCGTTCTCCCGTCGGGTCCCGGGTCCATCAGCATCCACCGCAGCCGCAGCACGTTGTGGGCTTGGGTCAGGAAGGTGTTGGTGGCCATGTAGAGGTGGTCCTTCTGCTTCATCCAAGCAATGGCGGGATCATAGACCCACCCTTCTTCGGCCCCCTGCATGGTGGCACGCAAGTTGGACAATGTTTGGTCCACCACTTCGCGGATGCGGGGAAGATTTTCCGCACGCCAATCGGGGGAGCCAAGCGCAAGCCGCATCCAGTTGGCGGCCTGGCGCGATTCCTGCACGTCGCCCCCCGACCCGCGCACCACAAGCTCGCAACGGCCCGTTCGGTAGTTGCTGCTGATATACGCCTGCAGCCCGCTGATCTCGGCCCGTAGCCGTTCGCTCATCTCCTGGTGGGTGATTGGCTTCCCTCCATCAATCACTCCAACGCTGGTCAGCAGGGTTGGAAGCATGGAGAGGTACAGAAGGTCCTGCTGGCCAACGCCGCGCAGGTTCAGCGCAAGCCCCATGGTTGCCCCGGTTAAATTCTCGAACGTTGAGGCCACCAGCGGGATGGTGTCGGCGGCACTCACGGTGATTTTCTCGGTGGAGAAATTGATCTGGTCATCCAGCGTCATCGGCGGGGCGGAGACCAATTTGGCGGAAGGGGCAAGGCTTGCAACGGAATCAAGCTGGGCGGTTGTTGCGTCGTACTCCGCACCGTAGCGGCGTATTGCTTCCTGTTTGTCGGCAACGCCGTAGCGGGCCATCAGGCTGGCAACTTCGGCATCAATCCGGCTGCGGCGTTCGGCTTCTTCTTGGGCCACTAACTCTGGGCTTGGCTTGGCTGCGCCGATGTACGGATTCGCTTTTGTTAGCCGCCACAGGCCCATCATCTTCCGCCAAAGGTTCGTCCCTTCGCTCAGCATTTTTTCGACGAACGCAAGCTCCTCCTTTCGGGTCAGCGATTTCTGGAAACCATCTTCGCACGCAAGGTCCAGAAGGTGATAGAACCAGCCGGAGCCGCTTCCGCGATAGCCGAACCCCGGGGGCTGGTTCACAAACTGGCGAAGCGAGCGGCGGATTCCGGCAATCCGGTTTTTCACACGGTCGTTGAAGGCAAGCAGCTCGGGGCTGGAATCGGGAAGGGTGCAGATCCGCTCCATCTCCTTCACGATCAGCGTGCGGACCTGGGCCAAGATTTTCGGGTTCATCTGGCGTGGCGCAACCGCGCTTAGCCCAATCGTCACCGGGTTTCCCAAATCGCTGCTGACCCAACCGAACACCCCTTTCGCGCCGATGTCAACCTTCCGGGTTTGCGGGTCAACAATCAGTTTGTAGAGGTTGGTGGTGGCATCGCCGGCGATGTTCTCCAGGAAAAGCTCCAGAAGAAATCGGGAGCGGAGATCAAGGTTCCGTGTTGGTCCCCAGCTGAAAATCACTGGACCGGGTTCGTCGGGATTGTTTGATGGATAGTTGGCGATATGCACCGAACCTTCGTTGGAAGATTGCGGCGGCGGAAGCACCGGATAAAGCGGCGCGGCAGGCTTGGTCGGGGCCGAACCTTGCAGGCGATTCAGCGCAGAATCGAACTGTGCAAGGGTTGCTTCAAGCTGGAACGGTGTGGGAATCGAGGCAATCATCCCCATGTTCCACAACTGGTAGTTGGCGGCATGAAACCGGCGGATATCCTCCGGCTTCATCTCCCGAATCGCCGCCGGAAGCCCGCCGCTGACAAACGCCAGCGGGTGGCTTGGGCCATACATGGCAATGTCAACCGCACGCCCCATCCGGCTCCAGCCACGCTCGAACGAGCTGACCATCTCGTTGTACACGGTCCCCTTCTCCTCCAACCTGAGCTTCCCGTCGGCGGGGTTGACGGCAACGCCGAAGTTGCGGACCTCGCGGCGGATTTCTTCATCGCTGTAGTTGGGGTGAAGCAGCGCGTCCATCTGGCTTTCAAAAAGCTGATGGAACACCCCAACCCCTGCCGCTGTGTGGAAATGGTAGCAGGTCCGAAGCTGCTCGGTAAATGCCGACGCGCTTGCTGCCGAAACCCCTTCCAAGTTGGCGTGGCGGCGGCCGTTGTTCCCTTTTCCAAGCAGAAGATGCTCCTGCGTGTGCGGCTCGCCCATGTCGCTTGTTGGGACGCTGTTGACCCAGATAAAGGCTTGCGGGGCCGATTGAATCGCCAGCAGGTCCAGCGTAAAACCGGTGCGTTGGTGAACAAATCGCCCCCCCATCGGGCGGTCCACGTCGTCCAGATAGACGGCGCGCGCCACGAACCCGCTGAGAGTTTTCCCGGCGGAGAGTTGTTGGAAGGAGAGTTCCTGCGCGCCAGCCACCGAAGGGAGCATCAGAAGCGTGAGCAGAAAGGGGACCGGCCAGCCAGCGCGGCAATGCCGAAGAAGGGGACGCAAGCGTGAAGGATTCATGCTACCATGATGGGAAAAGATTGAAGGGTGCAGCAAAAGAAAGAGAGCCGTTGCGGCGCGAAGATAGGGAGCAACGGGGTGCTGGCGAAAGGCCATCGCCCTTTTCTGGATTGTTAAACCGCCCTTGTCGTTGCAACTCTCAGCCGCAACTTTCGTCAGGCCGCCGCCGCCACTTGCGGCGGAAGCCACTTCCAACCGCTATCTTCACGGAAAGAACACCAGCAACCGCACCAGATATTTTTTTGGCATGAGAGAACTTGCACAACGTACACTGCTGCTTGCCCTGATCCCCCTAACGCTTCTGTTTGGCGGATGCCCCCACCACATTGAAAGCATGGTGGAGGAGACGCTGCCGCCGGCTGACTACAAGCCAATCTACATGACCTCCACCATGCCGTTTGGTCAGGTGATCGAGGCATGGAAGGGGAAGATCACCGTGGGGACCGGGGGAATCTCCACCGGGACGGTTCTTGGCTCCGAAGCCGACTCCGCAACGATGCTGCCGCTGCAGATGGACATCCGCACGGTGGATGACCACCGCTACCCGAACGAGATTGAGCTTCGCGCTTTCGTCTTCGACACCAACGGGCGGTTTGTGATGGGGCTTGCCCCCCCCTACTTCGCCGGGCAAGGAAACTACCGCAACTACTGGAAGAAACTGGTGGACTCCTGCAACGGAACCACCACCACGATTGACAGCTTCAACGTCACCGAGGTGCGCCAGGACCGCCGCGAGCCGTACGCCATCGCGCTGGTGCTGGACCACTCCCCTTCAATGGGGGAAAGCCGCGCACGCAAACTGCAGGAGGCTATCGCACTGCTGCTGAAAGTCATCAAGAAAGGGGATATGGTGGCGGTGGTGAAATTCACCTCTACCATGAAAGTGGAGGTCCCGCTCACCGCCGACAGCAGCCTGTACAAACGCCTGTTCCAGATTGACGGGCTGCGGGGATACGAAGGGGGAACGGCGATGTACGACGGCACCTTGCGCGGCATTGACGAGCTGAAGAAAGCTCCGGCGGGATACAAACGGGTGGCGATCTTGTTCAGCGACGGCGGCGACAACAGTTCCGACAGCACGTTGGAATCGGTCCACCGCGTTGCGCGGGAAACCAACACGGCAATCTACACCGTGGCCTACGGCATGGCCGAGGAAGAGCCGATGCGGAACCTTGCTGGCTACACCGGCGGGCGGTTCTACCGGCTGTTCAGCACCAAGGAATTCCCGTACGTGTTTGCCGACATCTACCGGAGCATGAACAACTACTACCGGATCACCTACCGCCCGCCGCAGTGCGATGCGCGGCACACGGCGCGGGCGTGGCTCAGCTTCCCGGAACTGCAATCCCTGACCGTCAGCGATTACGGGACCTACGACCGTTCCCTCTTCACCCCGTTCGACCCTGTTGGAACCATCGCTTTTGTGAACATCGAGTTCGACTACGACAAGGCAACCATCCGGCCAGAGTCGCTTCCGCTGCTGCGGCAGGTGGCCGAGGCAATGCGGAGCAACCCGAAGCTGGTGATGGAAATTCGCGGCCACACCGACGACCGCGGCGGCGATGACTACAACCAACGCCTCTCGGAAAAACGGGCCGAATCGGTGCTGGAAGAATTGGTGGAGATGGGGATTGGGCGGAACCGCTTGGTGGCAAAAGGCTTCGGCGAATCCAAACCGTTGGTGGAGAACGACACCGACGAACACCGCCGCAGCAATCGCCGCACGGAATTTGTCATTATTGGGAGGTGAGGCATCGTGAGAATTTTTACAGCAACCATTCCAAAGCAGACTTCCCGCCACCGCAAACAGCGGTGGGAAACGCCGAGCGCGGGAAGCATCATCCCGATCTCCATTTGCGTGCTGCTTCTTCTTTTTGCCGCCACCCCAACCACGGCCCAGATTGTGGCGGGGGATGCTCACGGGTTTGTTGGCCAGGAGGTCCAGCTTCCGCTGCGGCTGCAAAGCGGCGTTGACACAGGGGCAACGCTGACGATTGAAGGGGCGTTCCAACTCAGCAATCCCACGGTGTTTTTCCCCGAGCGGTTTGCGGTCCCCGCCGGCGACACAACGCTTGCCACCCGGCTGACGAAGCTCACCGACAGCACCTTCACCTTCGCGCTGACGATCCGCACCGGCACGGCAACGCCACGCATCGCCGGGGACACCATTTTCCGGCTGGCCGGGGAGGCGTTGGCGGGGAACGACTCGGTCTGCGTTGTCACCTTCAGCACCCTGCGGCTGAATGGTGGCGAGCTTGGCGCGGCAACGGGGACGCTGACCACAACCTCAATCGGCACCCCACGCCCGTACGTCCGGTTTGCCATGCTGGAGCAGAACTACCCGAACCCGGTGCTTCGTTTCACCCCAACAACATGGGCCTACCGGATTGACAAAGATTCCCCGGTGAAACTGATTTTGTACACCGACACTGGCGAGGAGTATATCACCCTTGACCAGGGGTTCGTGAAGGCGGGGATCCATCTTATCACTTTCACCCCAGGCTACGATGTCTCGGTTGGCGTGTATTGGGCGCGGCTGGTGACGAACAGCGGAGAAGCCTACAAACCGATGCACGTCCTACGATGAAGACTTCACGACCTACTTCCTTCTTTCCGGCAATGATTTCTCCGGCAATACTTGGCACCACAACGGCACGCCAGCGATTGTTCGCCAGCCCGGCGGCGCGATTGTTTTGGGCGGCTGCGGTTCTGCTTTTCCTGTTCACCGCAACCGAGGCCGACGCGCAACGGCGCGGGCGGCGCAACCCAAGGCCCGCACCAACCCAGCAGCAAGCCGACACCTCGGCACAACGCCGGGTGCCGCCGCCGATTCCGCCGCAAGACACCGTCCGGCAGGTTCTTCCAGATACGGTGATGCAGCCGCCGCCACCGCTTGACTCGGCCCAGCAAGCGCGGCAAGATTCGCTGTACCAAGTTGAGCAGGACTCACTCTGGAAATCCATCGGGCTGGACCCCGAGGGGCCGGATATGGGGGACCTTGTGGATGATTTTATCAAGCATTATTCCCACGGCTGGTTTCCGCAGGCGTTCGCGGCGCGGTCGCTATCGTTCACCACGCTCTTCCCCTATGCCGACGTGTTCGACCGCGCCCACGGCATCCGCTCAAGCGGGTTTGTGCCAACAACCGCGCCGTTCACCCACTCCAACCCGTACCGATCGGGCGAGCGGGAAATCCAGCAGCCGAATTTGAACAAGGAGATTGAGGATGCCGTCTATCCCGTCACCAATTTTTCGGAGTATGGATTGAGCTTCACGCTGAACTTGCCAATGCCCGCAATCCTGCGCGCCGATGCCACGTTGCAGATTGCCGACGGCCTTCTGTTCTCCAACGACACCACCCGCAGCTATCTAACATTAGCTGGCAATAAAGGCTCCCTGAAAGAAGTGAACACCCTGTTCCTGAACCAGTACGCGCTGGCCGGAAAAATTGGGGTCAGCATTCCGTTCTACGGTGTGTTTTTGGTTTCGGAGGCGGTGACGATTGGTTCCTACTACTACTTGAACGTTGGCGTTTCGGGGGCATATACCGTCAGCAGCAAGGCCACGCAGTACGTGCAGCTTGCCAACGTGAAGGAGGACCTGCGCTACGGCAACGGGATGGATACGCTGACGTTAATTGACAACAGAACCCTGAACCAACTTGACCGTGTGCGGACCGCAGCGGAAGTGGCGTTGGGGTGGAACGTGTCGGCGGAGTTTGGGACCTTTTTCTTTGAAGCATTCTTCAGCCGCCAACTCAACTCCGTTCTGAAGGATGCCGATTGGAAGCAATCATACGTTGGCCTCCGTTTGGGGATTGGATATCAGTGGCTGCCGGAGTGAGTGCGGGAGTGAGATTGCAGAGAATACAGAGGGAGTTTTTTGCTACAATGCCCCCCTCTTTCTATTCCTCCCCCTGATTCACTTTTCCGGTGATTTTTGTGATGCTGTAATTGGTCATCGCTTCATCACTTTGGAAACCGACACCTTCAATCACCCAATGGCGGACGCTATCCACCACGCGGACCGGAGCGTTGGAGTAAAACCGGCGTCCGGCGTTATCGAAATGGAGCGTGTCGGTGGTGACAACAATTCGCCGCTTGATGCTGACGGCGTGGACCCGCCCGTAGGCGGCCATGTTTTTTGTGCGGTCGTCAATGCGGGCACTGTCGGAAACAAGCGTGGCGTTCAGCCCGCCATCTTGGGCATAGAAACGGGCGATCACCCCGCTATCCAGCAGCGTCTCCAGCCGCCCTTGATATTGCCGCGCGCGCCCAATTTGGATGCGGGCACGGGTCCAAGTGGAGTCGCTAAGAAGGATCGTCGTGTTCCAGCTTTCGCGGTCCGGAGCGTTCGCGGGGATATTCGCCTTGTTCGGCGGACGGTCGCCAGTGCCGGAGCCACAAGCGGAAAGAAACGTCAGCAACAGCAGCAAGGGAACGATCAACTTCACGATCATGGCGGGTAGCAGAAGAATAGCGTTGGAATGGAGTTTGGCATCAATCAATGCCATCCCGACTGAGGTCGCGCAGTGGCGGCCTTTTTATTTCAGGCCGGCCTCGATTAAATCGTGCAGGTGGACGATTCCCAGAACAATCCCGCGCTGGTTGACAATCGGCAGCTGGGTTCGGCGCTGATTGCCAGACTCTAGCAGCATCAGCCCTGCGGTCCCAAGCATTTGGGGAGGGGCGGTTACGGGCTGGGTTGTCATCAAATCGGCGGCGCGGAGGGAGTAGAGGTCCACCTTCTGTTCCAACGCCCGGCGAAGATCACCATCGGTGATAATTCCCACAAGTTTTCTCCGCTCCACAACCAACGTGGCTCCCATTCTTTTCCGGCTGATCTCCAGCAAGATTGCATCCACCTTTGCTTGCTTGCTCACCATCGGGATTGCGTCGCCGCGCTTCATCAAATCCTCCAATTTCAGCAGCAGCCGTTTGCCGATTAATCCGCCCGGGTGGGTAAGGGCAAAGTCATCGCGGGTGAAACCTTTTTGTTCGTACAGCACCACTGCAAGCGCGTCGCCCAGGGCAAGCATGGCGGTGGTGGAAGCGGTTGGGGCGATGTCGTACGAGCAGGCTTCGCGCTCCACCGCGCAATCCAGCACCACGTTGGCCATGCGGGCCAGGGTGCTGTTCGGGTTGCCGGTCATGGCGATGATGCTCAGCTTCTGGCCATTCAGCACCGAGAGGAGTTGATGGAGTTCTGGGGACTCGCCACTTTTTGAGAGGATAATCACCGCGTCGCCACGCTGGATCATTCCCAGGTCCCCATGCAACGCATCGTTGGGATGGAGGTAAAAGGCTGGCGTTCCGGTGCTGTTCAGCGTGGCAGTGATTTTTTGGGCAATAATTCCCGATTTACCAACGCCAGTAAGGATCACTTTTCCACGGCATTGCAGCAGCACTTTCACCGCATGGTCAAATTCCACCCCCAACGATTGCTCCACCTTTTGCAAGGCTTCCTGCTCAATCGAAATAATTTCTTTGCCACGGTGGAAAAGCATAATTCGGAAGTAGTGATCGGTAAAAAAAAATAGCTGGAAATGGTGCGCGAAATAGAGGTGATGCTATCCGTGATGGAGGCCGTTTTTGTGTTGCTATTTACTTATCCCAAACTCCGCACAAATTCATTAACGCGCAGGCAGTCGCGGATGAAATCTTCGGCTTGATGGAGCGGCATCTGGGTGGTGGCATCGCTTAAGGCTGCCGGCGGGTTCGGGTGGGTTTCAAAAAAAACACCGTTGATCCCAACGGCCACCGCGGCCCGGGCCAATGGAACGGTGTATTCGGGTTGGCCGCCGCTGGTTCCCGACGCGCTTGGAAGCTGCAAGGAATGGGTGGCATCATAGACGATGGGAACGCCGGCTTGCCGCATAATCAGCAGCGAACGCATATCCACCACAAGGTTGTGATAGCCGAACGAGGTCCCGCGTTCGCACAGCATGATGTTGCCGTTCCCAGCATTCTTCCCCTTCTCAACCGCATGGATCATATCCTCCGGCGCGGCGAACTGCCCTTTTTTGATATTCACCACTTTTCCGGTTGCTGCTGCGGCTTCAATCAGTTCGGTTTGGCGGCAAAGGAAGGCCGGGATCTGCAGAACATCCACAAACTCTGCGGCCATTGCCGCTTCGTCGGGGATATGGATGTCGGTAAGGGTGGGCAACTGGTGGACGCGGCCCGCTTCGGCGATCATCGCCAACGCTTCCTCATCCCCCAATCCGGTGAACGAGCCTCCGCTGGTCCGGTTTGCCTTGCGATAACTGGCCTTCAGGATGATGTTCGCGCCAAGCTGCTCGCGAATCTCGGCAAGGCGTTGGGCAACCTGCATCATCATCTCGCGCCCTTCAACAACGCAGGGGCCAGCAATAAAAAAGAACGACGTTGATGGATCGAACGAACCGATAGTCATGGGGGAAGTAGTGGTTTGTGACGTGGTAGGCAAACAGCCCGCAGCCAGCGATCCCTTGCCCGTGGGACATCGCTGAAATTTTTCTCGCCAAGTACCTTCCATTCATCGCCTCCATTTCTCTCTCCCCCTCCCTTCTCTCTTCTGGCTAATGGATGGTGTCGTGGGCGTTCAGCATTATTCGCGTGCCGGCGAATCGCTCTTCGTCCCGCTCGGCAAGCACCATTGGAAGCAGGTCTTTGATGTCGCGGACGCTTAACGGCAGCGACCCACTGATGTGCATTCGATTGATCAGGTTCTCCAGATCAATATCATTCAGAATGCCGATTTCCAGCAGTTGCAGCAGGTAGCCGTAGGTATCCGGCGGAAAGATTGCGCGCTCGGCCTCGTGCAGCACCCGGAACCCCGGGCGACGCATCATTTGCTCCAGCGGGCGGAAGGACTCCTGGTCAGCAATCCAACTGAACGCTGCACCGATCTCGGCATCGGTGTAGCCATCGGCGGAAAGCACTTTCACGTCAATTGAGTCAATCGGCGTGTTTTTTCGGATTTGGCTGACAAGGTAGAGAATAAGGTCTATAATTCTCTCGTTCATTGATGAGCAGTTATGAAGGATTTCGGTATCAAGCAACGGCGAAAATATGTTCTGCGAACGCCGTAGTCAACGCCCTTTTGTGTGGGTGATGTTTTTCTTTGGTAATGCCTTGTTTTTTTGGCTGCTGCCAAGCCTTGCCAACGCGGCCAAGTACCGATCTTCCAACGCGCCCATTGCTGCGCGCTCCTGCGGGGTTGCATCGTCGTGGCCAGCAAGGTGGAGCGTTCCATGAATGGCCAATCGGCAAACTTCGTCATGCACCCCAACGCCGTAGTCCATCGCTTGCTCGCGTGCGCGGTCAATGCTGATGTAAATCTCCCCCTCCAACGGGTTCTCCTCAATCGGGAAGGTGATAACGTCGGTCAGGTAATCGTGCTGAAGGAACTGCCGATTCATCTGCAAAAGTTCCTGATCGCTAACCAGCACCACCGTGACTTCTGCGCGGCGGATGCGCTCACCACGCAAGGCTTGCTGCACCGCTTCGGCGATTGGCGCACGCCGAAGCCGCGTGCGTGGATGGGCATTGATGATGGAAACCATACCCCGGGCCACCTACCCTTCTGTGCCGAAACTGAGTTGCTCGGTTAGCCCCAACTGCATCGAGGAAAGGAGCAACGCAGGGTCCAGCTGCGTTAAATCTGCCGAGAGAATGGCGTGGTCCACATTGGCAAATAAGGAGCAGGTCCCCTCATGGCCAACAACCAATCCCGAAATGCGCCCACCAGATTCGGCAACAAAGATCACCTCGTCGGGATCAACCGGAACGAAGCGTTGAACGGCGTGAAGCTCAAAGTAGCCATGAACCGTTTGTGCCGAGACCAATACCGTCCCGTCGCTTAAGGCCGAAAGCGTCAGCACAATGGCCGGCGTAGCGCGCCCCGCGCCGATGTACAGAATGGTTTCGGAGCCGTTCCCCTGGACGCGTGCGCCCAAGATGCCGGCAATGGTGTTGATTGTGTCGCTGGTTACGTTCACCGGAATGTCATTGCTGGAAAAGTCCTTGCGTCTTCACCGTTCGGTCCGCAAGAAGTGTTGAAGGCATTGAGAATTTGCACGAGGAGTTCCCGACGGCGCGAAATATAGCCCCTTCCCACCACACACCACAAGCAGCACGGATGACCACCTGTTTTTTCCGGGCTTGAACCTTTGCTTGTTTCCGCCCGCTTCTGCTCACTTCGTTGGCCCAACCTCTGGATACATCTCCGCCCGGCGGTCGGCAAACAGGTCGTTAAAGCTGTTGATCTCCTTCTTTCGGGTTGCCAGCGGGTCCGCCTCGGCAACGATGACCGTGGCTGCGTTGGGGCTGCACTCGGCAAGCAGCGCGCCGTTCATCCCAACAATCTGGCTTTCGCCGGTGAAGGTCAGCGGTTCCCCCTCCAACATCTCGGTTCCGGCGCGGTTTGCCGTCACCGTGATCACTTTGTTCTCCAATGAGCGAGTACGCATTGTTGGCCCCCACAGTTTTTTTGCGGCCACCAGGTTGGAGGGATGCGCGATGACATCGGCTCCGCACAGCGCAAGCGCCCGTGCGGATTCGGGGAAACGCCAATCGTAGCAGATCATCGTCCCAATCCGGACTCCATCCCACTCCGTCACCAAGAAGCCGCTATCGCCGGGTTGGAAGATCAGCTTCTCCTTGTAGAACAGATGCGTCTTCCGATAAACGCTCCACTCCCCGTTCGGAAGCGCGATGAATGCCGAGTTGAACAACCGCTCCTGCTGGTCGCGCTCGGCAAACCCGCCCACCACCACGGCATTCTGCTGGCTGGCAAGCTGAAGCATCCATTGGGTGAACGCCCCCTGGGCAGGGAGCTCGGCAAGGGGAAGAAGTTCCGCTCGGTTGGTGTAGGAATATCCTGTGGAGGCAAGCTCTGGGATCACTATCAGATCGAACGAATGGCCAGCAACCAACGCCTGCATGGTGGCGATGTTGGAAGGAGTATCCCCCAAAACTGGACTAAACTGAAGCGCGGCAAGCAGCATAAACTCTTCGGTGTTTGCCCGCAAATCTACGGAACAAGGTGCTGGGGGGAATGTGTGGTTCTGTTTGCAAGCCCCGCCCCCTTCCCCAAACAACCGCCTAACGAACCACCATCAGCCTTCCCACGCTTCGGCCTGGGCGGCCTGCCACTTCAATGACGTAGTATCCCGCCGATAGCTCCCCCGTCTCCAACTCCACCACCACACCCGCCTCCAACGATGACCCCACCGCTATCCCCACCTTGTAGCTCCTTCCCATCATATCCATCACCCTCACCTTCGGGTTCGGTTCCCCAAGCCACTCCATCCCTAACTTCAACGCGCAACGCTCCGATGCAGGGTTCGGGCGCAACTCCATCGGAAGCACCACCGGCTGCTCATCCTTGCGTTCCACCCCCAGTGAGCTTGACGCGCTGAACAGATACACCCCGCTTACGCCCCCCACCCCGATGTACCGATTATCCCGCGATATCGCCACGTTGTAATAATACTCCGACATCTCACGGTTCACCGCAATCGCCTCCCCCGTTTCTGCATCCCAGACCCGCACCGTTTGATCGCTGCTGACCGAGACAAGCCGGTTGACTCCGTTGGCAAAGGCAATATCGTTGACGCGCCCGGTGTGGCCGCGAAGGATGCGCCGCAAACGCCAATCGGCAACGTTGAAGATGCGGATGGTGCTATCGTTGCCGACCGCAGCAAGGAGCTTGCCATCGCTGGAGAATCGGGCAATGCGAACCGAATCATCGAAGGCACGGAGTGGGGGAAGGGGTTCTTGGGTGGCGGGGTTCCAGAGGCTGACGAACCCACCGCTGTTGTTGGCCGCAGCCAGCATGGAGTTATCGGGAGCAAAGCTGACGGAGGTAAAGCGGAGGGAATCGCTGGGGAGTGGGGCAATAATGGTTCGTGCGCGCCCATCGCACAGCACCACCCTCCCTTCGGAAGCAACCGCAAGGTATGCTCCATCGCCAGAAAACGTGAGGTCGTAGATAAACTGATCCCAGAAGATTTTATCATTTGCGTAAACGCCACCAGAAGGCTGCTCTATTTTTAAGCTATCAAGGTCATAAAACAGTAGATACCCATAATTTTTCAGGTAATTACTACCATAAGCAATGCTGCTATCATAGGGGTTGACGGCTGAGGAACTACCACTAGGAACACCAGTATGGATAGATTGCTTGAATGTGGGGTTTGTGCTGTAGATGGTTGTTCCTTCTACACCATTAATAGCAATTAGAGAAGTGTCATTCATTAAAAAGGCTATATCTCCATTAGCATATTCGTTATAATCACGAACAAACGTATCTGCCGTAATATCCCATTCATATAAATCACCATGGAGATCTCCTCCAAGAGTCAACCTTGATGAATTTGGCGAAAATGATACTGTTGAAGTCCTGCCTCGACGAGAATTATATATTCCAATATATCTTCCTGCTTGTACAGTATAGACTATTAATCCATAATAATTGTTATTGTGCTCAGATTGCTGTGATGCGCCACTAATAACATACTTGTTATCCCTTGAAAATCGAGGTCTTCCTATACCTAAGCCTACCTCCGAGCGTTTCCATATAATTCTTCCATCATCAACTTTATACATTAAACTGTTATGATCAAAATTAACCATTAGACTTTGATTGTCAGGGCTGAATTGCAAAAATGGGTGTTCCCCAGCAAAATGAAATTCACGAAGATCTGCTTGCCATTTAACAGTATCAGCAACCATATCCATAATAATCACCGTCAGAGGCTTTTCAACTGCTAAATATTGCCCATTAGATGTTATTGAAAAATCAGCATATGCGGACGTTTTCAACTTATAGGTATAGTACTCCTTCCCTGTTTTAGTATCCCAAACTTTTATTGTCGAATCAGAATTTAATGTCGCAAGGTATTGTCCATTTTGAGAGCAACGCACATTTATTCCAATGAATTTCTGAGGATCAGAAAATCGGTACAGCAACCGTCCTGAAGGCATTTCTCTCCAAACTACCTCTCCTCGTATTGTTGTATAGGCTACATATCTTCCATCTCCAGAGAAATCCACTAAACCAGGATCAAATCCTATCACCATCTCATCATCATGGAGTATTCCTTTCAACAACCCACTCTGAGCATCATGACGAAATATGGCACGGCTAACACTACTCACGCAATACAGTTCTGAGCCATCTGAGCTATAGGATACTCCAGTAATAGAAAAAGCATGAGCCCCTCGCCCCCACAATAATGTTGGCTGTTGGGCAGTAATCGCAGTACAACAACAGAAATAGCAGAAGAGTGCCAGTGTTAATTGTCCTCTATTCATTGCTCATTTCTCCCTGAAAAAAAAAGCATCAGGCCAGCCTTGAACAAGGCTGGCCTGATGTTGTGTAATTAATGAACGACCTGCATCGTGCGTGATAGCTCGCGCCCTGCCGCGCTAAGGCGGTAGATGTAGGTTCCTGACCGGGCATCTACTTTGCGAGAATAATTCTTCCAAAAATCATTCTCATTACTTGCTGGTGGATTTTCTATACGAAGGCTGAGATCAGGCTCTAATGGTAATAGACCTCGATCGTTTGGTACATCTAACGTAGCATCAACAAGCTCATAACGAACCTCAGCAAAAACGTTGGCATTCAGAACAGTATTAAGGACAGAATCTATTTTGACATAATTGGAAAATCGAACTAAATACACATTAGCTAACACAACGCTAGTATCTGAAGGATATTTTCTTCTCATATAAAAACTGCCAAATTTATTTTCTATATCTGATAACATTGAACGTATTGCCGAATATTCTGTACTAATATCATTCCAGGTAATCTCTATGGTAGAATCATTTGGAATTAGTGGGGTTGAATTCACTCGAGTAGCAACACGGAATACAAATTCAAAGTCTTGTTTAGCATACAGTGAAAAGATCCATTGCGTACCTTGATTTACTAAACAAGTATCAACATATACTGGATAGGGTTGTACAAGTTCTAGGTGTTTAACTTCCTCCCAGCAGGGATTGATTGCCTGCAGTTGCACCGTAGTGGCAGATCCGATGAGCATCAGTAATACTATGATTCTTGATGCTGCACGTAGTGTAGGAATTTGTGGTCTCAACATTGCGATTCTCCTCACACAGTTATTGGTTATGCTGTTATCTTATTTGGAAATTCAGAAGGGGTAGCACGGGAGAAGCACGAAATGCTACCGATGCTGAGGTTATTACCGAAGCAGATACGGGGGTAACAACGGGGGCTAAGTTATTGCGCGTTACAAGGGATGGCAAGGGAATAATTGGGGGCTGCGCAGTTTTTCTTGGCCGTTTGGCGGCGTGCCGCAGAGGTTGCTAAAAAACTGCCGGATTGCTGGGGAGATTGCAGGGCTTGCTACCCCCTCTATAAAGCTGGTGCACCCCCTTTCCCTTGCGGCGGTGCACCTTGCGGAATCCCTTCGCGCAGCCACCGCTTGGAAAGAACCTCTCTCCCGCTTCCCCCCTTCCCCGAAGCGTGCGGGCAGAAGATTCGGCTGGTTTTCCCCTTCGTTACGTTTTCATAAACCATGGCTTACCCTCTTCATTTGCACACCGGTGCAAGGCCCTGAATCCTTGATTTTGCAAGGTTTTTGGGATGCCGGACTTGCTTCCCACCGCTCCGTTTCGATTACAGTCCTGTCATACTAGAAAAATGACGGAAAATTAATTGGCCAAGCCCGCCGGATGCCCTTTCTTCGCACCGCATTCAACGCAGGGCGGCTATCTCCGCCACCGCTTTTTTTTCTACCGCAAGGTCCAGCATTTCGGGCAAGGGCAGAATGCCACAAGCCGGAGTGCAACACGGACCAACAATCACACAGACCGCATGAGATTACGTAGGGATACGTTACTGCTATCATTTGCTTTGTTCGTTTGCAGCTTGGTGTTGCTGGTGTCGCACTTCTCCACTGCATTTGCTTCGGCAGGATTTTGGGGGAAGGCTTCGTTCGGCAATTCGGCAGTGCTGGCAACCGAGCAATTTTCGGCAAGCATTCGCACAATCGCGCAATCCATTCCCGAGCCGGTTGGGGTGCGTGCAAGCCAGCGGATGATGGAGCTTGAGGAAGAAATCCAAGGGATCATCCGCCTTACCCAATCCCCCGCCCCCGCGCCAACCTCCGATTCGGTGACGCTGCTGCGGAAGGTTATCACCTACCAACAGGCACTGTATGAGATGCTGGTTCTGGTGGGCGAGCATCGCCGGATGAACAACCAACTTCCGCTGATGATCCCCTGCGATGGCCGCTACACCTCCCCCTACGGAATGCGCGTTCACCCGATTAAAGGGGTCGAAAAAATGCACACCGGAATTGACATCGCCGCGCCTCACGGGACCGAGATTCTTGCGGCCAACGGCGGGATTGTCACCTTTGCCGGGTGGCGGAACGGCTACGGCAACACCATTGAAATTGACCACGGGTTCGGCTACGTCACCCGCTACGCCCACGCCTCCAAACTGATTGTGGCGGTCGGGGATACGGTGATGCGGGGCAAGGTAATCGCACGGGTGGGCGCAACCGGCGCGGCAACCGGAGCGCACCTCCATTATGAAATTCTTGTTGACGGCGAACAGGTGGATCCGTCGGGATTTTTGCGCTACCGCGAACCGGAAGTTGAGCAAACTCCATTGGTTGCATTGCGGTAACGATGACCCAGCACCGCCTTGCGGGGAGCGGTAGCCGAAGGTCTTTAGCCTTCGGTGTCATCTTCAGTCTTCGGCAGACTAAAGACCTGTTATCAATCCCGACGGAGGTCGGGGCCGCTACCCAATGCTGGGAGAGGGACCGGCAGCAATGCCCCGGGCAACAGCGAACAATCAATCTTTCTAAAACCCTCTTCCCCCCAGCATTGGGGGGACGCTTCGCCCGCCAGGGTGAAGCAGGGGGGCGCGAAGGCAGCGGCCATTACTCAGCCTCACCCCCTTAACCACAAAAACCAGCGAACCCCAAACCGCACGACCGCAGAGACACCCTTCGCTCTGCGGTCGTTCTGTTTTCTGGCGCGGGGTTCCGTTGCCGGAACGTTGCACGCCTTTACGTCTGGCCGGAACGCCGCTTCGCCCGTTGCCAAGTATATTTGCCCGCTTCTCAATGCCAACATTTTCAGCAACAGAACCACTTCATGCAGACCATCGCTCGCGCACTTCTTAGCGTCTCGGACAAAACCGGAATTGTTGAACTTGCCGCCCAGTTATCACAGCTTGGGGTGGAGCTTCTCAGCACCGGAGGAACGGCGCGAACAATTCGCGAGGCAGGGATTGCTGTGAAGGATGTCAGCGAGATCACAGGGTTTCCCGAAATCATGGATGGCCGCGTGAAGACGCTTCACCCGATGGTCCATGGCGGGCTGCTTGCACGGCTGGACGACCCCACCCACCGCGCCGCAATGGAGCAGCACGGAATCCAATCCATTGACCTTGTGGTGATTAACCTTTACCCGTTCGAGCGGACGGCCAGCACCCCTGGGGCAACCCACGATGAGATTATCGAGCAGATTGATATCGGTGGGCCGGCAATGGTGCGGGCTTCGGCAAAAAATTATCGCTTCACCGGAATCATCGTCAACCCGGAGCGGTACGGCCCGATTATCGAAGAACTCACCAACAGCGGAATGGCCTTAAGCGACGCAACCCGGCTGGAGCTTGCCCACGAAGCGTTCCAACACACCGCCCGCTACGATGCCATGATCGCCGGATATTTCAGCCAAACCGCCTCCCCCGCCGCCGCCACAAACCAGCAAACGCCGCAAACGCTTGGGCTTCCCCTTGCGCAAACGCTTCGCTACGGCGAGAACCCCCACCAAACCGCGGCCCTGTACGGAGGCTTCCACACCATCTTCCAGCAGCTGCACGGAAAAGAACTGAGCTACAACAACATCCTGGACATTGACGCAGCGGCGAAATTGGTGATGGAGTTCGAGGAGCCAACCGTGGTGATTGTGAAGCACAACAACCCGTGCGGCGTGGGAAGCGGGGCAACCATTCTGGAAGCATGGCAGAACGCTTACTCCACCGACACAACATCAGCCTTTGGCGGGATTGTTGCGGTGAATCGCCCGCTGGATATGGATGCCGCGCTGGCAATCAATGAGATTTTCACGGAGGTAGTGATTGCGCCGGAGTATCCAGAAGAGGTGCTGGAACGGCTTCGCAAAAAGAAGGACCGCCGGCTGATAGCCGCCGATTACCAAGCCTTGTCCGCCGAACTTAACAGCGCAGCGCCCGAGCTTCGCACCGTTGCCGGAGGGCTGCTTGCGCAAAGCCGCGACAACGCGTTGGTCCAGGACGACGCGCTCCGCACCGTTACCGAACGCCAGCCCACCGAAGCGGAAACGCAAGCGATGATGTACGCCTGGCGCGTTGCCAAGCACGTGAAATCGAACGCGATTGTTTACGCCGCCCCGAACCGAACGCTGGGGATTGGTGCAGGGCAGATGTCGCGGGTGGACAGCGCGATTACGGCGGCGCGGAAAGCCCAAAACGCAGGGCTGGACCTGCGCGGCTGCGCCGTTGCCAGCGATGCCTTCTTCCCCTTTGCCGATGGATTGCTGGAGGCGGTCCAGGCCGGGGCAACCGCAGTGATCCAGCCTGGAGGATCGGTGCGGGATCAGGAGGTGATTGATGCCGCCAACAACAACAACATCGCCATGATGCTGACCGGGATGCGGCATTTCCGGCATTGATCCCCCGGGCTATTCCATCACCACCATCCGCCGCGTTTTCCGGAAGGGACCGCTTTGCAGCTGGTAGGTGTAAACGCCGCTGGGAAGGCCTTTGGCATTCAGGTGATACTCGTAGGTCCCTTTCTGCTGGACTTCATCCAATAGGGTGGCCACTTGGTTCCCCATCGGGCCGTACAGCGTAAGCCGCACGCGATCCTGGCGGGCGATTTCATAGCGGATTGTTGTGGTTGGATTGAAAGGGTTCGGGGTGTTCTGGCTAAGCGCGTAGTTCCCCTGGAAGATGATGCCGCCAGTGGTGTCGCAATCCAACACCAGCAGTCGGGCGTTGGTGGTGTGCAGGCCAATCCCGGCGGCTTTCACCGCAACGTTGGTAAGCCGCAGCGGGCTGAACCACGTGGCCCCCAACAGCACCCGCACCGGCATTTTCAGCAGCGTTCCGGTGGCCGTCATTGCCGGTATCTCTCCGCTGATCTTCATCACCCCTTCCCCTCCGCTGCTGACCGCCACGCCAGGAATCGTCCCTTGCTGAATTGGCCCGCTATCCCACAACGGCGTGATGATGTCGTCGCTGTAGGCAAGCGTCATGCTGACCGGAAGGCTGCGGTCAAGCGGCTGGCTAAGCTCCACGCTGATGGTGATGTTTGCCGTCTCCCCAATCGCCCCCGAAGTTTCCGCAACGGCGATGGAAAGCTGCCGAGTATCGGCGCAGAGGTCGCCAAGCAACTGCACTTCCACCACTTCCGCTGCCGAGCTGAACAGCCGCACTTTGCCGGAAGCCTGTCCGGTGTGTGGGCTGTATCGAAGGGCGAACGCAGCCGTTCCCTGGGGGGGTATCGTTGCCGCGCTTCCCCCCACGATCTGGAACCACTCCCCCCCTTCCACCACAGCAAGGCTATCCACCGTTAGGGGATACGTTCCGGTGTTGCGGATCACGATGGCGTTCGCGGAATCCACCGGCGATCCGGCAAACTGGCATCCAAAATCCACCGTGTCGCGGTCCGCAGCGGCGTGTTCCAGCACCCCACGCCCCCGCAGCCGAAGCGACGTTCGCGCAGCAAACACCACCGTGTCGAACGCCTCGTACTCACGTTCGGCAACGGGAGCAAACCGGTAGCTCAGCTTCAGGGAATTCCCCTGGGCCGGCAGCAACTCCACCGGAGGAACCGGTGCAATCGCCGCGCGGACGATTGCGCTGGTGTCGCCAGAACGCACCACCCGTTTCACTTCTTCAACGGCATCCCCCATGTTCGTCACCTCCGCCATGTTTTCATCAGAGACGGAGCCAACGCGCACGTCGCCAAAATCGAGCAGCGCGGGGGTTAGCCGGATGCTGGAGGCAATTCCCCGCCCAACCACCACCACGGTATCGCTCCAGCCGTTGGAATCTTGCAGCAGAAGGAACGCCTTCTTTTCCCCTGCGGCGGTGGGCGCAAAGTTCAGCCGGATTGCGACGCTCTGGTTTGGCTCAAGGTCGTACGGGAAGATTGGCTGGGTGACGTTGTCTATCTCCAGTTCCGCCACTCCGGTTCCGGCATCCCGGATTAGCGCCGGCGGGCGGATGCGTGCGGTGGCGTTTCCGGTGTTCAGGATAATCACCGAATCCACGTAGCGATCAATGCCGATGATGGAAGCCGGGAACCGAAGCGTGTCGCCAATCAGCGGGCGAATCACGTTCGGCTGCGGGCGGACGAAGGAAGCCGTCCCAATCCACTCCACCGCCGTATCAAGCGTGCAGCCGCCGGAGCTGAAGGAGAACCGCAGCGTGTCGCGGAAGGTCCCGACTTGGTTGGAGCAGAATTTCCCGATAAGCTCAACGCTCCCTTCCGGCGGGATTGTGGTGTCGCGGGTGGCGGGGGAAATCAGGGTGAACGCTGGCGAACTCACCTGCCCGATCACCACCCGTAATGGAGAAATCGCGCTTTGATTTTTCACCGTGAAGGAGCGGGTGATGCAAGGGTCCGTTGCCGGAAGCGTGACGTTGCCGAAGTCAACAACATCGGGCACAATCGGGGCCGGGCCGGCGTTGATGGCGTAAACAATCAGTTCGGAGTAGATCGGCTCGATGGCATTGCTGAGTGCGTAAATGCGCGAGCCGTTCACGTCAATCCGGCGCAGGCACAGGCGCAACCGAACGGTGACGGAATCCCCCGGCTCCAGCCGTTTTGGGAAGCTGATGCCGGACAAGACTTCCACGGTCATGCGGATGCTATCGCCAACGATTTGCTCCATTTCCAGCGCGGCGTTTCCAACGTTCCGGAAAGTGATGGTGGTGTCCACGCACACGCCGGGGCAGCGTTGACCCAGCTGCATTGTGGCTTCGGTAGAAGTCAGGATTCCCGACAATCCGCAACCCCGCAGCACAATCGTCCGGAGCGTGTCGGGGGTGGCGTTGGTGAGAATCGTGAGTGTGGCGGAAAAGGCCTTGCTGCTATCGGGGCAGAAGCGGACCCGGATGCTTCCGGTTGCCCCGGCAAGGATCACTCCATCGCGCCCAGCCACGGTAAACACTGTGTCGCCAGTAATCCAGGCGTCGCGGATCAGAAGGTCGCTGTAATCGCCGATGTTTTTGATGGGGATGCTGTACGTACCGCAGCTGTCGAAACGGATGCAGCCAACATCAACCGTGTCGGGAAGCGGCGCAACCGCTGCGCGCCCGGCAATGCCCCCCGCCGCCGGCGACATCACCCACTCCGGCTCCATCCGGAATTCCTCACGGCTTGCGTTGGCAACGCGCTGCATCGCCACAAGAAACAGCGGGCCGGGGTTGAGATCATTCCCAAGAGTGACGCTCCACAAACTGTCGCTCCCGACGGTGGCCACCAGCGGTCCTGAGTAATTCCACGGGGTTGATTCCGAGCGGGAAAACAGATGGATGGTGGCCCCGGGCATTCCGCTCCCCGTCACCTTTTGGCCCGGCAGCGATTGCACCCCACCGCTTCCAATCAATGCCGGGCCACGGTAGGCTGGGGTTGGGGTGATGCCGGGGTTTTGCGCTGTTCGTCCATCAATTCTGATGCGGCCCTCGCCACCGTTGCCGCCGTTGTTCCCCCCGGTTGCTCCAATCCCCCCTTGCCCGCCACGCGCCGATAACGGAGCCAGCCCGGGCAAACTGATATCCCTTTTTGCGGCCAACAGAATCGCGCCGCCAGCACCGCCGCCGCCACCGCTGGCACCAAGCAATCCTTGATTCCCAACGCCATCCGCACCGTTGGCAGCAATGCGCCCAGCAAGATTGAGCGACCCGAACGAGACCAGCAACAACGCGCCGCCGCCGCCGCCACCGTTGGCGGTGTTGGTTGGGGGCGCAAACGCCGCGCCGCCGCCGCTTCCCCCCGCGATTGGAACCAACGGTGAGGACCCAACAACGTAGCCGCCGCTGCTATCTTTCCCGAAGTTATCGCCATCCCCGCCAGGCGTTCCGAACGCGCCGCCGCCGCCACCCCACGAAAGGTCACCGGTGGAAAGGGGGAGCGCGCCGCCAGCACCGCCGCCATATCCACCAATATTTTTTTCGACTGTCTCCTTCCGGCTGATACGCCCGTACCATGCCGACGCGCCAAACGGGTGGCCCGTTCCCCCGCCCGAGGTGGCGTTCGGATACGTTGCGCCGCCTGGAGTGCCGTTCAACGAGCTTCCGCCGCTCCAGAATCCGGAGCGGTTTCCGCCGCTTCCAGGCGATTCACCATCCCCATTTGTCAGCAAGTATGCGCCAGCACCGCCGCCGCCGGTGTAGCCCGATCCCCCACCGATCTGCCCTCCCGATCCACCACCACCGCCGCCGGGTCCGGCAACGCCAGAAGGAACACCCGAGACGGGATTGGGAGCCGAAACCGAGAGCGTTGCCGACGCAGCAATGCTTACCCTTCCACGCGACAGAATCGTCACCGGAAGGAAGCCTTGATTGCCCGGGGTTGCCGGGTCCGTGTCGCTGGTGTCAACAGTGAACGCGCCGCCAAGCAGGATCAGCGAGTCCACAACCAGCACCCCACGCCGCGAACGCGCCGCGCCAAACATCCCCCCCGAGCCAAGAACTCCCCCGCCGGAAAGTTGTCCGGAAGGTCCGCCAAGCTGCTGCGGTTTCACCACAAAAAAAGTATCCACATTGCTGAACGCTGCGCCAACCCGCATCCGCACCGGGACCGCACCAACCGCTGCGCCAGCTTTCAGAAACAGCATGGTTGAGGCAAGCCGCCCGTTCCAACTAATCACCGTTGGGCCAACAATCACGCGGCTGCTATCCTGCGGGTTCAGCAACTGAAGCTCCGCCGTGCCGGGCTGGAATCCATCCTGGCCAAAGCTCCCTTGTTGGCGGTAGGGGGCGTAGGTTTCCACCACCACGTTCATCCCCGGGGCCGCGGCATCGGGGAGCAGATAGCTGATGGTTGGGGCAATGGAGGCCCGGTCGTAGAATGCTGGATTCCAGCGGATGCTGTCGGAACCATGAAGCCCGCCAACCACCATCCGCCCATCCCGCAAAAAGATTGATGAGGTTGAGAAACGGAACGGATAGGAGCCGACCGAAACAGCATTCAGATTCGTTGGCGTGCCAACCGCGGACCAAGCCGAAGGAGAGGTTCGCGCAAGCATCTGCACGGCAGTGCTGCCGCCAGCGGTCAGGGAAGGATGCTGCGTCCAGACCGCGCCAAGCTGCTCGCGCTGATGATCGGATGCAAGCGCAAACGTGCGGGCCGAGGTGTCGGATTTTCTGGTGAGAAAGAAGGAGTTGAAACTGCCGGAGGCGTTATCAAGATAGAGCAAGCGGTGGCCCGCGGTCGCGTCGAAGTGAGGTTGCAGGATATGGAGCGTGCCCGATGCGTCCACCGCCGAAGCCACACGAAGGTCACCCGTGCCGCTGGCGAAGCGTGTGCGGTCGTACTGTGGCGTTGGGAGAAGCGTGATCGCCCCGAACGACCCTGTTGGCGGCTTGCGCAGATAGTAGAGCGATCCGCTGTCGGCGCGGAACACCACTTCCACCCCGTTGCTCCCAACGCTGACCGAAGGGTCCCCCACGCGGCAAGCGCAAGGGACGCTGGCAATCAGCGTGTTGACCGCGGGGGGATCCAGCGAGGAATGGTAGCGGATGTCGTAGCGTGCCGGGAACTCCTCAACCCAGACGATATGGGCCACGCCGGCGGAGTCAACGGCCAAGCCGTAGCGGGTAACTTCGGCCAAAGAATCGGCAGCGGGGAACCGCCCGGGCTTTCCGGTTGAAGGGTTGCGATTGGTGGTATAAAACAGGTAGAGGTGGTTCAGCCGGTTGGCGATAAAAGCGGCATGGACCGCGCCATTGTTATCCAGCCGGAACTGGAACGGAGAAGTGGAAATCGCTGCCGAGTCGAACACCACGCCGTTGGACGCATCGGTGAACTGGAGCGGTTGGCTGAAGGTTCCGGTGGCATCGCTGGAGTAAAAAAGCTGGACGCCGGACCGGTCCTGGTCGTTCGATCCCCACACCGCGTGGGTGTTCCCCCAAGCATCCAACGCCACCTGGGTGTTGCTGCTGGTAAGCCCCCGCTCGGCAATTGCGCGATGGAGCCAAAAATCCGTTTGCCCATGGGCAATCGCCGGCAAGGCAATGCCAGCAAGGACCAGTAGCAGCAGCCGGAACAGATGCGGCAGCGTGAGGATCAATCGTTGGGTTGCGGTATGTTCTTGATGTGTTCGCACAGAGGGAGACCGCCCGAATATGCGAAATGAAGAACACACAGCCATTGCTGCTGTTTCGGCCCGCGAACATTTGGGAATTTATCGAACGACTATCGGGAGCAATGCCCTTTATTCCCCCCCACTCATCTGCCAGCTTATGGTTAATCGGACCATGCGGCTTAGCATTCTTCCTTCGGGGAGGGAGTCGTCGTAGGGGTGCTCGGCGGGGAGGTGGCCAACCGAGGCAATGGCGGAAGGGCGGGGCGCGTTGCCGCGCACAATCATCCCGTTCAACGCGTCGCGAACGTTATCGGCGCGTTGGGTTGCCAAGCGGCTGTTGCGGTCGGGGTCGCCAATAAGGTCGGTGTAGCCATCAACCTGGATTTGCGCGCCCGGGCCAATTTGGCGCGCAATCTCCTGCAACTGCGAGTAGTGCCGGGGAAGCAGTTCGGCCTGGTTAAAATTGAACCCAACGATATTGAATTCCTTCACCTCCGTCTGCCCTTCTTCCCGACTTCTGCGCCGCTCGGCAACCTGGAACTTCCCTTCGGCTTCGGCCACCTGCCCGGTTACGTCACGGGCGGAAAGGTGGTAGGTGATTGGGGTGAAATCGCGGGTAAGCCGAAGATCCGACAAGGACCAGAGCTTCCGCTGCTGCATCATCCCAGTTGCCGTGTCGCCATCGAACCGCAGCAGCACTTTGCTCCCTTGCCTGACGGTGATGGTCCACTGGGCAATGGAGCTGTCGCTGATGAATTCAGGATAGAAGAAGACCGCCGGAGGGGTGGCAACCCGCGCCATCCGGCGAATCACCACGGGGGCGTTTAAGGCTTCATCACTGAACACAAGTTCGGCGCGGCGGTTTTCCTGCCGCCCTTCCGCCGTTTCCTCGCTGGAAGGGGAAGCCGGGCGCGGCGCAGCGGTGTAGGCAATCCGCGCCGAATCAATCCCCCAAACGGTTGTTAGATACCGCCGCACGGCAAGTGCACGTTGGCGGCTTAGCTGGTCGGTGGGGTTGGCGGATTCATCACCCGAGCGTGTGCCCACCACCGAAAGGTTCACCCCAGGGTTTTGCTGCAACCGCTGCCCAACAACGTTCAGCACCTGCTGATGCAGGCTTAACGCCGTGACACCAATCAACGAGTCGGCCGAAAATGCCGCCGCAGCCTCACGTCCATTCAGCATCCGGTACCGCCCGGGAATCGCTGCCGAACCGCTATCGAAAAAGACGTATGGCAAGATCGGAATGCTTTCCGACCAAAGGGCTTCCTCCACCTCGATGATCGGATTTTCGTACTCCTTCCCCTCGGCATCAATCCCGCGGGCGGCGATGGTGGCTTGCAAATAGGGCTGCGCGCCGGTGGCAACTGGTTGACGCGGTGGCTGTGGCGGATCAGGATCGGCAATGGGGGGAAGCGGTGGCGGAAGCTCCCGTTTCACCAGCAGTTCGTAGGTGATGCCAATCCCGGCGGTTAGGGCAATGCTCTTCCATTGAACATCACGGCTGTAGGAAACCAGCGGGAACGTCACCCCAAGCTCTGGCTGCAACGCCAAGTGGGACCCTATCGGGAATCGGGCACTTCCCCACAGGGAGAAATCGAACTGAAACGGGTTCACCCCCACCCTGTTCCCCGCAACCGGGCGGGTTTCGCCATTGGTTTCGGAGAAGACATAGCCAAGCGGTTCGATGATATGCTCGGTTTGCGTTTGCCCGCTGCTGCTTAGCCATGCGATGGTTGGCGCGCCCCCCACGCGCCAGTTTGGAGCAACCTCCCACAGCAGGCCGATTTGCGCGCCAACGCTCAGCAAGTTCATCTCCATTCGGTCCTGTTTCACCACCTCTGTCTCCCCTCCCCCAGGCTTGCGAACGGGGTAGGCAACGGGGGTGGCGTTCATGCGGGCCGAAAGGTCGCGGACGACCAGCGCGGAGGTAAGCCAGAATTGTTCAAGGGAATCGGTCGGGGTTTCCAGATAGAGGCGGCCGGCGGTGCGGACCACATCGCCAACGAAGGTTCCGCAGCCTTCTCCGGTTCGATACACGTCCAACGGATCGTACAGCAAAACTTGCGGACCGGCAGCCACACCAAAACGAAATCGCCGGAGGGAGGAATCCCCCACCGACGATTGATAGTCTTTTGGTTCGGCGGGCTGCGCCGCAGCATCCAACGCCACACACAGCAACACACCCACGACGATGAACAGCCTGTCCCAGCGGCGGCCTTGCTGACCAAGCCGGAACGCCTGCCATTCGGTCATGGTGTTGTGGTTTGCTCTTGCTGTTTTGGGTTGCTGGAATCGCGGTTCGGCTTCCGTTGGTTCACCCGAACATTCGCCGATGGGATCGGGTTTTGCAAGCCGTCGTAGCTGGTCACCGACGTTTGGTTATTCAGCGTGTCGGTTGTGGCCGGCAGCAGTTGCCCCCCTTCTTTCAGTGCCGGGACTTCCGGCAGCTGAGGTGAGGTCGGCTCGGATAGCTGCTGCTTGGCTGGCAGAATGGAGTTGACCCGCTGGCTCCGTTTCCCAACAACGGGGCGGCGGAGCGTTGGCTTGGCTGCGTCGGCGCGTTCCGATTCGGCAGGCGCAGCAATGGAGGATGTTGAAGGTGACACAGAAGATACCGGCGCAGCAGACGATTGATCCCGCAGAGTGGTGGGGACTGAAAGCGTTGACTGCACCGGCGAAGTGGCTTCCGACGGGTCGGCAAGCTGGGAATGGGTGGCGTAGCCAAGCCCAAACCCGGCAAGGGCCACGGCCATTCCGCCAGCAGCAAGTTTTGCGGAGAAGACCCCGCGCATCGCTTGGAACCAGGATGCTCCCCCGGTTTTTCCTGCAATCGCGCTCCCCCCGCCGCTGCTTGCTCCGTTGCTGGCAAGCACCGCTTCGGCTTCGGCGAAGATGGTGTTGCGGACCGAGTCGGAGATATGAAGCTCGCTGGCGTTATCGGCCAGGATTTTATCGAGCATGACATGAGACTTTAGCCCAAGCCGCATGGAATCGCTTGCGGCCACCGAAAGAAGGAACTGGCGTTCCTGGTCGGCGTTAAGCTCATTGTTGAAGAACGATGTGATAAGATCAGCCGTGTTCATCGTAGCCGTTGATTGATAAATCGGGGTTTCGAGTCTTTATCGGGTTATGGTTTCTTCCAATTCCGAATCGCTGGGGATGGAATCATCTTCCGACAACGCCAACCAGCTGGAAAGGAGTTTGCGAAGATGCGCACGGGCACGGAACGCACGGGTTTTGGCTCCGGTCATCGTGCAGTTTTGCATCTCGGCAATTTCATGGAATGTGTATCCCAGCATCGCATGCAGCACAAAGGCCTCACGCTGGGCAACCGGAAGTTTACTCAACGCCTTGGTGACAAGCTCATCAAGCTCGTTGTAGCCTTCGGGACTGCCGGATAGACGCTCCCCTTCGGGATCAAAAATGCTGAGGGGGATATGCTGGTTTTGGTTTTTCCGCCGCCCCAGATGCTTCAGCGCCGTGTTGCGGGCAATCTTCAGCAGCAAGGCGCGGAAATGCTCCACATCTTCCCCTTTTCTTGAAACGTTCAGCACACGCAGCCATGTCTCTTGGAAGACTTCTTGCGCGTCGTCCGCGTCCCCTAACAGGTATTGGCAGTAGAGCAACAGCTGGCGTTCGTATCGGGAATAGAGTTCCCGAAACGCACCTTGATCTCCACCGCAAAAACGGGCGAACAACGCTTGGTCGTGAATGTCACGCCGCGACTGCGTCCCCTCTCCGTGGTTTGGTTCCATCGGAGGTCTGGCCATTGGTTGAATGGATAGGCAGCGTGGCAGGTGGTTGCGCAATCCACATCATGCCACAAGTTGGTTGGGGGGGCTGGTTGATAACGGCAAAGCAGCCAACGGGAAAGGGGAACCATGCCTTTCCGAACAGTGCCGAGCAATCATCAACCGGCAATACTCTGTTGCCCAAGCATAGCGCGGTGCAAAAGGGCAACGTAATGAGTAGAGTATTGCAGGCCGAAGATAAAGACTCCAGGGCGTTGGAAGTGTTACAATGCCCCGACCAACGGAGCCGGGCAGGCTCCTGTGCAACCTTGGCAGAGGTGGCAAAAAAACAACCGCCCAGAAACCGGAGATAATGCACTCCGTTCCCTGGGCGGTTCGATAGTAAAAAAGTAATTGTGGTGCTTAGGTCACTGGCGGCTGCTCTGCTTCCCATTGTTTGGTTTGCAACCCGGGCGTTGGGTGGGTGGCTGCAAACCGCTTCATGCCGAACACAACGTCAGCCGTGGATTGCGTGCTGCGCGGAACACCGCCAGCGGATAGAGGCCTCTATCCATCACGCTCCACAGAACTAGAGACGCCATTCGGGGCGGCAATGGCCATCGCGTACACAATGGGCAATGGTGGCCGTCGCGTCCTGCATTGTTGTTGGCCTCGTGATTCTCTTGCTCTCTCTCTCATGGCATCCAACAACAACGCCGATTGCCTCTGGAACTCCGGTTAGGGACGATGATTACTGCGGGGCCTTTCCCCATAAGGCTACTGTATGTTGCCATACACCGCTCTCGGGCAGCCCGAAGGCCGCCATGCCGTCAGTTATGAGAATGGAAGGAATGCCTATTGGAAGCTGCCGTGGGCCGCAATCGGCGGCGCAACAGCATGGGCGGTTCTGTGCGGGGACGGTGGAGCAACGCAAACGCGGTGGTAAAGCAGTGCAAATCTGTTGACAAGGGGAAGGATACCATTGCTTGCCCAACGTGAGCTAAAAACAACAATAACCGATTGAAGAATGCGGAGTTGCCAACCCTGTAGCGGTTGTGGCTTGCCCTCTCTGGCTCTCTCTCTCCATAAAATAGAAGCGAGCCACAAGAACCGGCCAACGGATTGGCAATCCTTCATCAATCTTGGGCAGAGAATGGATCCCGCCCCCGTGTTGTCAACGTGTCATGAACAACCAACAAATCAACAAAAGCATCAGGTCAAGGCATCAGGCATCGTCATCATCGTAGCGTTCGCTAATGGGTTGCCAATCAGAGCAGCCGTGTGCGGCGAACAGCGTCGCAGCACAGAAGCGCGGTGTTGGCAATCGCCGGAACCGAAAGGAAGCGGGGGTTCAGATTATGCGACATCGTGATTGCCCCCGAACCGTTATCAAGGCTCCATGTTCCAACGCGAGAACTGAAATTCAACAGCGACATCCGGGCCAGCGTTTGCGTTGCCGAAGCAGCGTCGTGGATATTCCCCACTTCCCCCTCCACCTTCACGCATTGCGGCGAAACCTGTTGCAGCCAAACAACTTCACTGCCATTGTCCCGATCGCGAAGCACCACTTGGTTCCCCCGCATCTCCACCGCGTAGGCCGTCTGCTTCCGCAGCTGGTCGTACACGCTGTTGATGGTTGGAACCCCGGTTACTTGCGCGCTGGCGGTTGTTGCAATCGCAACAAAGAACAGTGCCACGGCGGCGGTTACTGCGATCTTCTTCATTGGTCTTCTCTCTCCGATTGATTTGTTGAACGATGACCAAGTAGCTTGGCCTTGCAGGAAGTAGAAGAACTTGAAGACGATACGTGGCTCCCAGGTTTTCAATGAAGGTTTCGTGTCGCTTCCGTAAAAAGGCTCCAAGACCGTGCCAGAGCGGTTGCAGCGGAAATCGTGGTGGAAATAAGGGGAGTGTGTGAAACCGATTCACAGAACGTGAAGGAAAGGCCGTGACGGGGGGGCGAGAAACGGGGAGCGAGGGGGAGAATGGGAAGCAAGGGAAATGGGAAGCAAGGGGAACGGCCCGGCCATTCCCCCCTCCCTCTTTTTTTACTTCTTGGCTTGCCGCTGGCGTTGGGCCTCGAAGAAGACCACGCCGGCAGCAACCGAGGCGTTCAGCGAGGTGACTTGCCCGCGCATTGGAATAGAGATCAGGGCATCGCACAGATTTTTTGTGCGGGTGCCAATCCCCTCCCCTTCGCTTCCAACAACAATCACCGTTGGGGCCGTGAAGTCGTGTTCGGTGTAGGATGCGGTCGCGCTGCCATCCAAGCCCACAATGGCAAGGCCGGATTTTTTTAGCCGCAGCAGCATATCGCCCAAGTTGGCCACCCGATCCAACGGAAGGTGGTTGGCCGCGCCGGCGCTGGTTTTCATCACCACATCGTTGACAATGGCGGAGTTGCGCCTGCCGAAGAAAAGGCCATCAATCCCGGCGCATTCTGCCGAGCGGATAATGGCCCCCATGTTGCGCGGGTCGGTGATGCCGTCAAGGGCGGCCACCAGCGGCGCGCGGCCATCAATCCAAGCGTTCTCCACCACGGCCTCGATATCCTCATACTCCACCTCGCGCAGTTGGGCGATGATCCCTTGCGAGCGTGTCCCCAATCCGATATCCTTCTCCATCTGAAGGAACTTCTTGCGGTCGGCCACGATGCAGGGGACCCCAAGCCGTTTTGCCTCGGCCCGAATCTCGTTCACAGGCTCCCCTTCCGAGCCAAACATGATGAAAATCTTCTCCAACCCTTTCCCCGACCGAAGGGCTTCCAAGACTGCGTTGCGTCCGTTGATAAACAAGGCGGTATCTCTGGTTAGTTGCCGAACATTTCTCAGTTGCTGTGCGGACCAACGGGCGCGGCGGATGCGTTCCGTGCTGCGCCGGTTGTTCAATCTCTACTTGCTCAATCTCTCTTTACTCACCCTCCATTTTCGATGCGCTTCCCCTCATCTTTCCATCTTACTCCCCGGCGAACTCCAACTTCCCCTGCAGGAAGTTTTTCAGGAAAGTGGCGCGATGGATGCTGGAAGGGCCATACTGTTGGATTGCTTGGCGATGCCGCAGCGTGCCATATCCTTTGTGCTGGTCGAAGCCGAATTGCGGGTGGTGCTGGTGCGCCTCACGCATGATCCGGTCGCGGGTGACTTTGGCAAGGATGCTTGCAGCAGCAATGGAAACCGAAAGCCGATCGCCGCCGATAATGGCTTGCGAGGGGATTCCGAACTCCAGATTGTCGCGCCCATCAATCAGCACCGCATCGGGGGGGATCGCCAGGCTTTGAACCGCTTGGCGCATTGCCGCAAACGTGGCACGCAGGATGTTGATTTGGTCAATCGTCGCCGGGTCCACAATGCCAACTCCCCACGCCACTGCTTGCTGGATCACACGGTCGTACAGCCGCTCCCGCTCCTGCTCCGGAATCAGTTTGGAATCGCGAACCCCTTCCGGCAGGCATCCAACGGGAAGGATCACCGCCGCGGCAACCACCGGGCCGGCCAGTGCCCCCCGGCCTGCTTCATCCACCCCGGCAATGGCGGCGCAACGGTGCTGGCTGCGCAGCTGTTGCTCCAGAGTATCGGTGGGAAGGGTTGCAAGATTTTTGGGCATGGAGTTTCTGTTGGAAATGTTCAACGATCTTCTATCCTTCCAATTTTTACCCTGCCAGAAGCTCGCGCCAGATGCGGGCGGCGTTGCGGGCATCGTTAATGGCGGAGTGTTTGGGGCCGTGGTCCTCCAGCCCCAGCATTTTCATTGCTTGCGGCATTGGCACTATCCGCCCCGCAAGTCGGTCGCGGAACTCCAAGCGGAGATCAACAAACTCCGTGCTAAATGGATATGGCAAGCGGTAGAACCGGCAGGATTGCTGCATCAAGAACCGGTCGTACGATCCCCACGCGCAGAACGTGACGGCAGCGGGCGGGCCCAGCCACTCCAAAAATTTGGGCATCACCGCGCTGAAGTATCCGGCAGCGTCAACATCCTGCTGGCGGATTCCGGTAAGGCGGGTGCAGTAGTCGCTAAGCCTGGGGTGGCGTTCGGGGCGAACAAAACTCTGGAAATCGCCATCTTCTTGCAGCCCATTCCGAAGCAATTTCACGCAGCCGAACTCGATAATTTCTGCCTCGCTCCGCTGCTCGCCCCCGGCCCAGCAAGTGGCTTCAAAGTCAACAACCAGATAATGTGTTAGGGCTGGCATTGGTCTCGGCAATTTGGAAAATTTATCAGCTTGGCAAACAATCTTTTGGAAAAGGATAGACCGCTGTTGTAGATTCTTTCCCCACAGTAATCAATCAGACTGTCATTGTACGGCTATGGCGACCACTTGTCTTGGAACCATGCGCGAAGAACTACAGGGGACATCGGTGGATGCCCTGTTCACACGCGGCGAAGCGGAGCGGCTGTTGAAACGGCCAAAAGCACTGGAAGATCTTGAGAAGATCACAAAATCGGAGCGGGGAGATCACCGCCTTCGGGTGCTTGCCCACGAGCTGTTGCTGATGCTTGGCAAAGCCCCGGACCAGCGGATGATCAAAATCTACTGCGAAGCAATTGATGGCGCGTTCATGCACCATTGGTGGGCACTTCCCGGGGGACATCTCTCCAGACTTGGCGAAACGATTGTCAAGTTCGGCGAAGCGGCAATCCCGCACCTTATTAAGGACCTGGACAACCCAACGCCGCTGACGGCATTGGGACCGGAAGCACCAATCTTCCGCCAGTACCATTATGCCGTGCGGGATTTGGCGGCCTACTTTATCTGCCAAATTCAGGGGCGCGAGTTTAACACCAGCGAGTCTCCCGAATCGCGCAATGCCACGTGGGATGCCATGTTTAAGGAGATCAACACCGCGCTGGCAAACGAGCGGCGGAAGTAGCTGGCAAACGGGGCAGCGGGTAATCACGGCTGCGGAACGTTCCGCTTCCCCCCTTGGCCTCTCAACTGCCCATATATGGCATTGGCCCTATCCCCTTTTGCGGGATAGAGCCAATTTTTTTGCGCAAGAGGGCTACTCGGCGTTTGGGTCATTTGGATCAATCACCACCACATCGCCAAAATCTGCCGCACCAATCACCCGCTCGGCCAATGCTTCATCCAGGATCACTTGGGCAAGGTCGGTATCGTGGAATTCGGCGAAGGGCATATCCTCGGCATAGTGGGTCAGCACAAAATTTGCGGCGGACATCAAGGCGTTGACCAGATCTTCGTTCGCCAAGTCTTCCGGCTCCCATACCAACCGTGCGTAGTAGAATCGTTCCGCCTCGATGCGGTTATCGGGATAATCGTAGGCGTAGCAATCAATGTTGTCCTCGCGGTCGAAGATGGTTTCGTGCGGGATGATGGTGCTGTCCAGCAGGAAGGTTCCCACTTGGTAGAAGGTTGCCTCCACTACCTCAAGCTCGTCGTCATCATCGTCGTCGTCGTCCTGGTCATCATCTCCTTCAGCTTTCGCTTCTTCGTGCTCTGCTTTTTGGTGTTCCAGAATTGCTGGAAGGTCTGGCGGGGCGATCTCTTCCTCGTCGTCCCCTTCTTCCAGATGCTCGGCATCGGCAATGTGGAAGTTCACAAACCACCATTGCGCAATCGTGGCAATGATGTTCGTGTATTGGTCCGGCGCGGTCACCACTGTGGAGAGGCCGAATCGTGCATCGTGGCCAAGCTGGCGCAGCGCACGCCGAAGCAAGCCAAGCCCTGCGCGCGCGTACTCCGGCGCGACGAAGGCATCGGAAACACGAACCAGCACTTCTGCTGGATTTTTTAACTCTGGAAATCGGTGCGACAAGTCGGTGTGATTGCTATTGTCCATGGCAAATTCCGTTGTGAATGCAGTAGTTGGGAATTGCCGCGAATATACTACGGCTTCCTGTTGTGGCGGCTGCAAACTTCCCCGAAGCAGGGCCTGAACCCCGTGCCAAGCCATGCCAATTAGTAACACCTGCGGTTCCGGTCATTTTTCCCGTAAAATTCCATCGCCAAATGGTTGCGGAAGTCACGGTCATTCAGTAGAATTGCCCCCTTTCAAACTCAACAGCTCTGCGTTGGCTGCTTACGGCTGCATCCGTTCCGGTTTGCCGTGCCGTGCTGCCAACCGGCTGCTTTTACGTTAACCGACCCTCAGTTCAATGTTTCCTCAACTTCCCGAACGTGTTGATTATCCAGCGTTGGAACGCGACGTGCTCTCCTTCTGGAAGGAGCATGGCACGTTCAAGCGTTCTATTGAATCGCGCCCCGCCAGCAACCGGTGGGTGTTTAACGAAGGACCACCAACCGTCAACGGCAATCCCGGCATTCACCATGTTTTTGGGCGTACCCTGAAGGATATGTTCTGCCGCTACAAGACGATGCGCGGCTATCGGGTGGAACGCAAAGGGGGCTGGGACACCCACGGCCTTCCGGTGGAGATTGCCATCGAGAAGCAGCTGGGCCTAAAAGAAAAAAGTGAGATTGAAACGAAGGTCGGCGTGGCCGAGTTCAACCGCCTTGCGCGGGAGATGGTGTACGAGCATATCAACAAGCCAGACGGCTGGAACAGCCTGACCGAGCAGATGGGATACTGGGTGGACCTTGAAAACCCGTACATCACCTGCACGAACGACTACGTTGAATCGGTCTGGTGGGCGCTTCACCAGTTCCACGAAAAAGGGCTGATCTACCGTGGCTTCAAGATTGTTCCCCAATGCCCGCATTGCGAAACTCCGCTTAGCTCCCACGAGCTTGCCCAGGGCTACAAGGATGTCCGCGACCCTTCGCTGTATGTTAAAGCACGGATTGTTGAGGAATCACTTCCAGAATCGCTTCAAGGAAATGGCGGAAACACCTTCTTCCTGGTCTGGACCACAACCCCCTGGACGCTGATCTCGAACGTTGCGCTGGCGGTTGGGGCCGATATCAACTACGTGCTGGTGCGGAACCCCGCCACCGATGAACAGTTCATCCTTGCCGAGGCACGCCGCGCCACGCTGGACCCCGATGGATTGTGGGAAGTGCTGGCAACCGTTCGCGGGGCAGACCTTGAGCGCGTCCGGTACGAGCGGTTGTTCAGCTACGTGGCCGCCAACAAAGATGCCTGGTATGTGGTGACGGGGAATTTCGTCAGCACCGAAGATGGCACCGGAATCGTCCATATCGCGCCAGCGTTTGGACAGGATGACTACGAAGTCTCGCTGAAACATGATCTTCCCGTTCTGCAACCAGTAACCGGAAACGGACGGTTTACTGCCGAGGTCACCGACTTTGCCGGACGCTCAGTAAAAACGATCACGTTCGAGGACCGGACCGAGGAAGGGGTGGATAAGGAGATCATCATCGCCTTGAAGCATCGCGGGCTTGTGCTGAAATCCAGCAACGATTACCTGCACAGCTACCCCCACTGCTGGCGGTGCGACAACCCCCTGATCTACTATGCCCGCGACTCCTGGTTCATCCGCACCACGCAGTACGCCGGGCAGATGATCGAGCAGAACAACACCATCGGCTGGCACCCGCCAGAGATTGGCGCGGGGCGGTTTGGGAACTGGCTGGAGGAGAACAAAGATTGGTCCCTATCGCGCGACCGCTATTGGGGAACTCCGCTCCCGATCTGGGTGAACGAATCGGACCCGAACGACATCTTCGCCGTTGGTTCGGTTGCCGAACTGATGACCGGTGAGTTCCAGCACCCCGACGGCAGCATCGTCCCGATGAGCGACGTTGCTGGCCAATTGGACCTTCACAAACCGTTTGTTGATGGGGTGATCTTCCGGCGCGACGGCAAAACCTACCGCCGCACTCCAGAACTGATTGACGTCTGGTTCGATAGCGGCTCGATGCCCTTTGCCCAGTGGCATTATCCGTTCGAGAATCGTGAGATGATTGATGGCGGCGAGCGATTCCCCGCCGATTTCATTGCCGAGGGGATTGACCAAACACGCGGTTGGTTCTACACCCTGCACGCCATCAGCACCGCGCTGTTCGGCAGGACTTCCCAGAAGAACATCCTGGTCAACGATCTGATCCTGGATAAAGATGGGCGGAAGATGTCGAAGCGGCTGGGGAACGTGGTGGATCCATTCCAGATGATGAACCGCTACGGGGCCGACGCGGTCCGCTGGTACTTAACCACCAGCGCGCCCCCGTGGAAACCGCGCCCCTTCAATCCCGACGACATCGCCCGGACGGTGCTTAGCGACTTCTTCCGCGCATTGGCCGAGACGTACAAGTTCTTTGTGCTGTATGCCAACATTGATGGCTTCACCCACACGGAGGAAGCGATCCCGCTGGCCGAACGCGCCGAGCTTGACCGTTGGATACTCTCGGTGCTGGCCTCCACCACCGAAGCCTACGTCAGCCTGATGGACGACTACGAACCAACCAAAGCAATGCGGCTGGTTAGCGAGTTCACCATCGTGCATCTTTCCAACTGGTACGTCCGCCGCAACCGCCGCCGTTTCTGGAAAGGTGAGATGTCGCCGGATAAACGCGCGGCATACCAGACGTTGTACGAATGCTTGGTCCAAGTTTGCAAGCTGATGGCCCCGGCGGCCCCCTTCTTCTCGGACCATCTGTTCCGCTCGTTAAACGGCACAACGAACCGCGAGGAAGCCAGCTCGGTGCATCTTGCACTGATTTCAACAGCCGACGCAGCCACCATTGACCGCGACCTTGAACGCCGCATGGCACGCGCCCAGGGTGCGGTGGCGCTGGCGCGGATGCTTCGCGAGAAATCGGGGATCAAGGTCCGCCAGCCGCTGCGGCGATTGCTGATTGCCGTTGCCGACGAAACCGAGCGCGACGACTACCGCCGCGTGGAAGGAATCATCATGGATGAGCTGAACGTGAAGGGAATTGAGTACGTTCGCGCCGGCCAGTCGGACGTGGTGAAGATTCGGGCAAAAGGGAACTTCAAGGCACTGGGGCCAAAGTTTGGGAAGCGGGTGAAAGAAGTGGTGGGGCTGATTAACGGGCTAACGCAATCGCAAATTATCCAGCTTCAAAGCGAAGGGAAATTGCTGCTGGGTTCCAATGACCCCGTGGAAATCGCCCCCGAAGATATCGAGATCATTCACGAAGATATTGAGGGGTGGCTGGTGGCAAGCGAAGGCCCGATTACCGTGGCGTTGGATACCGAGCTGGATGCCGCGCTCCGCCAGGAAGGGCTTGCCCGCGAGTTCGTAAACCGCGTGCAAAACCTGCGGAAGGATAGCGGCCTTGAGGTCTCGGACCGCATCCGGTTATCGTTCGCAACCGGCCACGACGAGCTTCGCCAGGCGTTGGAGTTGCAACGGGAATACATCATGGCCGAGACGCTGGCCGTGGAGCTTCAGCAAGTTGAGTTTCGCCAATCCGACGTTAGCCAAGCCGCCGATGAAGGAAGCCAAACCGAGATCAACGGCCAATCATGCCTGATATCACTGGAGCGAAGCGAAAGCGTGCAAGCAGCCTAACAGAACTTTCACATCACATTTTCATTTCGGGAACAAGCTATGGCAGCCAGTAAACCAAAAGCAGCCGCGACACCGGCAACGAAGGCGAGCAAACCAGCTTCAACCAAGAAAGCAACGGCCAAGCCAGCCAAAGCCGCAGCAACACCGGCCCCCAAAAAAGGAGCCGCTGCCGGAAAACAACCTGCGCCCAAGCCAACCAACACTGAAGTGAAAACCGCAACCAAAAAGGCCCCACCTGCAAAGGCTGCCACCAAAGGAGGTTCCGCAGCGGTTGCCAAACCGAAACCACAGCCGGCAAAACCGGCAGCGAAATCTGCCGCAAAGCCAGCAGCCAAAGGGGAGCACCAGCGGCAAAACAGCCGGCCAAACCATCCGCCGCCGCCGCAAAAAGCAAAGCCACACCCCCCTCAGGAGCTGCGGTAAAAAAAGCGGCGGCAAGCCCAAAGGAATCGGCGGCCAAAACCGCAAAAGCTCCTGTGGCCAAAACGCCACCGTCAGTGAAAGCCGCAACCAAAGGGGCGGCGGCATCAACTCCATCCAAGAAAGCGGGTGCTGCTACGCCAGCAGCACCATCGAAACCGAAGCCAGCTGCGGCGGCGCAAGCCACCGTGCCAGCGGCTGCCCCGGCTCAACAATCATCATCCGTACCAGTAGCAGAAGTGACCAATAAATCAACAAAGAAACGATCGGCAGGATCCAAAGAGAAAGCGGCAAAGGCAGTGCTGAGCAAGCTCCCAACCGAGATGTTTTCGGCACGAACCGGAAGCAATAGTGCCGAGCTGTTTTCGCAAAAAGACCTAGAGAAATTCCGCAAGAACATCGAGTACAAGCGGGATGAACAGATAAAAGACCTTGACATCGCCAAAGACCTGCTGGAGGAAGTCACCTCACGCGATAGCGCCGACGACAACAGTGCCTACTCCCTTCACATGGAGCAAGGGACCGACGCAATGGAGCGCGAGAAACGATACCTGGAAGTTCAGCGTGGCTCCGATTACTTGAAGCGATTGGAGGAAGCAATGGTTCGCATTCACAACGGAACCTACGGGATGTGCCGCAAATGTGGCCTTCGGCTGGACAGCCGCCGGTTGCTAGAGGTCCCAATCGCGCAGGTTTGCCCAACGTACAAGAACACCAACAAGCTGTGCGAACCCGGAAAGATTTACAAAGAAGCACTGGACCAAGAAGAATAACGAACAAACCGAACCAAACCGCCGAAAGGACACAGGGATAATTCCTTGTGTCCTTTGCGGTTTCTTCGGCAAAGGCCGTGGCCAAGGCTTGCGGCAGCAGGGGAAAAAAATCAAAGCGTAGTATTCCACCATTAACCAGAACCGTTTGTGCGGAAAAAAATTTTTCTGATCCCCATTGGGATCGTCCTGTTCGATCAAATCACCAAGCTATCGGTAAAAGGGTTCGACCTTTTCGGCTGGAATTATCCGGGGATGATGCTTGGCGAAAGCCGCCCGGTGCTTGGCGACTTCCTCCGTTGGACCTTCGTGGAGAATCCCGGGATGGCGTTCGGGTTGGATTTTGGAATGCCGGTGATTCTTAGCCTGTTCAGCGTTGCCGCCTCCATCTTCCTTGTCCACCTTCTTCGCAAAACCTCCGCCGATGGCTGGAGCGGCCTGCGGATTGCGTTGGCACTGATTCTTGGCGGCGCGGCGGGGAACTTAATTGACCGCGTGTTTTACGGGGTTTTCTACAATTACGCCTCGCTGTTTTACGGTCGCGTGGTTGATTTTGTGGATGTTGACATCCCCGATTTCTCGCTGTTCGGTCGCGAGCTTGAGCGGTTCTACATTTTCAACATCGCCGATGCTGCGGTTTCGATCGGGGTGGTGTTGCTGCTGTTTTTTTACCCGGCAGGCGGGAAGCAAACGGTTAGCATCCCTCCTTCAACTTCGGACTCATCATCGGAGCCTGCTCCGGACCAACCAAGCCAAGAGCCAAGCAATAACGAAGAGGCCAAAGCCTTGCCAACAGAAGAGAAGCCGCATGAGGGATAACACCCACCAACGGAGCGCAGTCATAAAAAAAACGCCCGAAGCAATTGAACTGCTTCGGGCGTTTTGATGTTGGCACGTTGCTGTTGCGCCGCTTTTTACTTATCCGCTTCCCCCATCACCGGGTCAATGGAGCCGATGATTGCTACCACGTCGCTGACCATCGCCCCTTCGCACATCGGCTGCAAGGCCTGAAGATTGCAGAATGATGGAGAGCGGATTTTCATCCGCCATGCCTGGCCGCTGCCGTCGCTGGTGATGTAGAATCCAAGCTCACCTTTTGGCGATTCGATGCAGGAGTAGATTTCCCCTAGCTCGGTCTGTTGGCCAAAATTGACCAGCATGAAATCTTGGATCAGCTCCTCCATCTTCGTGTAAATCTCCACTTTTCCGGGAAGCACTTGCTTGGCTTCGTTGGCAATCACGGGGCCGGCGGGGATGTTGTCCAGCAACTGGCGCACAATTTTCACCGACTCCTTCATCTCATCGCCGCGCACCATGTAGCGGGCGTAGCAATCGCCGTCGGCGTAGGTGATAACGTCGAAGTCAAGCTGGTCGTACAGCAGGTATGGCTCGTCGCGGCGAAGGTCGTGGGCAACGCCGCTTCCGCGCAGGCAGGGGCCGGTAAGCCCAAGCTGGATGGCCTCCTCGGCAGACATATATCCAATGCCCGACACCCGCTCAACAAAGATTCGGTTGCGGTTCACCAATCCCTCAAAGTCGCGAAGCTGCGCCGGGAACTGGTCAATAAACTTGCGGATCATCGGGATCACGTCTGGCGTAAAATCGTTGGCAACGCCCCCAATGCGGGTGTAGCTGGTGGTGAATCGCGCACCGCAGATCTGCTCGAAGATGTCGTACAGCCGTTCGCGCTCGCGGAAGGTCCAAAGCAGCATGGTGATTGCGCCGCAATCCATGGACATTGCCCCCATTGCCAGCAGGTGCGAGCTGATGCGGGCAAGCTCGCAGATCATCGTCCGAATCCACGCCGCACGCGGGGGAATTTCCAACCCCAGCACCTTCTCCACCGCCATTGCATAGGCCACGTTGTTCGACATTGGCGACAAGTAGTCCAGGCGGTCCGTGTGGGGAAGGAACTCATGGTAGGTCATGTTCTCCCCCAGCTTTTCGTAGCCGCGATGGAGGTATCCCAGCTCGGGGATGCATTTTTCCACGGTCTCACCATCCAGCCGAAGCAGGACGCGAAGCACCCCGTGCGTTGCCGGATGCTGCGGTCCCATGTTCAGGATCATCGTGTTCTCCAGTGGGTCGCGCCCTTCAAGGGAGATCGTGGTATCCTTGTCAATTACCTTGCTCAGGATTTTCCGCTGGCGAAGGTCGGTGACGCGCTCCAGCGTTGCTGTTGATCCGATATTCATGGTTGTCAGGGAATTGGTTGGTCAAGGGCCGTTGTTTTTTTACACCACTGGGTTTCTGTCGGGAAGCGGCAATGCGCCCGGGACACCCATCACCGGGTAATCTTTGCGAAGCGGATAGATCGGTTCGCCGGTTTCGGGGTCCACGTAGTCTTCGGGCATATACATCCGGCGAAGGTCCGGATGGCCGTCGAAGATAATGCCGTGCATGTCGTAGGTTTCCCGCTCGTACCAGTTTGCGGCGGTGTACAGGCCGCAGATGGAATCAACGTGGGGGCGTTTTTCGTCGGTGAAGCATTTCACCCGCAGCCGCCAACTGTTGGGAAGTGAGTACAGGTTGTAGATCAGTTCGAAGCGGTCCTTGCGGCGATTCCAATCCACGGCGTTGATGTCGCGCAGTTGGTTGAACCGAAGCGATTCGGTGTCGCGCAGGAATCCCATCAGCTCCGTCAGCTGCTCGCGTGGGATGGCGATGGAAAGCTCGTTGCGGTGCTCCGCGGTCTGGAAACTCTCCTCGCCAAAATGTTCGGCAAGAAGCGGTAGCAACGCCTGCTTCAGTTGCTCAAGTCGTTCTGCTGCTGTCATGGAAGATGTTCGGATGTATGATCGGGAAAGATTACAAGCGTTGTGAGTATTCCCGAAGGAATCGCTGCTCGTCGGGACTTAGGGAATCGTAGCCTGTTTCGCTGATCTGGTCAAGGATTTGGTTCAGCCGTTCCTCATCGCTTAGCTCCTGGCGGCGGACCGGATGCTGCGGTTGCAAGCGTCCGGCAAAAGCCCGCGAAGCCACGTGGCGCATCGGCATTGGCTGCATTGCCCCCCCAGCGGCGCGCACGTTGCCACCGCTATGCTGCGGGCGGAATGCCACCCGCTCGAAGGTCCGAATCGCCCCCAACAGGAAGCGGTATTTCTGGAATCGCGCATGGAAGAATCCGGCACTTGCCACCAACGTCACCACCCCTTCGGTAAACAATGCCCCGGCCCCGTGCCCCCCTTCCACCACCGCATCCACCGTTTGGATTAGCACCAACCCGCAAGCAAACGTCAGCACAAACCAGCTTGGGATGTTGATGAAAAATATCCGAACGCTGCTTTGCGGGAACAGATAGACAAACCCCACAATGGTGAACAACGCCAGATGCTCCAAACCAGAAAGGGCATAGGCACTTTCCCCCCAATTCCCCAAAACATGAAGCACGCCAATTGCCAACGTTAGCCAAAGCAACGCAACCCCAAAGCTCCGTTTCCCCAGGATGCTCTCCACCTCCTCCCCCGGCGCACCGAAGGCGATTCCGGCAAGAAGCAAGCCAATGAACGACGGCCCTAACGGATAGCTTAGAAGCCGCCAAAGCTGATACTGGTCGCTGATATCAACCGGAGCCAGAACAATATTGGCAACAACCGGGGCGCTGAACGGAAGCCCACCGATCAGCAAGTAGAACAGGAAAAGAACGATTGTTCCAATCCACAGTATTCGTGAAAGCGATTCCGTTGCCATATCACCACCGAAACACCATGAAGAACCGCAAGCCGGTTGCCAGCCAAAGAATGCCGCCAAACTATGCAACGGGGAACGGCCATGCAATTATTCGCCCCCGTTGGCCCGTTTAATTGTGGTATTGAATGGTAAACAGTGCACGCCAGCCGGCAAAGCCTTTCGGCATCGGGCGGGCGCGCCGTTCCACCAGCGAAAACGTCATTCCATCGGAAGTGAATTGCCGCAAAGTGGTGTCGGCCTGGAACGCCGTCACCACGCGGTTCAGCAATCCTTTGCGAAGATAGGGACGATACTCCACTGCATCGTTCGCCAAGTAGTAGCCTGGGCGGTACTTTTTCAGGAACGCCACCATGTCGCCGCTGGCTAAATATGGGGCCACCTTCCCATCGGTGATTCCATCAAGGCTAAGCAGCCGAAGGTCCGGGCGAAGGTAGTAGCGATCCTGGACCTCGTACGCCAGCACCGTTCCCCCGGGCGGCGCAATCGCGTTGATCTTCTGGGCCGCCTCCTTCTCCACAATTTCATCGAAGCTGTAGCCCCGCGTGCGCTGCTCCAACGCCTCCCCCACGATTCCCCCAATCGGTTTCAGCAGGAAGATTAGGCCGATTGCCAGCAACGCAATGCTCCACCCCCTTCCCTCCCCCTCTTCCTTCGCTTTCTGTTCCCAGATGCTGAAGGTTTTTGCCACGCCAACCACCAGCAGTGGGGCAGTCGGCAGAAAATATCGAGCAAGATCGTTGGTGACAGGGGAGACGAACACCAGCAAGAATGCGTAGGCGATCACGCTGGCGGCGGCGCACCACCCCAACCACCGCGCCCCGTTGCGGCGCAGCAGATCGAAGCCGAACGCAGCCGGAAGGATCATGTACAGAATCCCCCCCAAGTATCCCAGCGCCGGTTTCGAGTAGGCGATTGGGCCAAGCCGTTGCGCCGATTCTTGCAGCGCGAACGCACGGCACACACTGCTAACCGAGAACGCCCCAACGGTCAGATAGGAATAGCCGAAGTAGCAGGCGGCAGGAATTGCAGCAATCACCCCAACCGAAGCCAGCCGCACCAACACGTGGCGCGAACGCCCCCCGGCAAACCACCACAACGCGCCGGCCTGCAGCACCACCAACGCGGTGGAATCGGGGCGGGTTAGGGGGATCGCACCCCAAACCGCCGCAAGCACCAACCACCCGCGCAGCCCCGGGTCCCCGCCGCGCCGCAAGGTTTCGGCAATCCGCAAGGAGCAGAGGAGCGACAGGGAGACCAGCAGAACAATCAGCCCTGACTCGTACATCATCACCCCAAAAAACGTCAGCATCTCGACGGCATACAGCGCGGCGATTGCGGCGGCGGAAACGCCCCCCACCACTGCGCGAACAAGCCGCACCAACACGGCAAACGCAGCAAGGCAACAAAGCAAGGAGAGAAGTTTCGCACCCCAGACATCGGCACCAAGCAGGTATGGGATTGATAGCAAGGCGGCCCAGAGCGGAGAGGTGCTGCCGGAGGAAAATTCGCCCGGGTTGTAGCTGAAGAAATCGCCGTGGGCAATGCTTCGGGCGTAGGGGAGATAGATAGTGGAATCGCCCCAGAACGTCCCGAACAGAAGCAGCCCGGCGGCAACAATCACCCCAGCCCCAACCCACCACACAAGCTGTGGAATCACGGAAACGATGCGGCGTGAAAGGGACATCAAAGAATAGCTATCAGAAGTGGTTTGCGATAACCTCAATCACCTGCGGAACAAGGACCAGCGTGGCAACAATGCCCGCGCCCGCGCCGGCAAGGTGCGCTTCGTGGCCCACGTTGTCGTTCCGATTTCGCATGGCGTAGATGGAGTAACCAACGAACAGCAGGGCATACAGCACCGCCGGCATCGGAATGTACATGAACACGTAGATGGTTGACAGCGGATAGAACAGGATATACGAGAACAACACCCCCGAAACCGCTCCCGAGGCCCCAATCGCAACGTAGTCAATCTGTTGGCGGTACTTGAAGTACGGGTACAAGTTCCCGACGATCAAGCTGATGAAATAGACTAATAGTAAGTTCTGCGAGCCAATCGTCACCTCTAGCGGCATGCCAAAAAAGAACATCGTCAGCATATTGAACAGCAGGTGCATTCCATCGCCATGAAGGAACCCGCTGGTGACGACCGGGTGATATTGATGATTGGTCCACATGTGGTGCGGTTCCAACGCCATGTATCGCCACCACGAAGGGCGGCTCCATCCCAACAGGCTGATGGCCACAGTCACGCCAATCAGCACCAGCGTCGCCGGGGCTTGCGAGAAATATTCGGAGTTCATGTCGGCAAATATAGTTAGAGGAATTACCCGCCAGAATGCCTTCGGCGGCTATTCTCAAGGTAGCCGAAGGTCTTTAGCCTTCGGCGACTTGGCCCCGACAGAGGTCGGGGCCGCTACCCACTTCTTAAAGGTAGCCGAAGGTCTTTAGCCTTCGACGTTATCTTCTCTATCTGGGCAGGCTAAAGAAGACTCGGCAGGCTAAAGACCTGCCGCTACCCCGTCTGTTATCAACCCCGACGGAGGTCGGGGCCGCTACCCACTTCTTAAAGGTAGCCGAAGGTCTTTAGCCTTCGGTGCCATCTAACTCGGCAGGCTAAAGACCTGTTATCAACCCCGACGGAGGTCGGGGCCGCTACCCCCCTCTTAAAGGTAGCCGAAGGTCTTTAGCCTTCGGCGCCATCTGACTGGGCCCCGACGGAGGTCGGGGCCGCTACCCCGTCTGTTATCAACCCCGACGGAGGTCGGGGCCGCTACCCACTTCTTAAAGGTAGCCGAAGGTCTTTAGCCTTCGGCGTCATCTAACTCGGCAGGCTAAAGACCTGTTATCAACCCCGACGGAGGTCGGGGCCGCTACCCCCCTCTTAAAGGTAGCCGAAGGTCTTTAGCCTTCGGCGCCATCTGACTGGGCCCCGACGGAGGTCGGGGCCGCTACCTCCGATAACCAAAGGCATCACACGTAGGGGAGTTGCAGCAATCGCTGCCGCTCTTCGATCTCCTTCCGCAGCTGTGCGCGCTTTTCTTCTAGCGCGGCAATAGCACGCTCGGCAATCTCCGCTTCGGCCCCAAGCGTGTGAAGCTCATACCGCTTGCTGGATAGGCGATCCTCGGTGCTTACCTCATCTTCGCGCAAGTCGCGCAGCTCCTTTTTGCGGCTGCGCAAGTACAGAATCCGCCCCAGCATCAGCGTGAAAACGAAGGTGAACAGAAGCGTCAGCGCCAACGCTGCGGAGCGGACAAGTTCCTGCGTTGCCGGGTCAATCGGGGTTGAGCGGACGCTCAGGAAGGCAAGGAAGCAAAGCACCATAAAGAAGAAACTGGTCCGCGCAATCACTGCTTCGCGGTCGGTCAGGCCCTGGCGGCGGCGTTTCCGTGCGGTTTGCAGATCGGATTCCAGCACCCCCATCGTCCCCCGTGTTGATTGGTGGAGTTCCGCTTTCATCCTCCGCTCCGCGCTTTTCATCCGAAGCTCCTCCTCCACCTTCGCCAATCGCTGCTGAAGTTCTTGGGCCTGCTGCTCCAACTCACTTTTCCGTTCCTGCCATATTGCTTCCACTTCTTGCAGCCGTTGCTGGTAGGTTCCAATCTCCACGCGGCGGTTGTAGCGTTCCAGCACCTGGGCCGCGTCGGCGGAAAGCCGGTGCCCGGTTCCGTTGGTTGGCAGGAACAGATCGGGGGCGGTGTCCAGCATGGCCCTCACCCGGTGCGCCTGCCCGCCGCAGTATCGGCGGATTGCTTCGCTATCGAACCAAGCAAAGAACGCAAGGCGGCGAAGCAGATCGCGCTCCACAAAGTCAAACCGCGAAAGCACTCCCCAAGCGTTCGCAAACGCGGTTGCCGATTCCACAAACGCCTGGCCCCGCTCGCTGCTTTGCTGGAACGTGGCCTGGCGAAGCGCGTCGCGGATGATCCCATGCAGCTCGTACTTCCCGGGCATGGAAACGCTTGGGCGCGAAACCTCGCTGGAGTTACGCAGATACTCAAAAGCCCGCTCGGCATCGTGGCCAACCGCTGGGAAGCAGCGGAGCGCGTCGGCATCGAACCAATCAAGGAAGGCAGCGGCGCGGATCCATTCCCGTTGCTCGTCGGTTTTGTACCAAAAAATCCGCTGCTCGGCCAGGGCGTTCACAAACGATTGCTCGGCCCCTTCGCTGCTGGCGCGTGCGGCATCGGCCCACAAGGTGACAAGGTAGGGAAGCCCCTGCGTAAGCTCAATCACCCGCTCGGCAACGTCTTCCGGTTTGAATCCATTCAGCCGCAGAAACTCCGCAAGTTCGTCGCGGGTAAATGGGCCAATCGGGATTTCCACCAACGCCTCGCGATAGCGGTCCCAGCGGCGTTCCAGATCGGTCAGCGACAAGCGTTCGCGCCCGGCAATCACAAACCGGACGTCGAAGAACTCCCGCACGAAGGTTCCTGCTGGCAGGTACGGGGTTCGGTAGGAATGGAAATCGCCGAATCGTTTTTCGTAGAGATATGGGAGCAGGGATTCCAGCAGCCACGGGTTCAGCAGCGGCGTGATTTTCTCGAACGTATCAATCACAATCACAATCCGCTTTGGTGTTTGCCCGGTTTGCAGGTATGCACCAAGCGATTCGATGTCGTCGGATAGGGGGAACATCGTGTTCATCAGGTCCACGATGAACGACTCGGCCAGGACGTTCCCGGTGTTCAGCGTTAGCCGCTGGTCGTCGGGGTTGTTGAACTGGTTTTTCACGGCGTGCTCCAGCATCAGCAGTTCCGACTCGATCGCCGTTCCCTCGGCAGTTGGGTGGCTGGATTGATGGTGAAGTTCGGCGCGGAGCTTGGTCAGCAGCGGCATGGTGTCGGCCCCCAATCGCCCCATTATTTGCAAGTAGCGGCGGCGGCGGGCATCGGTCTCGTCAATGTAAAAGCGGGGGATCGCTGCGTCAAGGGAGATAAATCCGGTGGCAAGGTGATAGACGAATTCCGGAAGCGAGGTGGTGTTGACGTCTTCGTTGACGACGAACATGGCATCGGCCAGCCGCTCCTTTTCAATCATCCGCCGGATCCGCCGCAGCAGTGTGGTTTTCCCCGCGCCAAACAGCCCGTACATTGCGATGATGGATGCTGGTTCCGCGCCCACCGCATCGGTGGGATGGACCGGGGTGGCAAAGCATTGATGGATTCGATGGATTTCGTCTTCGCGTCCGACAAACATTCAGGTATGGGCCGGTGATCGGTTTGGCTGGCTTTTCGCGGCGCAATATACAGGCAGGTGGCGGATTTGCTCCATTGCATTCCCCGCGCCCCCTTCAATCCAAACGGACTGTTGCTTCTGCCGGGGAGCACCGCCCCGCAAGGCTTTCCCAGCAGTTCTGTACTTTTGCCGGAAATTTGCATATCCAGCCGCGTGCGCCAAGCACACATCCTTCAGCAACAAAAGCCAGCAACAGAACCAACCGTGACCGCCAAAGAATTTCACGACCAGATTGCAACATGGGTGGAAGCGCACCCCGATGGCGCCCAGCCCAGCCCAACCGAAGCCCCCTGCGACGACTGCCGAACGACGTTCGAGCGCGAGCTTTCCGCACGGATGAAAGTAGCCGAGCACACGGCCACCGAACCGCCCCCAGAAACGCCGCGGCAGATAGGAACCTTTTCCGCAACGCCAGGGCTTGCGGCAACAGCCACCAGTGGCAAGGTCCAGCCCGCTGTTGTGGCCGATTCGGCAGCATCTATCCCCGAGCCTAAAACTTCATCACCTGTGGCAATGGCGGGGATGTTGGCGGCGGTGGGGTTGGTCCTGGCTGGGGTGGTGATGCTGATAAGCCGTGGCCAGCAGCCCTCCACAACGCTTCCAATTCAGTCCCCCACCAGCGCGTCAACCCCGAACGCGAAGCCGCTCCCCTCGCTGAATTTCTTCAATGCCGCCGCCACAAACTTCGGGGCCATTATCAACGGGAAGGTGAAGCCCGCAATGGAAACCGAGAGCAAGGAGGAGTTGGCGGAGTTCTTCACGGAGGAGGGGGTGGCCTATCCGGTGAAATTTCCAACAACGCCGCTGGCATTGGCGGGGGGATTCGTCAGCAAGCATGGCGACCTTGCGGTGGCACACCTTGTGTACCGCTCCGGCGAACGGACGATGTACATTTTCCAGATACCGTGGAGCGTGCTTCAGCAAGGGAGGCCCTTCTACGTGACGCAGGATGCCAGCCAGAAGATGGAGGCTGGGGAGAAGATCATGGAGGCTTCCCGCACCGATCAATCCATTACCGTTGGGAAGCACGGCGACCTTGCGATTGCAATCGCCGCGAACGTCCCCAGCGACCAGCTTCAGCAACTGGCGAAGTGGTGAAAACGGTGGGAGATGGAGTACGCGACTGACTTCATCCCCCCCCTTCTGCTGGTGCTTGGATCCGCATCCAAGCACCATTTCTTCAAACTCAGATTTTCAATCAACTCAGCGTTTCAAACTCAACAACAATCCAGAACAATGACATCACGCATCTTTCTTGCAGCGGCCGTTGCCACGCTGGCGGTGGCCGGCTGCAAGTCAAGCAAAACCGATGGCGCGCTAACCCGCAACGAAGCCACGCCCCCCGCCGCAACCACGCAGCCCCCGCCACCCGCACCCGCACCAACGTCTGGAGCGGTGGCCAACGTCTCGCCATTGAAGAGCGTTCAAAAGAAGGAAGGGAAGGCCGCAGCAAACTTCACATGGATGGGAAGCGACGGGAAGGAGCATTCGCTGGAAGAATACAAAGGGAAGGTGGTGCTGGTGAATTTTTGGGGAACATGGTGCCCCCCCTGCCGACGCGAGCTTCCGGACCTTGTAAAACTGCGGACGGAGCTTGGCCCCAAAGGGTTCGAGATTATTGGGGTGAATGTGAACGAGCAAGCCCCCGGGGGCGGGTCCGTGGTGGAACACGTCAACAGCTTTGCCCAGAAGAACGGGATTGCCTACCCGCTGGTGATTGCCGACGACGAGCAGACGTTGGAGCAGGCGTATGGCGGGATTCGTGGGGTCCCCACAACGTTTGTGGTGAACCGCAATGGGGAGATCGTCAACACCATGGTTGGTGGGCGCGACGAAGCCACCTTCCGCAAAGCGATTGAAGCAGCATGGTGACATGGCGTTGATTGGCCAAGTGGCCAGCGCATCAATCCTTCCCTAAACAACCAGCGGCGGCCTTCATTGGAATGAAGGCCGCCGCTTTGATAATTGGTCATCTCCATCTGGCCATTTCTACTTGCTCATTTCTTCGCAGTGGAAATGCCACCCCACTCCTCCCCTTTTTTACCGTTGCAGCAGCATCGTGCGGCTGTCGCTCCAGCGTCCGCTGGTGACGCGGAAGTAGTAGGTTCCGGCGGGAAGCGATGCGGCATCCCAGGTGAGTTGGTAGGAGCCTTCGGAAAGCTCGGCATCCATCAGCGTGGCCACCAGCGCGCCGCGTGTGTTGAAGATTTCCACCGTTGTGTGCCCGCTCTTCCCTACAGTGAATTGGATTCGTGTTTGCGCGGCAAAGGGGTTCGGGTCGTTCTGCCGAAGCAGATATCCGGCAACGTTGCTGCTTAGGCCAACACTGCTGGTGGTGTCCACATCCTTGAAGACGGCCTTGCCGGTCCAGTGGGAGGTGTCACGGTAGCGTGTGGTGTTCACCAAAAACTTGGCCGTGGTGCGGAAGGTTCCGCTATCCTTCGGGTTGAAGACCACATTGATGGTCACGCATTGGTTCGGGCCAAGTTTTGCGGAGCGCAGCTTGTTCATATCCCCTTGAGGAATATCAAACCCTTGCTCGATGCTGACAACCGGGAACCCACCCCCCGACGTAAACTTCACGGTATCGGCCCCAACGTTGCACAGCTCAAGTGGCAGCACTTTGGAGGCATCCACATAGACCTCGCCAAAATCCAAATCCCCCATGCGTAGCAATGGGTCGGCAGTGACGGAGGAGACTGGCAAGCGGAACTCGGAGCACTCGGTCAGCAGCTGGAGCGTGTCGCGGTAGGCTTTGCCGTTGGCCGGAGCCATGTGCGCAACGGTGATGGTTGCGGTTTGGTTAGGCTTCAAGGTTAGCGTTGCTGGCTCGGTCCCGACCACCGTAAACCCTTGATTGCCACGGCTAAATTTCAGCTGGCTGATCTTCAAATCGCGCCCCAGCGGGTTGGTGATCGCCACCTGCTGGGTGTGCTGGGCGGAGTCGAACGGGATTTTTCCGAAATCAAGCATTGCCGGCATGGTGAGGCGCTCGGCGTAGTAGGAGTAAGGAATTTCCGTTGCTGCGCCGGTGCGGTCCTTAATCACCAACGTTCCCGAGGCATCCTTGCTGGGGTCAATCGGCACCACGCTCACTTTTGCGTCGCGGATACCAACGATTTGGAAAGCAGTGGTTGGCTCCTTGAAAACCACTTTGGCGTTGACCGCGCTGTCGTTCATCACGATTGAGCGGAGGCCGGCGGCCTCCAGCGTGAGGGTATGGATGTTGACCGATAGCTCGCTGCACGTGGTCTGGGATGTGATCTCCAGTGTGTCGGCAACCTTCAGCACTTTGCGCATTGGAGCAAGGGGGTAGCCATAGGCGATTGAGGTCCGTTCAAAGTACTTCCCTTTGGATCCACCACTGCCGGACTTGAACGATTCCAGCCCCTTTACCAGCCCATACACCTGTCCCGTAAAGGTTGCCCCCGGCTCGGCCCGAACGTAGTAGCTGATACCTGGGTCAACGGTCATTGTTCCCCAGACCAGAGTGGTGTTGGGGATGGTGCCCCGATTGAAGACAAACGGGCGTTCGGAGGTTGTGGTGCTGCCGTAGTAGATCATGCCGTCGAAGCTGGCATCGGCAACGACGTTGACGTAATGGAGCATATCCCCGGGGTGGGCTTCCACATAGAATGGCGCGAAGCTGGCCCATTGCTCACGGGGGATAAGATCGGCCATGTAGGTGCTGACCGACTCGAAACTTGCGCCGGTGATGGTGGTTCCCCCGCCCCATCCGCCGCCGCCGGTTGATGGTTTGTTGGTAAGCTTCACCGCAGCTGTTGAGTTCATCACGGCTTGCGCTGGCTTATCGGTTTTGATATACACCGCCTGGGCCGTGCCGGTGACGCGGAACTCGTTGAAGTAGCTGTTCAGCGTGAAGAAGTTGTTTTTCTGCGCGCCAAGCGTTTGCTGGTAGATTCCCCGCGTGGTGTCCTTGGAGCTTCCGTACACCCGGATGAATTCCGAGGCGCGTTTGCCGTCGGTGTTTTCGTTCGTCTGCCCAGTGATGCGGTAGATGTCCCACGTTGGGGTATAGACAAACTCGGTGCCATGCTGGTCCGCCGGGGCCAGCCATTCCACCATCATGTTTTTGAAGGTGTTTTGGGAGATTCCCCCCTCAAAATTTGTCACCGAAGTGCGGGTGTTTCCGCTGATGACGGCAATTGGTTTGGTGGCACTAATCCGCGACCCGCCGAAGTCCGGCTGGGCGGTGCCGATATTGGCGGTTAGCGTGTCAACATAGCTTTCCAGAATGTAGGCTTGGTTGGCCATCAGGGTCAGGAAGGTCATTTGGTTGCTAGGGATCTGCCCGTTTGGGTAGATCGTCACAACGGTGTTGTCGTTTGCAGCAATCACCATAATCTGCGCCGGGGCGGCCTTGTTTTTCTTGTTGATCTTGGTGCTGCCAACGGTAGCATCGGCCACAATGTCCCCCTGGAGCGTGGCGGCATAATACTCCGTTCCCCAGGCTTCCACAGGCAAGGGGGTCCAGGCTTCTGCGCCGAACTTGGTAATCACGTGGCAGTACATCAAAAATGGGTACTTCCCTTGCACCCGGTAGGTGTTGTTGGATGGGATGCCAGGGGTAGTCACAACCGGCTGGGCGACGGTGGTTAAATCCACCGAGGACATCACCCCTCCTTTCACCGCAAACGCCTTCGAGAAACCGGTCCCTGAAGTAAAGCGGATGCTATCATCAACGGTGGAATAGAGGTACACCAGGAATTTATCCTGCATTTGGTACGCGTTCGCCGCGTCGTTGACGTTCGCCACGGTATCGGGGAAGGCGATGATATAGGTGCTTCCCCCCTGGAATTCGTCGAACGCTAACGATGGGGTCTGGCTGTGCAGCCCCGTTGCAATCAACAGCATCGCGGCAATTGCCAGCAGTGGATAACGCATGTTGGAAACCTTGCGCATGTTGGTTTGGAATCTGATGTATGTGTTTGGAATAGCCTTTGCCGTGATACGGTCCCGGGGCAACAAAAGTGATTCGATGGACCGCTTGGAAGGAAGATGAACCGACAACTTTGGAGAACCCCAATGATGGGAGGCCAGTTGCAGAAAAAAAGTAACGCAGCCCACAGCAAAAATAGCACCGGAAGCAATGCCGGTCAGCATTGCTTGTAGCGTGCTCTCACATCGTCACGATCGCACGCCGCGCTGCATGATGCGCCAGCGTAGCCGCAAGTGGAACGGCGTAGCCGCAGGGAACATCACGGCAAGCGGGCCACATAAAGCATAACGGGCTGCGTCGTCCAAACAACGCAGCCCGCGGCACGGATCAAGAATTCAAGATTATGGGAGGCTTCCTTACCGGCTAACGGTTAGGCTGATCCCCCCGCTCCATTCAGCAGAGATCATCCGGCAGTAATACCTTCCAACAGGAACCGCCGAAGCGTCCCACTCAAGATGATGAACTCCAGCTTCCAACACGCTATCTATCAACTCAGCAACCTCCATCCCCGCTTCGTTATAGATCACAACCCTTGTGTTCCCCCGTTCCCCAACCGAGAACTCCAACCGCGTTCGGTTGCCAAATGGGTTTGGCCTGTTTTGCATTATCCACCACTTCCCATCCGCACTTTTATTTCCATTCACCGTGGTTGCAAGGTCTTTTACGGTGGCGGTCCATTTGGAGGTGTCGCGGCAGGAGCGTGCGTTGGCAAAAACGCGGGCAGTGGTGCTGGCCGGGCCAAGCTCCTTTGGTGTGAAGGTCACCGGAACCTTGAAACACTCACCCTGCTTCAGTTTGGCCAACCGTAATTGCGCCACCACAGTTGGCGGAACGCTAAACGATTGATCGCTCCAATTCAAGACATCTACACCGTTCGAGTCGGCAAAAGTGAGCGTTCCGGTTCCTTCGTTGCAAATGCTTAGCTCCATTGTTCGTGGCGGGCTGGTAAGGCCAAGAACTCCAAAATCCAGATCGCCCAGATAGACGCAGTAGGTGACGGTCTTGGCATGGAGCGCGATGGCTTTGGTGCGGCAACCGCTGCTAAAAGTAATCATGAGGGAATCGGTGTGGGTTCGATTTTTTGTGGCTGGGGTTATCCGGGCGGTAACGGACAAGCAACCGCCCGCCGGCAGCTCCACAGGGAATTGCGTTGATAGCATATCAAGCGTAAACTGGCTGTTAGGATTGCTCAGCCGTACCGAATACACCGCTACTGGGTGGTCCGTTGGATTGCAGATGGAGATTGTGGTGTCGTGCGGTTGCCCCCCCACCACAAGCTCACCAAAATCAACAGCCGAATCAGAGGGGGTGATCTTCACATTCATTCCAACATAATTGTACGGGAATCGGTGCTGATGCCCCGTGCGATCCACCAACACCAACGTCGCTTCGGCATTTCTGATGGGATCAATCGGGGCAACTTCAAGGTCCAGCTGCGTCTTGTTTGGGATCAGATGCACATCCGCTGGATTCCGCGCCACAATCCGCGCATTTGCTGTGGGAGGCTCAAGATATGCCTCGGCAAATCCCACCGGAGACTCACCTTTTGACCGAACCTTCAACCTCATATTCCCACACTGGTTGCTTTGCTCAATCTCTAAGGAATCTGGCGGGGCAAGTGCCCTGCGGCGTGGCGCAAGCGGGTATCCATAGGCAAGCCCGACTTCTTCCGTGTAGCCCTTGTCATTGGTTGGTATAAATTCTTCAAACCCGCTCCGTTGGCCATACACATAGCCATAAAACCGCACCGCAGTGTCGGCCCCGTACAGAAGATAGGTGGCGGTTGGCGAAAGCTCCATCGAGGTCCACTCAAGGTCGGTTCCCGGGATGCTCATCCAAGCATTGCGCTTGAAGCTCACGCTGGTAGCGGTGGGAAGGCCAACGGGTATTCCGTTCATCTTCATTCGCAGCTTGCTCCGGTCCGCAGCGGCCACCGCAATGTTCACGTAATGTGCCATGCCGCCGATGGAGCTTGGCGCAACAAACGGAGCAACGTTCGGCCATTGTTCGCGCGGGATTAGCTCCACCATGTAGGGAACGGTGACCGCAGTGTACCGCGCGCCGATGCCGCTCTCCTGCACCAAGATTGTGCCGTTAAATCGCACAGCTGCGCTTGAGCTCATCATCACCATCGCCGAGGTGTCAGCAAGGAAGTACGCAGGGTTGGGAATGCCCAGGGTAAAACTGGTTCCTTTCCAGCCAGATACTGTGCTGGTGTCGAACTTCCCTGTTTGGTTCGTCATGCTGGCCAGCACCGTAACCGTTGCCGAATCACCAGTAATCAACCTGACAATTTCATGCGGGCGGCGTTCTTCAATCTTCTCGCCTGGCTCCCCGGTCGGCATACCGATATCAGCTGTTGGCAAATAGAGGAACGACCTTCCCCACTGGTCCTGTGGTGGCATCGCTTCAATAAGCGGATTTTTCATGCTGTTCTGCCCCAAACTGGACCCAAGATCGCGGTTTGCGGTTCGGGTGGTTGCTGCAATCACGCCGATTGGATTGTTCGAGATCACCACCGTGCCAGTGATATCCGGTTGCTGGACTCCAAGGTCATCGGTGGTGGTGTCAACAAAGCTTTGGATCTGGTATGCTTGCCCGGCTTGCAAGGCTACATCCACAATGTTTGGGGTTCCCGAAATCTTCCCTTTTGGATAGATGGTTATCCGGGTGTTGTCGAACGCAGAAAGAATCAATAACTCAGCCGGTGCAACACGGGGGGCGTGAGTATAGCTGGTAATGGTGGGGTTGATGTCGTTGACGATATCCCCTGGCATCGTATTCACGGAGTATTGCACCCCCCATGTTTCGATTGGAAGCGGTGCCCATGCTTCTGCCCCGAACGGAGTGGCGGCGTAGCAATACACGATGATTGGATCGGCAGCCTCAATCTTCCACGTGTTGCTTGATACGCTCCCGGACATATCCACCACATCTCCCGAAAGGGTGGTTATTTGGAATGCCCCGGCCGCAACGCTGTACAGCTGCACCTGCTTGGTGGCATTGTTGGTGATGGCCACGCGGTTGCTCTCCGTTGCGGAGTAGATCATCACCTGTTTTATGCTGGGAATGCTGGGGGGGTGGCGGATATCGTACAGATTTCCCGAGGTGTCGGGGAAGGCGATGATGTAGGTTCGCCCCGTTGTCAATCGGTCCAACGATTGGGCAGAAAGTTGGGTGGCAAGCCCAGCAATGGCAAGCAACAGCATTGCTGCACAACTGAGCAGAGCGCGCTTGGCAGAAGCAAGGAAGGATTCCATGGCGTATCCCGGGTGTTGTGTAGATTATCGGGGAGTTTCTGGGAATACCCTTCCTCCCCTCTGTACTTCTAACACAGGAATTACCGGAATTGTTAGTAGGGGTGCATTCAGATTTCGTTATTGGTTCACCGATATTGAAAACTGCTACTGCACCCCTTGCCAACAATCGCTTCCCCGTTGTACCGAACGGGGCAAAGATGCCGCATGATTGAAAAGGAGCACGTAAAAAAATATCATTGAATTGCTCCCTGGTCTATCACCACTTGCCAATCACCTTCAATGGAAGCACCACCTCCTTGCGTCCAACAACTGCACGGCAGAAGTAAAGGCCTGGGCTGGCATCGGTAGCATCCCAACGAAGCTGGTGGCCCCCAGCGGCGGCCTCCCCCTGAAGCATCAACGCCACGCTCCTCCCTATCACATCGGTGATTTCCACCTTTGCTGCGGCGGCTGTTGGCAGCTCCAGCAACACCTCCGCCACCCCCGTAAATGGATTCGCCGAAAGGCTCCGAAGCGAAAACTGTAGCCGGTGTGCATCCGTTTCAACACCAGTTGTCGGGGGGTTAATTGCGCTGCGGCGCGGGGCCAGTGGCAAGCCGTAGGATAATGCGGCAAATTCTTGATATTCGCCAATGCCACCACGTTGCGGCGCGTACGCCTCGCTCCCCTCATATCCCCCCGACAGCGTGGCCCAAAAACGAACCAAAGAATCGGCACCAACAAGGCAATAATGCACGCCAGGGTTTGGCTGCAATGTGGTCCAGACTAAATCGGTTCCGGGAATAACGCCCCGATTAAATACTACCGGAGTGGATACCTCCGACACGATGTTGTCCGATTTACCAAACTCCCGCCGAACCAACGAAATACGTTTCGCAGAAATAGAGTCGGCAACAACGTTCAAATAATGGGTGATGGTGGGAAGCCCCAACGCAAAAAATGGCGCAACAGAAGTCCACTGCTCACGCGGCGTTAATTCCAGCATATATGGTGCGGCTGTTGAGCGCGATGAGTATTGAATAACGGTGCTGCTATCGAATGCTCCCGTTGCCGTGTCCCGCTGGTAACGAAGGCTGTACGATCCGGCCCCCGTTGAATATTTCATCCCCTGCGAAGGCTGTGTTGTGTGGAAGGCCACCGGCTGCGGCAACTCTATTTTCACTTCCCCGCCACCGCGATTGTTGAATTTCCGCGATTCTTCATCTCCATTTTTTTGGTACGTCAGGGTCAATGAATCTTGGCGCGTCCCCTGAATAACAGCTACTTCAAATTCCCGCTTTTTCTGAAGGTCTTCGCCTGGCGTTCCCATCACCCGAGCAAGGTCCCATGTTGGCAAAAACACAAATTCTTTGCCATGCTGCTCCACCGGTGTAAGCACCTCATATCCGGGATTTTTTCCCGAATTTCCCGTCACTTGTTTGGAACGTATGTCGCCATCGCTTCGCGGGTTTCCGCTGATAACAGAAATTGGATTATCGGCAACGATTCGCACGCCGGATAATAATGGCTGAACCTGGGTTGGATATTTCGTGACATCAACATAGCCGGTGGCTTGGTAGGCTTCCCCTGCATTTAAATGCACCGTGAAAGGCTCGGCAGAAAATATCGGCGAAATTGGTCCGCCAATGGATGGATCAATGGTGATGCTGGTGTTGTCCCGATCGGCAATAATTAATAATTGCGGCGGCGCGGCCAGCAACGTTGTTTGCAGCGAATCGGAGCTTGGATAGTGGAAATCCAACACCGCAGTTCCCGGGCGCGATGCTGCGTGATATTCCTTCCCCCAACGCTCAACGGGAATCGGGGTCCAAGCCTCGCCGCCGAACTGGCCAAAATATGAGCAATAGACAATCACGGGATACTCAGCTTCCAACAACCATGTGGCGTTTGTTGGCGCGTCGGTGGTGGCAACGGTTGGGTTCACGCCGAAATTCACCATGTTCCCTTTCCATTTCCGAAGGACGTACGTGGTGTCGGTTCCGGTCTGCAGATTTTTCACCCGCAAGGTGTTGCTGTCGCGGTCGGAAAAAACATGGGCGAAATAACCACCAGCCTTGTTGGCGAACCGCTCATCCAGAAGATTTGCCACCACTTTGGGGAAGGCGATAAAGAATTTCCGCCCCGTTGTTTCTGGATCGAACTGCTGGGCCAACGCTTGCCCGCCGCAAGCAAGGAGAACGAGAGCGAGGAAAAAACCGTGCAGGAAGTTCAAAGATTTTTTCATGGTGTTCCCTGTTGAATTTTTTGGCTTGTTGAGTTTCTTGAATATTGCTTTTTGGATCTTTGTTGTAGCAGAATTTTCACACCGCGTGATGATTGAGCAACGGTGTTTTCCATCAAGGGAAGAACGCTGTTCAGTTGCTGGCAACCAGGATCTTCGATTGCGCCAGTGTTGCGAAATAAACCAACAAGAACCATGCCGCGAAAATTAGAAAGGGATGCCGCAGTACTGCGGCATCCCTTTGTTTGGCTACTCTACTTTTTCTTCCCGCTTAGTATTGCGGCTCGCGGTAGCGATACTCAAGGTCGCCATCCAACATCTCATCCAACGCCAAGAACGTTGGCTTGGGGATGTAATCGAACTCCCGCGCAACCTCAAGTTGATCGGGGTTGGCGGTTTCGGTGTCGTCGTCGTTGGGGTTGGCAACTTCGGCGATACGCGCCTGCAAGTTATCCCGCAGCTCGTCGTTGATTTGGCGAGCACGGCGCGACATGATGACTATCGCCTCATAGATGCTTCCGGCTTCCCCGGTTGCCTGCTTCAAATCTACTGGTCGGATCGGCATTGGCTTCCCTTTGTGATGATCGTATGGACTATGATTGATTGTTCTGTTTGCAACGTCAAAAATTTCTTGTCCCGCAATTTCTTGCCCCACCCCCCGACGCAACGGGCAAAGTGATTATTGCAGCATCGCCTCAATCTCCTGCACGGCCCGCTCCACACTATCGTTCACCACAACGGCATCGAACTGGCCCTGCATCTCCATCTCCATTCGCGCGCGGTTGATGCGGGTTTGCTGGACCTCCACGCTTTCGGTCTGCCGGCCACGCAGCCGGCGTTCAAGCTCCTGCAACGAAGGCGGGGCGATAAACACCAGGAATGCCTGTTCGGGAAACGCTGCGCGGATTGAGAGCGCGCCTTTCACATCAACGTCAAAGATCATGCGCGAATCTTCTTCGGAGGTGTGAAGCTGCTGGGCAATTTGGCTTCGCAAGGTTCCGTACAAGTTGCCGAACACCTCCTCCCACTCAATCAAATCTCCGTCGGCAATCCGCTGCTGGAACTCTGCTGTATCAAGGAAGAAATAATCTTTCCCCTCAACCTCGTTCGGCCTGCGCTGGCGTGTGGTTGCCGATACCGCAAAGCGCCATTGCGGGTGGCGTTCCAGCAGCCGCCGCGCAATCGTTGTCTTCCCCGCCCCGCTGGGTGCCGACAAAACAAGCAGGCGCCTCATTCGATATTCTGCACCTGTTCGCGGATTTTCTCCAGCTCCTCCTTGGCCCTGACCACAAGGTGTGCGATTTCGGAATCGTTCGATTTGGAACCGATGGTCGTCACCTCGCGGTTCATCTCCTGCAGCAGGAACCCAAGTTTGCGGCCCGCCGGCTCGGGGCCATTGACGGCCTCCATGAAGAATTTTGCGTGGCTACGGAAGCGGACGCACTCCTCAGTAACGTCAAGTTTTTCGGCAAGGATCACGATCTCGAACTCTAGCCGTTGCTCGTCAATCTCATCGTTCTCAAACAGTTGGGCGATGCGTTCGCGCAGGCGTTGGCGTTCTTGTGGGATTTTCTCGCGGCTGATCTTCTCCACGCTATCCACCATTTTGCCGATGCTTGCCACACGGTCGGTGATGTCGCGGGAAAGCTCGCTTCCTTCGTTGCGGCGCATCGTATCCAGGGCGCGTGCGGCTTCCTCCACCGCCTGGGCAACAAGCTCCCACTGCACATCTTCGCTGACTTCGCTTGCGGGCTGGATTAGCAGATCGCGGAACTGAAGCAGGTGATCCAAGCTGACGGTATCCTTCAGCTTTGCGGCTTTTTTGATTTGCTCAAGCGCATCCTTGTAGGCAACCACCGTATCGGGGTCCACCTTCAATCCGGTGGTGGCTTTTTGCTCGCGCTCAACATTCACCGAGACGTTGATCTTCCCACGGTTGACGATTTTTCGGACGATCTCCCGGATGTCATTCTCGCGCGGGTTCAAATCGCGCGGGGTGCGGGTTATCACTTCAAGGAAGCGGCTGTTTAAGCTGCGAAGCTCCACCGAAACCGAAACGCCGTCGCGTGAACGCTCGCTTCGGCCGTAGCCGGTCATACTGGTTATCATGCGCTAATTTGCTGGCTAAAAGACTGGTTGATTAGAAAGCAGCGTCAAACTTACAAAAAAGACTCCCCGAACAGCCGTTACAGAACGAAGCCAAGCGGGGAGCCATGATTGTTCAGCGGAAGCGGGGCCGGCCACCGCGCCTACATATCGCTATCACTGTCGTCGTCATCTTCATCGGGATTGATGGATTTGATGACGATCGCGACGTTCTCCGGAAGCGCGGTTGCGTTCCAGCTAAGCGTTATCGGGTCGGCAAGGGTCCACTCCAATCGGGTCACGCTGATCCCCGCGGCTTTCATGTATTCTTTGATTGCGGTTATGCGTTGGCGGCCAAGCTCCTTCTTCTGCTCATCGGTCAGCTCCGGCTGCACGGGGGCTGGCGGCGGGGGCGGTGGTGCTTCGGCAACAGCGGCTCCCTTCTTCCCTTTTTTTGCTGGCTTCTTAGCTTTTTTTGCCGGGGCCGGCGGCGGGGGTGGCGGCGCAGATTTCACGTCGGGGGTGATGGTGATGCCAACAACCACCGCGCCGTTGATCTTCAACATTTTTTCGATTTCGTAGAGCTTCGGCGTTGGCTTCAACACCGCCGACCCGGGGTCGAACAACCGCCCGGCAAACAGCTGTGCCCCAACGGGGATCGGCTCAAGGTAGATGTTGGTATCCACCTCCTGGTAGTTCAGGTCGTCGGGGGTGCAGTAGTAGATGTCGGTGATGAAATAGCCCGGGGTTTTCAGCCGGAACCGGTACATCGTCTGCGGGTCCAGAATCATCTGATACTCACCCGTGTTGCTGTTGACCTTGGAGTTGTTCACCCAGCGGGTTGAGCCTTTCCCCTCGGCCTCGTAGGCCCAGACCTTCCCCGTCCCCACTGGTTTTTTTGTTTTGGCATCCAGCACAAGGCCGCGAATCAGTTTTATCGGATTTTTCACTTGCGCCAGTGCTGGCTGCATACCGGCCATTGCCAGCAACGCCACAATTGCCGCCAGCAGATGCGGCACGCGAACGGCAGTGTTGATGATGCTCATGGATTGCCCCACGGTTATCTCTGTGATTGGAATGATTGAAACCTGATTGATGCTTCTTCCTTTGAAAAGAAGATACGCACACGGAACCCTTTTGCAAGGGATAGTTTGATTGCGATTCCCGACCTCCATGCGGAACCCCCATTGCCGCTTCTTGCAAGAGGCGGCAATGGGGATTGGATATCGAACTGCCCCTTACGGAAGCACAACAACCGGCAGCGTGGCAACGCCGTCGGGGGTTGTAACCCGCACGAACAGCGTTCCGGACGGAAGCCCGTCGGTGGGAAGCTGCAAGCGGTGGGTCCCTTCTTCCAAACGGGATTCGGTGGTGACGGCCTGCAGCGGCTGGCCCAAAGCGTTGGTGACTTCCACACGCACCGGCGTGGCAGAAGGCAACGTCAGCTGCAACACCGATGCCCCAGTTGTTGGGTTCGGGACCACTGCCATGGTAGCGTTCGCAATGGAAGTTTGGCGCACTGCCGATCCGCTTGTCAGGTAATCACCCGGCTTGCGGGGGATCAGTTTGAAGTTGTTGAACGTGTACACCATCACCCCGGCGATTGCCAAAAATTCGTCCCCCGTAGCAATCTTCCTCTTCCCTGTTTCTGGGTCTGGGGTTCGTGTGGTGTATCTGGTAAAGCTGTTGTCGGTCTCCACACGGGTCCAGGCCGCGTAGTTTTCTTTCTCGCTGGTGTTGGCAATCATGTACTCGCCAAAGTTCGATGCGTCGGCGATGTCGTCGGTGACGATCACATCTTGGAATTGCACCACCATGCTTTCCCACTTCTCGGCCTCACGGTTTTGGCCGTCTGGCTTCGTTCCGATTTGCGCGGTGGTTAGGTTCACCGGGGCGGGGGTTTGCGTGCCGGCTTGTTTGTCAACAATGGTGGCGTTTTCCAGCAGGGTCATCCCAAAATCTTCTATCACGGTTCCGCGCACCAAAACGCGCTCCCCACGTTTCAGCGCGGCAAGCTCTGGGATAATCTCCCCGTTGGTGTTTTTCACCCGCAAGCTGATGCCGCTCCACGCCCCCCCTGATTCCTGAATAACCACCATCGGGTCCGGCCCGGAAGATGCGCCACTGTCGCCAGGTATATCACTGATGTCGGCAACAACGGTTCCGCCAACCTCAACCTCGAACCCAACAACGCCGCTGGTTCCGCTCAGGTTCGGGGTGTATTGAACGTCGTAAATCGCCACGCGGTTATCAATCACCACGTAGAAATACTTGTAGGTGCCGGTGTCGCGGGGGCTTATCTGCTTGTTCCCTTTGTCATCGGCAATGGTTGCCCAGTAGGTGACGATGGACTCCGCCGCTTGCGCCGGAATGGTGGCGGTGAACGTGGTGTCGTTGGTGGCGGTTGCGTCCACACACTCTGCGGTTTTTCCATCCACGCTGAAGCAGATTTTGGCGGAAGATTTATCCAGCGGATTGGTGCGCGGGCTTCCAACAAACGTCACCGTTACCGCTTCCGATGATTTCGGGAACGCCATTGGGCGGCGGACCGAGAAAATGGCCGGAAGCTCGTCGGCAATCGCGCCAACTTCCATATCGCCCGGGTAGATTGGCGTTATCATAAACTGGATGGTGGAGCCGCTGGATTGGTTGGCCGAAATAACCCCAACCAGCCGAGTGATGGTTGAGCCAACGGTTGGCGGGGCAAAGGTCCCGAAGTTGTTCAGATAGAACTCGCTGGTGTCAACGGTTTTCAGGTTTGCCAGCGCAACGTCCCCTTCGTACTCAATCCGCTGGGCCGCCGCGCGTGCAAGGTAGTATCCCGATTGGTCGCGCATTCTGATCTCGTTTCCGGCCTCATCAACAAACACCAGCGTCACCCGCCCGCCGTTGTTTCCGGTGCTGACCCGGCTCTCCTTCACGGTGATATTTTTCAGCTCCACCAGCATCCCCTGGTACTGCGCTCCGGTTGCAAACTGCGGCGTTTGTGCCGCGCCGTCCAGCTTGTAGAAATCGGCAATCGTTACCGGCTGCGGAGCGGGGCGTGAGCGTTGGTAGAGTATCTCCACCTCGGCATCGTTGGCAAGGGTGATCTGGTTGGCCCCGTCGGGAGTGGTGGGGAATTGGGAAACGGTTCCGGTGATGCGGACCACCGCGCCGCTGTCGATCCGGTCGAACAGGGTGTTTTTTACGGCTTGGGAATCGGCGGCGTTCCGGCGGTCAACCGTCAGCACGTTGATCCCCGCAAAGGAGGTTGCGCTGGTGTCCTGGATGAAGTTGACGTAGCGGCGGCCAGCGGTCATCAGCGGGCGGAAATCGTTCGTGGTGCGGTTGGCAACGGTGGAAGCCAATGCCACCCCCACAAACCGCACTTTCTTCCCCACCAGCGATGAGGTCAGCTTCCCGGCAGCAAGATCCGCCTCGGCAACCTGTTGGATTTGTGGGATGGTGACATCCATGATGTCCTGGGCATGGATTGCTCCGCTGGTTAGCACCAAGCCAAGCAGTAGTCTGGTAAGCGATGTTCTCATGGTTGTTATGGGTTGGTTGTTAGAGGTCGGTTGCCGGAAGGAACCGATTTCTTCTGGATTCTTTCTAGAAAATCTATCTGGCGTTCTGCTGGATGTTTGCATCCATCTGCGGCTTTATTTCATCACCACGAACCGTCCCATCTTCACCCCGCCGGCGGCCAAGTCTTCCACGGCGAACAAGTAGATGCCGGTGGCCAGCGCTTGGTCCCCGCTGGTGATAAGGTCCCAAGCGTGTTCCCCGCCGGCAAGCAGTTGCGTTCCGTCGGCAAAGCTGTTGAACCAGCCCAGGTCGCTTCCGTTGTAGGTGGCTGCGTCGTGGTCCAGCGTTGCCACCACATCCCCCGCCGGTGAGTAGATCGTCACACGCGAACGCGCCGGAAGGTTGTAGAACCAAATTTTCCGCTGCCGCTCTCCGGCTCCATCCCACACCGCGTTCACGTAGTAGGGGTTGGGATACACGCCAATGTTGTGGGCCGAATCACCACCGCCACTGGCTGTGGTTCCAGGAATCGCCCGCTTCAGCGATGTCAACTGCGATGACTCGAACGCCGGTATCCCGGCCGCTTCCTCGGCTGCGGAGAACGCCGTCACCGCCACCCCATATTGCCAGCCATTCAGCACGCTGTCGAACGTCAGGCGATAGTGATATTCCGTTGTGTCGTCGGGAAGCCGAATCGGCGCGGGCTGGCCATTTTCATCAAGGATTTTTGCCCCGTTCAGCCCCGTGTTTAAGCCCACGCGGTTGCGAAGATCGAACTGCGCAACCAGCACCAACGAATCAATCGTTGCGTCAAGGTCGTCGCCAGGGTTGGACCGGTACACCCGATACCCCTCGAACGTTTTCCGGTTGGTGAGGATGTCGGTTGCCGATTCCGGGGCGTTGTTCCAGTAAAGGGTGATGCGCCGGTCCGAAGGAACCACCCGCACCCGTGGGGAGCGTGGCGGCGCGGGAAGAAGGTAGCGTGCAATCTCCCCGTTTCCGTTCACATCTGGTTCGCCGGGGTCAAGGGTTCCGTTTCCGTTTTGGTCGCTGCCATCGTAGGCGCGTTGCGCCCAGGTTGTGGCAATCTGCAAGGCACGCCGCTGCTGTTCTTCGTCGCCGCGTGAGGGTCCCGATTTTTTTGCAGCAATCACAGCGAACACTGCCTCGATGGAATCGCCAGGATTCAGCGGGGGGAAGGGTCCGGCGGAGATCATCGCCGAACGGTTCGAGGGGGATTTCAGCTGCCCGGCAATCAGGGTTTTATCTCCGCCCAAAAAGCTGCTGGAAAGCCTTCTGAATTTGGCTTCGTCGTCGGCTGGGGAAGTTGTCCAGGGCGCGCCGGTCGCGTTGCGGAACTGCCAGAAATTGAAGTAAGCGGAATCGGTTGGCGGCGTGGTTCCCAGCAGTTTCAGCGCGGCATAGCCATTAACGGATTCTTGGCCATTGCTGGCATCGTACTCATACACCATCCGCAGCGAGTCCACAAACCCGTTGCCGCCGCTGGAGTAGAATGCGGACCCGCCCGGGGCAGTGAACTGGGTGTTCCGGACCACAAGATCGCTCCACAACCCCACGTGGAAACTATCAATCACCGCCGAAGAAACGTTCCGAATCCGATAGCGCAGGATCACAAAATTATCGGCGAAGGGATAGCTCCAAGCATAACTCTCCATCTGGATGGAAAGCCCCAGCGGGTGAAGGTGTTCAAGGATTTCGCGGGGGCGGGTGGCATCGGGGATATAGCGGTTGGTGTCAACAAACTTCGCCACAAAATCTTGCTCGCTAATGGCCGCCGGGGTGTAGAACGGCGACTCGATGTTGCTGGAGCGTTCAATCATCCGGTCGCGGAGTTCGGTGGTGAGCTCGAATCCGGCAAGCCCTTCGCGCACGGCGGAGACATCCACCGCTCCGGTGCTTACCAGCGGCATCCGGTTTCCATTAACCTCTCGAATCCCCCCCAACCAAATCCCTCCAATAAACAGATGCTCAACTTTGGAGCCACGCGGGTACTCGCACGAAGGAACCGCAGGCCACCCGGCCCACCCGCTTCCGATTGTTCCGAAGTTGGAGATCATCAGGCGGATATTGCCAACATCGGTAAAGCGGGAGGTATCGCTGGATTGCCCCACCAGCCAGGCAGGGCACAGAAGAAGGAAAAGCACCCCCAACCGGACGCAGCAACGACGGCGCGGGGATAGGAGAGCAGAAAGCAGGTTCGTACAAAGGTTCATGGGACGCGGCATAGCGGGGTGGCAAATATAGGATTCATTGCCTTTCCACCTCTAATTAACTCCCCGCAACACCACGCAAGTATCCACCGCCACCAGCAACGGCTCGGCAATGGGGGAAATGGAGATTCTTGAGGAGACACCAAGAAGGTTGGCCACCGGGACAAAGGCGGCGAACTCCCCCGTGTGGGTGTAGGTGAACAGCCCCATCCGCCCCTCACGGCGGGAGACCACATAGAGATAGCCACCGCTGACCGCCGCCGCCGCCCCCAGCTCCGATTCAAAAAACTTCTCCCAACGCTGGGTTCCCTTCGCGTCGAACGATGCCAGCACCCCTCCGGTGAACTCCGCCGTGGTCCCCGTTCCGGTGATATAGCTGTTTCCAAACTCATCTCCGCTGATTCCTCGCGGCAGCAACGCAAGGGGCCGCCGCCATACTTCTTTGCCGTCGGCAACAGCAAGCAGGAACGGCTGGCGGGTTCCGTCATCGGCGCGGCGGGCAGCGCCAACCAGCGTTGCGGTCCCCACCACCGCCGGCCCCGACAGCACCCGCACCCCCGCCAGCGCAACCACCGAACGCCGCGCTCCGGTCCCCGCATCAAGCGTGGCCAGGCTGTCGGAAATGGAGTAATCGTTGTGGCTAAGGGCAACCACGATCGCGCCGTTGACGTGGCAGATCTGCGGGGAAATCCCGGCCCCAAACTGCACGCTCCAACGCGGATTTCCATCGCTGCCGAACCGGGTAAGGGTGCCGGCTGAGGTCCCGATAATTACTCCATCGGTCATCCCCAGCGGCTGGCTGTAGCCAAGGATGGCGTTCGTGTCGGATTGGCGAAGATTTTTGCTCCATCGCTCAGCTCCATCGGGGCCAACCGCGTGCAGCGTGCCGTGTGTGGTGACGGCGTACAGCGTCCCGGCAGAGTCCGCAGCAATCGCCGGATATGGGTGTTCTCCGTTGGGGAAGGTGAATCGGTGAAGCGTGGTGTCCCCTTCGGCAATCGCCAATTCCCCGCGGTCGGTCAGCAGGGCGTAGCGGAAGCGGTCCAGATAGAGGGGCGGAACCAGCAGCCCGCCATGCACGCCGCGGACGAAGGTCCACCGCAGTTTTTCCGCAGGCGTGCCGTTGCCAAACCGGGCGTAGTTGTTATCGCGCCGGGCATCGGCAACCGCGCCGCCGGACATATTCGCCGGAAGCGATTGATCGTTGATTGCCCCGCCACCGCATGCGGCAAAAGCAACCAAACACCACGTGAAAAATTGGAGACGGAGTTGTGAGTATTCCATGGGAAACGTGCTGTGAGGGGCGGCCAATATACCTCGGCACTGGCGAACTGAAGTTCATCAATTCATCGCTGGCCTTGCTGGTTTGCGGGGAAATTTTTTGCGGGAAAATCTTTTCCGCTTCCCCCCTATTGCCTCAACCGAAGAAAGGGTGTAGATTGCCGGTGTTCAAGCGATGACCCGCCAATGCGCTGGGTTATCCGTCACCAATAACCATCAATCAACAGACTGGCATGGAAGGATTGACTCCACGGCAAGCATCGGTTCTGAAATTCATCGAGAATTTTATGCAGAAGCAGATGCAGCCCCCAACCGAGCGGGAGATTGCTCACCATTTCCGCATTCATCAAAGTGCCGTGCGCAAACACCTTGCAGCCCTTGAAAATAAAGGGAAGTTGATGCTTCGCCGCGACGGGCGCAGCCGTGGCATCCGCCTTAGCGACGTTGCCCCCACCATCCCGATTCCTATCGTGGGAACCGTGGCCGCCGGCCAGCCATTGCTTGCCACCGAGAACATTGACGGCACGATGATGCTGGACACCAGCTTCGTTGGTTCGGAAGAAGCATTCCTGCTTCGGGTGCAGGGGGATTCGATGATTGAGGCGGGGATTATGGAAGGGGATCTGCTGCTGGTGCGCCGTGCCGACTCGGTCCGCAACGGTGAGATTGTGGTTGCCCGCATCGGCGAGGAAGCAACCGTAAAGCGGTTCTACGACATCGCCGGAAAAATTGTGCTGGAGCCGGCCAACAAAAACTACCGCCCGATTCCGGTGGAGGACAAGGAGAATTTCCATCTTGAAGGGCGTGTGGTGGCGTTGATTCGGAACATGGACACCTTCCGGATGATGCACCGGGGAGTTGGATACTGAGATGTGCGGACGCTTCAGCTTAACCCAGGACATTGCCGAGTTCCTTCGTGAACTTGGCTTAAGCGTCCCGCCGGAGCTTGCGCATCCGCGCCAGTACAACATTGCGCCCAGCCAGCCGGTGCTTGGCGTGGTGGCCGATCCGGTCCCACGATTGATGGTGATGGAGTGGGGTTTCCTTCCCGCCTGGGCCAAACCGGAAAGCGACACGAAGCCGGTGATAAACGCACGCGGGGAGACGGTGGCCGAAAAACCGTTTTTCCGTGGCGCGTTCCGAAGCGCCCGCTGCGCACTGCTGGCCGATGGCTTCTACGAATGGAAGCGAACGGGAACCCAGAAGCAGCCCTACCGCATCACCCTGCAAGGGGGGAACATTTTTGCAATGGCCGGGCTGTGGAGTGCCCGCATGGTTTCCGATGGAAGCGAGCAGATAACGTGCGCGGTGGTCACCACCGGTCCCAACGAACTGATGCGCCCCATCCACGACCGAATGCCGGTGATTCTGAACCCCACCGATTTGGCCGTATGGCTGGACCCCAAAGCACGCCAGCAAGAGCTTCAGCAAGCCATTGCCCCCTACCCCGCCGAAGCGATGACCGCTTACCCGGTAAGCACCGCAATCAACAATCCAAGAAACGATTTTGCAGGAGTGATGGAGGGGGTGTGAGTGCCCGAAGGAACTCTATCCCCCCCCTCCTTTCAATACTCCATTCTTTCCATTCCATCACCGCACCACCACGCGCCTGGCAGCGTGTTGGCCGCCGATCGTCACCACAAGGGTGTAGCTTCCTGCGGGAATTCCCGACAGGTCAATCGGCAGCTGAGCGTTCCCTTCGGCGGCCTCCAGATTGGCGACCTGGCGGACGGCACGCCCCACCGCATCGAACAACGTTGCGCGCAATGGTGCACCGCCGGCGGGGATCGCAATCGGCAGCAATGCTTCGTTGGTGGCGGGGTTTGGCATCACTTCCCCAATCGCTCCGCTGGCGTTGCTTCCCGATTCATTCACCCCCGTTGCGGGGTCGCTTGAAAAACGCTGCTCCACGCCAAACCACGGCGTTTTTTCCTGCGCCAAATCCACGATAACGCGCCACACACCTTGCGGCGTTTTCGCTGCTGGCAAGGCCTTCCCGGTTGGCTGGCCAAGCGAATCCAGCGGGTACAGGATGATCGTGTCGGCGGCGGTGTAGAAGTTCACCCCAATCTTTGCGCCTTCCATCATCGTTGGAGTTGTCCCCCAATTTTTTGCGAAGCTGGAGTCGCCGTAGGTCCAGAGTGCGTTGGTGTTTGCGGCGCGTGTTGTCACCGTTAGAAGCGAGCGTTGCGCCGCGCCAAGCGTGTCGTTGGTAAGCGAGCTCCACAAGTAGGTAACGTGCTTCCCTCCTTCCAAGAAATTGATTCCCAACTGATCGGTCCGCAATGCCGAAACGTTCGCAAGCTGACCGCTTCCCCCTTGAATCATCGGCGTGTTGATGGAGATCACCCCTTTGGTCATATCAAGGGTGATCTGGCGCGTGTCGCTTTGGATGTTGTCGTCGTTCGGGACGGTGAAGTAGTAATCACCAGCCGTGTAATGGCGGCTTGCGTTGAAGGAATCCACCCGGACGCTACTCACCAAGTTCGAGACGTTATTGAAGGTTCCATCAATCTGGTACGCCCCGCGCGCGCTGTAGGTTAATGGCCACGTTCGCAGGTCCGCCACGTCGTGCTGGATCCGAAGCGTGCGGAGCGATGGCACCACCCACCCGCTGCGGAACATCTGCATTGCTTGCGGCATCAAGGCCATTACCGAGGGGTCGGCAATCATGCTGCTGAAGTCATCTTTGATAAACCGGCGGCGGTCGGTTGCTTCGCTGCTGCGGTCGTTGTACAGGTAATAATTGATGCCGTCCCACCCGTGCAGCGCGGCGTAGGCCGGAAGAAAAATCATCATTTCGGGGCGATGCCTGTTGGGGAAGATGTGGCCGTATCCTTCCACAATAAACGGCTTCCCAACAATCGCGTTCCGGCTGAACTCATTCACCCGCTGGTCCCGATAATTCAGGATGGAGTAGTTCCGGATCACCCACGTGGAATCGCTGTAATTGAAGCCCGGGCGCGACCCGTTATAATCCCACTGTGCCGACTCGCTGGTGAAATCCATTCCGGTTTGGGTCCACGTGTCGGCGCTTCCTGCCGTGTTGTTGGTTCCGGTAATCGGGACCTTCACCCCCAGGGACCTCACATAATCACGCATGGAGCTGAAGTAGGTTCGCGCAAGGGAATCGTAGAACGCCGTGACGTCCATTGCCCGCAGCAATGCCGCGCTGCCCACGGCTGCGTAGCGGGTGCGCGCAACGGTGAACGTGGAAAGGTCCTCGCCGGCGGCAAGCCCTTCTCTTCCGGTTTCAACCAAGCTGATCGCATCCAAAAAAACATCGCCACGGAAGCCGCCGGCGTAGAAACGGATGTACGAGCTAACCGTGTCGGTCCCGTTAGCCCGGAAGGTGTAGGTGTACGTTGCCCACTGGTTGGTGATGTCAACGTTTTGGTTCAGCGCGGTTCCGGCGGCTTGGATACTCACCCGAATTCTTCGCCCAGCCGCAGTGTCCGTTTTTGCCTTGAAGCTGAGCCGGAAGATTTTTCCACGGTGGATTGGCAGCCCCACTTGCTCCAGATATAACCGCCCATCGTTGCCGTTGATCTGCCGCACCACAATCCGCATCGAAGAGGTCCCCTCACCCGGCGCAACGTCGTTCCCTTGAACAATCACCGCGCTCCCTTGCGCACCTTCGCCAACGGTCAGAACCCAGTTGTCGGTAAAGGATTCAAAACCGCCATTGCTCATCGTGTTCTTCCCATCCGTTTTGCTTCCTTCAAACCATGCGTTTTTTATGGCGTTTGTTGAGCCGTACTTCGCCAGCAGATAGCGATTGAACAGCGTGTCCAGCTGGCGCGAATGGTGGTAGCTCATGGTGTTGCTCCGCTGGTTCAAGCGGTCGTTCAGCCATTGGTCAAAAATTGACGTGAGGTCGCTGACGGTAATCAGCGCGATGCTGGGGTCGGTGGCATAACTCAGCGTGGTGTGTGGGTTGACATGCCCCAAAAACTTGGCGATATACTCCCGCTGCAATCGCTGGAATGCGGGGTCGAAAAAGGTGAGATAGGCCCCGCTGGCATACACCGAATCGGCACCATACACGCCATCGTTCGTGCGTGGTGCTTGCCGCGATTTCAGCACAAAGTGGGCGTAGATTCCGTTCAGCTTCAGTTGATACAGGAACCAATCCAGCCGCGCCATTTGCGTGGGGGAAAGGCTGTCGAACTTGCGGGTCTGGTTGTTCTGCGCGGCAATGGTGGAGGCCCCGGTGTTGTTGTGGTAATCGAAATAATTGAAGCGAACAAGGTTCACCCCAAACTTCCGAAGCCGGCGTGCCGTGGCGATTGCGCCGATGCTATCAGGAAAACAGCCGCTGCCGATGATGTTCACCCCGTTGAAACGGGCGGCGGTCCCGTCGGAAAACTCCAGCCGCCCGTTTGCGGAAACGCGCACAAACCCGTGGGACCCGGCCACCTCCCCGCTTGGCTGCGGAAGCCAATCGGACACGGTGGAATCCCACGTTGGAAGCACCAACGGAAAAGGATCAACAAGGGCTTGGGCAAATGCGGAGGTTGCGACGCAAAGAAGCACCAACGGTAGCAGCAGGTAGCCGTGTCGTTTCATAGCTGTGAAATGGTTGTTGAGCAGAGAGAGAGAGAGAATGAGCGAACGGACAGAACGCACAAGCGCGCAGGAACAGGCACCACAAAAAACGGCAGAGCAGGCTTCCGAAACAAGCGGTTTGTGGAATATACGTTGCCTTATTTATGAAGCCTCGGGCTCCGCTTCCCACCGCACCCCGGGCGCAAACCGGACCACCCGTTGCGGGAACGGAATTTGGATACCAAGCTCGCGGAATCGCAAAATCGTTTTCTTGATGACCTCGTTCCGCACGGGGGTTCGGAATCGGTAATCGCGAACCCAAAACATGAAGGTGATGGTCAGGTAGGAATCCCCAAAGGAATGGAAATTGGCCTCGGGCCGGGGCACGCAAAGAAGGCCACGAATCTTCCCCGCTGGCTGGCTGGTGGCCTCGGCAGCGTCGGGGTTTTCGTGCCCCGATTCCTCAATCAGCCGGATCAGCGTTTGTTCCACCAAGTGTGGGTCGCTGGAATAATCCACCGTGACGGTGACCGCCATGCGGAAATGCCGCTCCGGCAAACTAAGGTTGGTGACGGTTGCTTGCGAGAGCTTGCTGTTCGGGATAATCACCAGCGTGGAATCAAGCGTGCGGATGGTGGTTGTCCGCCAGTTGATGTCGGTGACAACCCCTTCCAGCTCCTTGGCAATCTCCACATAATCCCCCACCCGAATTTGGTTGGCAAGGGTGATGTAGATTCCGCCGAACAGGTTCGAGAGGGTGTCCTGCAACGCCAATGCCAGCGCCAACCCACCCACCCCAAGCGCGGTCAGGATTGCCGTGATGTTCACCCCAAACGCGCTCAAGATCAGCGCAAACCCAAAGGCGTACAAGCAGATCTGCACGATCGTCTGGATAACCCCCGTGGCCGCGCGCGAGTTATGCTGCATATCGGCGCGGGCGCGGATAATCCGCTGCGACAACACCCCCAGGCTGACGGTCAGCAGCAGAAGCAGCAGCACCTCCAACACGATTGCCGCCACCCTCATCACCTCCGCCGAAAACTGCGAGTGCTCCATCGCCATCCAGATGCCAAGCAGGATGGTGGCAATCACCAACGGGGTCCGCAGCGTGCTGACGATAACGTCATCGTACACAAACGCCGTCCGCTTGGCCCACTGGTGAACAAACGTCCCCATCACAAAATGGATGAGAAAACCCGCCGCCGCCGCGCCAACAACGTAGGCCAGCGGGACAAGAATCGGTTGTAGATTGCCGAAAGAAAATTCCATGAAGCAAGATAATGAATGAAGGGGTTGCCCGCAGCCGGATGCCACGGAAACAGCGGCCTTCAGCCCTAATTTCCAACCTCTCCGCACCTTCTTCAATCGCTATCCATCAACCTGCAATCACCATGTTCAGCATTTGGGAACAAGAAGCCTTGCTCCGCTTTGATGTAATCATTATCGGGGCCGGGATTATTGGGCTTTCGGCGGCAATCGAGCTTGCTGGACGGAAGCCGCAACTGGAAATCGCGGTGCTGGAGCGGGGACCGTTCAGCAGCGGCGCAAGCACCCGCAACGCTGGGTTTGCCTGCTTCGGCAGCCTGACGGAGATCGTCGCAGACATTGAACGGATTGGCGCGGAAGGGGCGTTGGCGGTGATTGATGCACGCCGCGCAGGGTTGGAACTTCTGCGCCAGCGCGTGGGGGATGCGAACCTTCGGTATGAACCATTGGGCGGCTACGAACTGCTGTTCCCCGAGCAGCTTCCGGTGCTGGATCGCCTTGATGAAATCAACACCCTGCTAGAGCCAATGTTCGGGGATCGCGTTTTCCGCCGCGACGACGCAGCGATTGCGCGGTTTGGGTTCAATCAGCGGAAGGTGGCGGCGTTGTTGTTTAATCCGTTCGAGGGGCAGATCCATTCCGGGGCAATGGTTGCGCAGCTGATGCGGCTGGCCGCCGAACGCGGCGTGCGGATTATCACCGGGGCCACGGTTCTTTCCGTTGACGACGGGCCGGAAACGGCAGCGGCCCATTGCCAGTTCGGCACCGACCACACGGCAACGCTTACCGCCAACGAACTTATCGTTTGCACGAACGCCTTCACCCCAACGCTTCTTCCCGATGTGCCGATAGTTCCCGGGCGCGGCCAGGTGCTGGTGACCTCGCCAATTCCGGAGCTTACCCTGCGCGGGGCGTTCCATTTCGATGAAGGATTTTACTACTTCCGCAACCTCGGGAATCGGGTGCTGTTTGGGGGGGGAAGGAATCTTGCGTTCCAGGAGGAGGAGACCCACGCATCGGCACTGAACCACACCATCCAGACCCGGTTGGAAGAGTTGCTCCGGACGGTGATTCTTCCCAATCAGGAATTCCAAATTGAACACCGCTGGGCCGGAATCATGGGATTCAGCAGCACGAAATTGCCGATCGTCCAACGGGTGGGGCAGCGGATCACCGTGGGGTTTGGATGCAACGGAATGGGGGTGGCGCTGGGAAGCAGCATCGCCCAGCAAGTGGCGGAGCTTGTGATGCAGGGGTGAGGTGGATACTCACATCTCTCTCATCCTGTCTGCCGGGGCGATTCCCTCCATCTCCATCGCTACTTCCTTCCTTTTCTGTTCTTTTTAGCCTTCGGTTTTTCCTTCCGGGGCGTATCCTTCCGGGGTTGTTGGTGGGGGGCGTTTGCGGGCGTGGTTTCTTCGGGGACAAGCTCCATATCTATCTCTGCGCGCAACTCATCAACGCGGACCACGCGGACGGTGATTGGGTCGCCAATCCGGTAGGTGCGGCGCGTGTTCCGCCCGCGGAAACTTAGCGTGGCTTCGTCGAAGATGTAGAAATCGTCATCCATCATCTTCACCCGCACCAATCCCTCGATCCCCAACTCGGTAATCTGGGCGAACATCCCAAACGGCAGCACCCCCGATATCCGCGCCGCGAAGGTGTCGCCAACGTGCCGCTTCACGAACTGCACCTGTGCAATCTTGATGGAGTCGCGCTCGGCCTCGACCGCTGCGCGTTCGCGTTCGGAGCATTGGTCGGCAATGGGCCCAAGCGTGGCGGCGTACTCATTCCTTTGCCGGACCGGCATTCCCGCTTCATACTCGGCCAACATCCGGTGGACGATAAGGTCGGGATAGCGGCGGATTGGCGAGGTAAAATGGGTGTAATGCTGGAACGCCAGCCCGAAGTGCCCGATGTTGTGTTCGGAATAGACAGCCTTTGCCATCGAGCGGAGCGTCAGTTCGGTGATGGTTTCCTCGTGCTCGCTGCCACGCACGGAGTCTATCAGTTTCTGGATGTCCTTCGGCTGCACGTTGTCGGTCGGGAGGTTGTATCCAAGCCGCTTCACGAACGCCGCAAGCTCCTGCAGTTTATCCTTTGGCGGGGTGTCGTGGATGCGGTAGATGAACGGGTTCAGGTTGGCCCCGCGCTCCTTCCCCGTGGGGAATTTCCGCGTGGCGATATGCTGGGCAACCACGCGGTTTGCCAGCAGCATGCAATCCTCAATCAGCCGTGTGGATTCGGTGGCGTGTTTCTGCACGACCTCCGTCGGTTGGTTGTTGTCGTCCAGCTTGAACCGCAGCTCGGCGCGGTCGAAATCCACGCTCCCTTTTCGGTGGCGGTTCTGGCGAAGCACGTGGGCGATTCGGTTCAGGGCCAGCAGCTCGTGCGCAAAATCTCCTTCGCCGGTCTGCAGCACCTGCAACGCTTCCTCGTAGGTGAATCGGCGTTTGGACCGCATCACCGTTTTCAGAATCTCATACCCCCGAATTGCCCCGCGCGCCGACAACCGAACGAACACGCTGTAGGCCAAGCGGTCCTCATCGGGGCGAAGCGAGCAAAGGTTGTTGGAAAGCCGTTCGGGAAGCATCGGGATCACCCCTGTCACCAGATAGACGGAGGTCCCGCGCTTCAGTGCTTCCTGGTCCAGCGGGCTTCCCTGCGGGACGTAGTAGCTTACGTCGGCGATGTGCACGCCCACGGTCACCTCCCCTTCCTCATGTTCTTCAATCGAGACCGCGTCGTCGAAGTCGCGGGCATCGTGGGGGTCAATGGTGAACAGATTCATCGCACGGATGTCGCGCCGTGCGGCAAGCTCTTCGGGGGGAATCGTTTCTGGGAACGCCTGGGCTTGTGCAACCACCTCGTCGGGGAAGTGATGGGGCAGGCGGTGCTTCAGCGCGATGGCGGCGATCTCAGCACCCATCTCCCCTGCCGGTCCCAGCGTTCGGATAATCGTTCCTTCCGGATCGTCGTAGGGGTCGTTCCATTCGCGCAGTTTCACCAGCACCTTCTCCCCAACTTTCGCCACGCCAATCTGGTTTTTGAAGATGCCGATTACCCGGTGGATTTTCTTGTCGTCCGGCTCCAGATAGTAGGTGCGTTTCCCATGCTTCAACGTGCCAACAACGGTGTCGGCAGCGCGGTGGAGCACGCGAACAACCTCACCTTCTGGGCGTTCGCCAAACCGGGCCGGGATGGTGATCTTCACGCGGACGGTATCGCCATGCAGTGCGGTCCAGGTGTTGCGGGGGTCAATCTCGATTGGGGTGTCCATCCCCTTGCTTGGCATCACTATCCAACGGTTGCGCCCGGCCATTTGCAGCTCCCCTTCAATGGCAACGTCGGGGATTGCAAGGTGGTAGCGGCGGCGCGCGCCACGGGTGATGGTTCCTTCATCGGTCAACTGGTCCAACGCTTCGCGCACCAGCTCGTAATCGGGAGCGGTTGCGGGGATTCCCAGTTTTTTGGAAAGCTCGTTGGTCTTCAGGTGGTCCGGGGCAGCTTCAGTCAGCAGCCGAACGATCTCTTCGCGGACGGCTTCAAGGGTGTGGTGTGAATGTTTTGGCATTGTAGATAACTCAACAATGAGTGGTGATAGATACTCTGATAGATCTTCCATTGTGGATTCAATGAACGGGCAAAGGTCGTGAAGAAACGGTACGTGTGCAACGGGCCGGCGGCTTTTCCCACAGAATGAAACGGCACGTTCGGGGGCTTCGCTCCCCTTGTTGGTTTTCGCATATTGTGGGACCAATGCATCGCAATTTCCAACCCATGAACCAACGTTTCCAACTTTCTGCTCTGCTGATTTTGCTTCCCTTGCTTTGCTCCTGTGGCGGCGGCGCGCCGGCGGTGGTCTCCTACGCCGTGGCAACCGATAACGGGAACGTCTGCTGCCGAACGCTTCGGTATCAAGTAACCGATTTCCCCGGGACCGAGCCGGCAACCGTGCCCGGGAATGGGCTGACCGTGCGGTTCCTTCAGGACACAGTTTCGGCAGAGTGTGGCGGCCAGCTGCGGGTCCCGCTGGTGATTGCCAACAACAGCGACAGCAGCCAGTATATCCCCATTTCCCACGAGCTGGACTCGGGAACCATCCGGCTGTTCCCCTGGATTGTGATGAATGAAGAAAACCCGGTGCGGATTGCCCGGCAAATCCAATACGGGGACCTGCTGGAACGGACCGATTCGCGGCTGCTGTTCCATCGGCTTCCGGCGGGGAAGCAGGTGCGGCTTACCGGAGTCGTGCCCAAAGAATGGCTGTGCCGAACCCCGAAATGGGCAAGCCAATCACTCCTGACCGAGACCCTGAACCCGAAATATTACGCCGATTACTCGCGGGCACTCCGCACGCCAAAGTTCTGGCCCCAGGAATCGCTGCACGCGGTTGTTGGGATTCGGTATGACGTTGTTCACACCACGCTGGGATGGCTGCAAACCGCGCCGCAGCGTTCGGTCCACACCACCAGCGCGAAGGACTCCGTCAGCATCGAGCTTGCGGTGATGGATGAGCCAGGAATGATGCTGAACGCTTCCCAGCAGGTGGCGCACAGCAACGTCATCACCCTGAAACTGCAGCAATAAAGGAGCAACCCAATGGCGCAACTGGAAGGCCATCAAGCTGATATTCTTGCAATCACCGCCCACCCCGACGACGTGGAACTTCACATTGCCGGGACCGTGATGAAAGCAATCGGGCAGGGGCATCGCGTGGCGATTTGCGACCTTACCGCCGGCGAGCGTGGGTCGCGCGGGTCGCGTGAATTGCGCGCGAAGGAGACGGCGGCGGCGAACTCCATTTTGGGGATCGAAGAGGGCTTCCGGTGGAATCTTGGAATCCCCGATGGGAACATCGCGCTTTCGCAGGAGAACATCCTGAGCGTGGTGCGGACCATCCGGCATTTCCGCCCGCAGGTGATCCTGTTCCCGTGGGAGAAGGACCGCCACCCCGACCATGAAGCGGCGCACCGGATTGTTCACCACGCCTACTTCGACGCTGGGTTGGTGGCCGTTGCAAGCCAGCATGAAGGAATCCCGCAAACGCCCCACCGCCCTGCGCGGATGTTCATGTTTGACCATTCGTGGGAAGGAACCCCAGACATTGTGGTGGATGTTAGCCCGTTTATCGAACGGAAACTTGATGCGCTGGCGGCTTACGGGTCCCAATTTTCAATCCCCGGACGCACCACCGAGGACCCATCCTACGGCCCGCAAACGTTCATTTCGGGGAACGATTTCATGGAGTATTATCTGGCACGGATGCGCCGCTTGGGGTTCCAAATTGGCGTGCAGTATGGCGAAGGCTTCGTTTCCTGGGGCGGCCCGGTGAAGGTGGATGATCTTTTGGCAACCGTCTAACTTGACTTGATAGTTTCCGCAGCGTGCAGCCCGCGATTACCACCGAACCTACCGCTTGTAGCGGACCCGCTTGCTTGGAACACTGATGGCCTCCATCGCGGGATACCGCAGCCCCGTCAGCGCGCCGCCAAACACGCAGCCGGTGTCAATGCCAATGGCGTGCTGCTGGCGGTACGGCTCGGGATAGACCTGGTGGCCAAAAACCACAAACTCGGGTCCGGAATATTTCGAAGCCCAATCAATCCTGTCGGGCAATCCATCCGGGCGTTTTTTTCCGGTGACTGGCCCATGCAGCGCGTAGCGGCGGAAATGCTCTTCGCTGACGTGATCGTGCAGAAGCTCGGCGTGCCACGCTGCGTGGACCACCACCCCCCTTCCGCCATCGAACCGAATGGCCCACGGGAGCGATTCAAAGAACTCAATCAGCTTGGACCTCCATTGCTGGAACTGGTCGTGGGGCAGCCGACGGAATTGCTCGATGCTCATCTCCAACCCATGCTGCGGCTCCACATCGCGACCATGCAGCCAGCGGAGGAAGCGGTAATCGTGGTTCCCCATCACCATCAGGGCGTGGCCACCACGGCAAAGCCGCTCCACCAACCGGACCGTCTCCACAATCTGATCGCCGCGGTCCACGATGTCGCCAACAAACATCAGCCGTGGCTTCGCGCCGGCCAGTGCTGGCGGAAGATCGCTGCGAAGAAGTTCGGCATGGCCAAGTTGGGTGATAAGCTCAGCCAGTTCATCGAAGCATCCATGGACATCGCCGATAACGTCGGCACTGCGAAGCGATAAATGGCGGTGGACCCTGCGGTCGTGAAAACCGCGTGCTACGCCATCCGGCAATTGAGGAACATCGGTCATGCCGAAAGATAGGGAGCAAGGCCGCAACCTCAAGCAAAAGCCCTGCTGAAATGGCTTCAGCAGGGCTGTGTGAAAGGCAGGGTAATGGCACTTACCCGCTCTAAGTTTTTTTTACTCTAGTTTCTTTCCTTCGCCGGTTACGCCGTTGTGCTTGCGACCCATACGCCCTTCTTTCATCTCCTTGCGGTGCTCCTTGCGCTCGGCCTTCAATTGCTCAAGCTGTTGCTGCTGCTCTGGGGTTAGGATCGCGACAATCTGCTGTTTGAGTTTCTCGCGTGCCTCTTTCAGCGTTGCCATTTGGGTTTTGATCTGGCTGCGGAGTTCCGTTGCTTTTGCCTTATCCCCGCTTCCTTTCAGGTCTTTCATTTGGCCACGGAGCGATTTAATCTGGGTCAGCTCCGCCTCATGTTCCTTCTTGAAATTCTCACGGAGGGTTTTGATCTGGGCTTTTTGCTGTTCGGTAAGGTTCAGCTTGCCCATGATCTTCTCCATTTGTTTTCCATGCCCTTTCCCGCCGCCATGCCCTGGCTGTGCATTCAGTGGCTGGCTCCATGGGGCGGCGATTGCAACGGCGATTGCTACCAGCGATGCGGCTGCGGTGCGAAAAATCATCTGCTTGTTCATGGTGTTTGTTCCTGTCGGGACGTGTTGTTGTTGCGTTGCGTCAAGCCGGTGAATGATACGTTGGCCGGACGGACAGCGTTTGCTGTAACTGGTTGCAGTGGGGTCATTGACTTCTCAATCTATTGTCCGTTGCTCACTGTCGCTGCGGCAACTGGCGGCTTAGAGCTATCTTCCTTTTGCTGGTTCCCAAGTTTTTTCGCTTGCTGTGCGGATTCAACACTTGGTTGCAAACTCACTATTTCCAACGCTTCGTGAAGCAGATTTTTGAACTGGTTCTTCCATTCGAGCAGGCCGACGACCCCGCCGCGCTCCACCGTGCTGCGGCCACGCAGCTTGGCATTCCCGAACAGCGCATCACTGCGGTTCGCGTCCGCCGGCGGTCGCTGGATGCACGCCAACGGAGCATTCGCGTGCAGTTGGTGGTGGAGGTCACCACCGATGAACCAGCAACGGAGGAGCCGCTCCCCACACCAAACTACCGTGAGGTGACGGGGAAGCATCGGGCGATTATCGTGGGGTCGGGTCCGGCGGGATTGTTCGCGGCGTTGCGGTTGATTGAGTTGAACATTCGCCCAATCCTTCTGGAACGTGGCTTTGACGTTCGCGCACGCCGCCGCGACCTTGCGGGAATTCAACGCTTCGGAATCGTCAATCCCGACAGCAACTACTGCTTTGGCGAAGGCGGAGCCGGAACCTACTCCGACGGCAAACTCTACACCCGCGCCACCAAGCGGGGAAGCGTTGAATCGGTTCTGCAAACGCTGGTGGCCCACGGCGCGCCGCCGGAGATTATGATCGAGGCGCATCCCCACATCGGATCGAACAAACTGCCGAAGGTTGTGGCGGCAATGCGGCAAAGCATCATCAATGCCGGAGGGGAGGTCCATTTTGGGAAGCGTGTGGTGGATATTGTTCTGGCCGAACAAAGGATTCGCGGGGTTATCACTGCCGATGGAGATGAACACTTGGGTGATGCCGTGATCCTGGCCACCGGGCACTCCGCCCGCGACATCTTCACGCTGCTGCAATCCCGCGGGGTGCGGATTGAAGCAAAGCCGTTCGCCATGGGGGTGCGGATTGAGCATCCCCAGCCGCTGATTGACTCGATTCAGTACCGCCGCCCGCTCCGCGATGACCGGCTGCCAGCGGCCAGTTATCGGCTGGCCACCACCATTTCCGAGCGCGGGGTTTTCTCCTTCTGTATGTGCCCCGGAGGGTTCATTGTGCCTTCGGCAACCGAGGGTGATGAAGTCGTGGTAAATGGGATGAGCCTTTCCCGCCGCGACTCCCCTTTTGCAAACTCCGGGATGGTTGTCTCGGTGGAGAAAGAAGACCTTCAGCCATATGGCCAGCATCACGAATTAGCAGGAATGGCGTACCAGAAAGCGGTGGAGGTAATGGCGGCGCAGTCTGGCGGGGGAAAACAGCGCGCCCCCGGGCAGCGGCTCACCGACTTCCTTGCTGGCCGCCTTTCGGCGAACCTTCCCGATTGCAGCTACAAGCCGGGGCTATCCTCCGCGCCGCTTCACACGCTGCTTCCGCCAACGCTTGCCAAGCGGTTGCAGCAAGGATTGCAGGCCTTCGGGAAAACAATGCCTGGATACGTGACCGAGGAAGCGGTGTTGGTGGGGGTCGAGTCGCGAACAAGCTCCCCGGTGCGGATCCCCCGCAACGTCGAAACGCTGCAACACCCCGACATCAGCCATTTTTTCCCCTGCGGCGAAGGCGCAGGCTACGCCGGCGGAATCGTATCAGCCGCAATGGACGGCACGCGGGTGGCGGAAGGGGTTTATCGGGCGATGGGTGGGGGGTAAAGGCTGATAGCGTAAGCTCCGCGCGCACGCGGATACTGAGACGACCTCCCCCCTCCACCCCTACACCGGCTTGAACCCCTCGAAGGCTTGGCGGCAGTTGTTGCAGTAGTGAAGCGAACGGCAGAGCGTTGGGCCGAAGGGTGAGTGCAGCGTGGTGTTGTGGCTTCCGCAGTAGGGGCAAGGGGTGTTGTTCAGGACCTCCAACTCCAGGACCCCTTCGTAGCGTGGCGGGGCTGCAAGCCCGTGTTGGTTCAATGCCCGCAGCCCTTCTTCGGTGATCTTGTTGGTGTTCCATTCCTGCTCGAACGTCATCCGCACATCGCTGGTTGGGAAGCCAAGCTCCAGCAATCGTTCCCGAACTTGCTGCTGCATATACTCCATTGCCGGGCATCCCACAAACGTTGGGGTCATCCGTACGTGGGGGACTCCGGCATCATCCAAGCGAACATCGGTGATTACCCCAAGATCAACCAGCGAGATGGTCGGAATCTCCGGGTCCTTCACCGATTTCAACGCTTCCCAGATTTCATCAACGCTTGGCATTGTTTACCACTCGGCTGTGTGGTCAATCCGGTACACCTCCGTCATCTCGTTCAGCATCGGCTGAAGATGCTCGGTGTGGTATCCTTTCCTTCCACCGTGGCCGGTTGCGTGGTCAAGTTCTTCCAGCGATGGAAGCTGCAACGTGGCTTGTTGCAGCACCGGGGAGATCAACTCCAACCAGCGTTGCCGTATCTCTGCCTCGCCCGGATACACCCCGCCGGAAGCAAGCTCGGAATCGAACTCCGACGGCTCGAACATCCCCAACGCCAGCGCAAACGTTTCGTTCAATGCCGACTGCATTCGGGCGTGGCTTTCCTCGTTCCCTTGCGCACCAAGCTGCACCACCCATGTTTTTGCATGGAACAGGTGATACTTGATCTCCCCTTTGATCTTCCGCGCAAGCTGCGCCAACGGGAGGAACGTGGATGACTCCAACGCCTCGTACCGAACCCACTCGGCAGCATCGTACAGGAAATGGCGCACAAGGCTGAAGGCGTAATCGCCGATGGGAAGCTCCACAAGGTGGCAGCAGCGGAACTGCGCCTCATCCCGGGTGAAAGCGATGGTGTCGGGATCGGGGTGGCCGAAGTTGGTGTGAAGGATGTTGTAGAGTGCCTGGGCATGGCCCAGCTTATCTTGGGCGATGGAGGAGAAGGCGATGTCTTCCTCCAAGATTGGCCCAAGCCCGGTCCACTCGGAATTGCGATGGGCGATGATGACGGCATCGTCGGCCAATCGGAAAAGAAGGTCGGTGATTGCGGCTTCGTTCATGCTGCGCCCTCGGTGTTGGCTTGTGCTTGTTGTTGCTTAAACGCGCTTACCCGATTGCCAACGCGATACCCACCAGCATCGCGGTATTTCTTTTCGGCGTTGGTGACGAAGATGTCCTCGTCCTCGGTGCTTAACGTAAGGATGTCGGCGGTGCGGACCACCCAGATTCCAACGCACTTGAACCGGCGGGCATATTGCTCCTTCGCCATCACCAACGCAAGCTCCGCATTGGGCGCGTGAAGCGAACCGACGTGCTCAGGATGCGCCCCCCGCTTCTGCTGGTGGAACACCTCCCAGGTCTCGAACTGGTCAAGATTTTCTTTTGGCTCCAATGGCCTGGAATCTTCTGCTGGAATGCCTGCTCGCGTGATGCGAGGGTCAAGTGATTGAATCGTCATGCTGGATGGTTGTTCGTTGGCTTCTTCCAAAGGGAAGCAACGGCACAGAAAGGGCTGGTTCCCCCAACCCCCCTGGCGCAGATGCGCCCTGTGCCGCGTGCACGTTGTACGGAGTAGATGTTGGAGTTACGCCAACGGCGCAACGTAGGCATGGTTGGGTTTGCGAAGCGCTTGGCGAACCCAGCGGCCTTGCTCTTCGGCCATTCGGCGAACCGCAAGCCGCTCGGCATTGCAGGGGCCATTGCCGTTGATTACCCGCTTGAACTCATCCCAATCGGGGTCGCTGAATTCCCACTGGCCGGTCTCCTCGTTCTTCCGAAGGTTCGGGTCCGGAACCGTCAGCCCCAGTTCCCAGATTTTTGGGACGTAGGTCTCCAAAAACTCTTGGCGCATCTCATCGTTGGTGGCCATTTTCACCTTCCACCGCACCAGCTTTTCGGTGTGCTGCGAGACCTTATCGGGGGGGCCATGGAAGTGCATGATTGGCCGCCACCAGCGGTTGAGCGCTTCCTGTAGCATGGCCCGCTGGGTTGGCGTTCCGGTGGCAAGCGTGACGACGTTATCGTAGCCATACTTCAGGTGGAACGACTCCTCGATGCAGATGCGATCAAGCGCGCGGCAGTAGGGGCCGTAGCTCCCTTTGGCGTTGGTGTGCTGGTTGATGATTGCCCCAGCATCAATCAGCCAAGCAATCACGGCGGTGTCGGCCCAGGTGACGGCCGGGTAGTTGAAGACGTTGGAATATTTGGACTTGCCGTTCAGCAGGTCGTCAATCATTGCTTCGCGTGGCTTGCCTAGTGTTTCGGCTGCGCTGTAGAGAAGCTGGGCGTGGCCAACTTCATCTTGCACTTTTGCCATCAGTGCCATTTTCCGTTTGAACCCCGGGGCGCGGGTAATCCACGTCCCTTCCGGCAATGCGCCGATGATTTCGGAATGGGCGTGCTGCTCGATCATTCGGATAAGCTGGCGGCGATACTCGGCCGGCATCCAATCGTGCGGCTCAATCTTTTCCCCACGATCAATGCGTGCCTCGAAGGCAGCAAGAAGTTCGGGATCGTCGGCGGCGGTCTGCTGGCCGACAGGTGTGTCAACAATGGAAAGGTTTCCGTACATCGCTGATGCTCCGGGTAGGATTGCTGGTTGGATGCTGGATTACGCCCAGATAGTTCGGGCCGGTTTCCGGCGGCGAGCAAGTTACGCAAAGAAGGAACCAGAGACGGGTTCCCCAAGAGTTACAATAAACATACGCCCCACGCCGCGCCGGCAACACTGACGCAGATCAGCCTTTTTTCGTGCTTTCTGTGGCATCTCTCACCCCCCCCCTCCCCCTCTGCTTCTTTCACTCCGCCACCAAACACCCCTCCACCCCTTCTTTCAATTGCTCGCCGTCAAGATTTTTCCCGATGAACACCAGGCGGTTGATGCGCTCGGATTCCCCCCACTGGTTCCCATACTCACCGCTCCATAAACGGTGCACCCCTTGCAGAACGTACCGCCGCAACGCCCCGGGAAGATTCAGCACCCCCTTCATTCGGAAGATGTTTTCATGGTTCAAGGCAAGCGTCAGGTCCAGCCACGCCTCGAACGCCACAAGGTTCATCTGCCCGGGAATCGCCAGCCCCACCGCGCCAATCGGCGATTGATGCGTGTGGCCCTGGTCATGGCTGTGGTCGTGGTCCCCCTCCTGCTGGATCAACTCTGCGGCCCCGAACCCGCCCACGGCAATCACTGCATCGCTCTCCACAGCGGCCCACTCCGTTTCCCGAATCTGCGCCAACGGGTTGATGGCACGGATTGCCCCCCGAACCGCCGCAAGCTCCGGCTGGGTGACAAGATCAATTTTATTGAGAAGGATCAGGTCCGCATAGGCCAACTGCTGGGCGGCTTCCTGGGTTGTGGAAATCTGCCCCAGAAGGTGGCGCGCATCGGCCAGGGCAACCACTCCATCCAGCCGGAAAGTTTCCCCATACTCTGGATGGTTGAAGAGTGAGATAATGGTGGATGTGGGCAGGGCAACGCCGGTGGTTTCAATCAGCAGGTGGTCTAGGCGGTGGCGGCGTTCCAACAGGTCATCTATCACCCGCAGAAGGTCATCCTGCAAGGTGCAGCAAAGGCAACCGTTGTTCAGCTCGTAGATGTCGGCATCCACCTGCACCATCAGTTCCGCATCAATCCCAACATCGCTGAACTCATTCTGGATCACGCCAAACCGAACCCCGTGATCGGTGCGAAGCAGGTTGTTCAGCAGTGTTGTTTTGCCGGATCCAAGAAATCCGGTGATGATGGTAATCGGAAGCATCGGGGAGTTTGGTAATTGCCAATGGGCAGCCGCCCCGATTTTGTCGGAGCCAAGTCTTTTTTGAGGAGTGAGGCGCCGAAGGCTAAAGACCTTTTATAAATCCCGACGAAGGTCGGGACGGCTACCGTTCGGTCGGCCAAAGGATAACGACCTTTTATCAATCCCAATTCAATCACGGCGGCCGTTTTTTTCAGAGCATTGTTCCGTGCAAGATCATCAGGGCGATGGAGAAGTAGACCACCAGCCCGGTGACGTCCACCAACGTCGCCACGAACGGAGCCGACGAGGTGGCGGGGTCAAGCCCTAGGCGTTTCAGGATGAACGGAAGCATGGAGCCGGTCAGCGTCCCAAACAGCACGATGCAGATCAGCGACAGGGCAACCGTCAGCCCAAGCAGGAACCAATGCTCCGGGTAAAAATCGAACACCGTGTGCCAGACAGCAATCCGGCAAAAACCGATGATGCCAAGAATCAGCCCCAGCATCGCGCCGCTGAACAGCTCGCGCCGCATCACCATCCACCAATCGCGCAGCCGGACCTCGCCCAACGCCAGCGCACGGATAATCAAGGTTGCGGCCTGCGAGCCGGAGTTTCCGCCGCTAGAGATAATCAGCGGAACGAACGAGGCAAGGACGATTGCGCGGGCCAGCTCATCCTCAAAATATTGCATGGCCGTGGCGGTCATCATCTCCCCCACGAACAGGACCACCAGCCATGTTGCCCGCTTTTGCACAAGCCGGAGCATGGGGGTGTCAATGTACGGCTCGTCCAACGCTTCCTGTCCGCCGAACTTTTGGATGTCCTCGGTGGCTTCTTCCTCCACCACGTCCAGCACGTCGTCAACGGTGACGATGCCGACCATCACCCCTTGCTGGTCCACAACGGGAAGCACGGTGCGGTCGTACTTGCGGAAGCTCTCGATGGCCGATTCTTGGTCATCCATCACCGACAGCTGGACGTACTGGTTATCCATGATGGAGCGGACGGTGGCATAGAGCGGCGCGACCAGGAATTCGTGGATGCGGATGTCATCAATCAAGCGGTTGTCGTCGTCAACCACGTAGATCCAATCCAGCGTCTCGATATCCTTTGCTTGGCGGCGGATGTAATCCAGCACTTGCCGAACGGCCCAGTCCGGCTTCATGGCAAGGAAGTCCGGGGTCATCAGGCGGCCAACGCTGTTCTCGGGGTAGGAAAGGAGCGTTTCGGCAACGGTGCGTTCCTCGCGGGTCAGCATCCGCATCAGCTTCTCGGCAGTCTCGTCGGGAAGCCCTTCCAGCAAGGCGGTGCGGTCGTCCGGCGACATCGCGTTCAGGATGTTGCGGACGTTATCGTAGGGGAGTTCGGTAACCAGCTGGTACTGCTGCGGCAGATCAAGGTGGGCAAACATTGCCGCCGCCACCTCGTTATCAATGTTGCGGAAAACGGCCAGCTGCTCCCCTTCGGAAAGATCATCAACAAGGGCGGCAAAGTCCGCCGGCTCCCAATCTTCGATGATGTCGCGGAAGGTCTCGAAATCCCCAACGGCGATTAAATCTTGCAGTTCCGGTCGAAGGAGTTTTTCAATCATCAGGCTGCGCTGAGTAAGCGATGGGCATGGACAGTAATGAAGGGAGTAACGGGGCGCAAGATAACGGGGAAACAACGATTACCGTGAAAACACTTGTGGGGACATGGCGTGCCATGCCCCCACAGGTTATCGTTCTCTTTTCCGCTCCCCTCCCATCCCCCTTGCTCCGCTACTGAACGTCAATAATCCGGCGATTTTTCTGGACCTGAACCCGCCCAAAACGAATCTCCAACACCCCTTCCTTGAACGTTGCCGAAACCTCCTCGCGGTTGGCATCCTCCGGCAGCGGAAGCGTGCGGGCGAACGCCCCGTAGCCCCGTTCGGTCATCAAAATTCGCTTCCCTTCTTCCGTTGGTTCCATCTTCCGCTCCCCTTTCAGGATCAGCGCGTCGTCGCTGATTTCAACTTCCACATCGCCACGCTGCATCCCCGGGGCATCAAGGTAGATAACGTAGGCGTTTGGTTCTTCACGGATTTCAATCTGCGGGCTCCAGCTTCCGGTTTCGTTCTCCGCCAATCCTTTCCAAAGCTCGTTGATTCGCGTGCGGACGCTTGGCCAGCTTCCGGTTTTCCATTGTGTGGTGACGCGTTCCACTTCCTCGGCAGCTTTTTTCAGCTGGTCCGCAATGTTTTTGCGGAAGGCATCGAACGTTGGCTCGTCCTGGTTCGATTGGCGGTTGTTCTGGTTGTTCCCTTGCGGGGTATCGTCGTCGTTGATGGTGATGTTGAAGTTATCCATGGTTGTTCCGTTGGTGGGTCTTGATGTTATTTGGAAAACTGATTGCACCACCGAACGTCGCGGTGGCGCGGGGAACAACGGAAGCTACAGGCGAATGTTACACGCTGCGTTTCCCCGTACGTGCGTGCTCATAAACGGCTCACTTCAACCGTGCATCGTGAACGCGCGGCCACCGCTGCCGAGACACTTCCCAGTAACGTCCGTTGGTAAGGGGTCATGCTACGGGCACCGATAACGATGCAATCAACTTCCCATGCTTCTGCTTCGGAAAGGATCACGCTACGCGGATCCCCCATGCCAATGATAGATGTATAGGATAGCCCAGCCTGCTGCAATTTCTTCCCAATACGCTCATGCAATTCCATTGCAGCCTGGCGTTCGCTTTCTATTTCTTCCATTGAGTATCCACCAGAAACAGCGGTTACAATCCAGACTTTTGTGGATTCTGGCCATGTTCGTTCCAGCAAGGATTGCACCCCATGCTCACTATCAGGCGAGCCATCAACCGCAAGCAACAACCGCACGGGATAATCACTATCGCGAACCTCGCCTTTAACAACCCGAACCGATGTTGCCGCTGCTGTCAGGATTTGCTGCGAGACGCTTCCAATCGCCAAATCGGGCCGCCGCGAAAGCCCCTGTGAACCAAGAACAATCAGATCGGGCTTCCATTCTTGGGCGAATAAAAGGACCTCACGGGAAGGCGTGCCACGACGAAGTTCAGCGTGTGCTTCCCATTTTGGGAAGGCTTGTTGAAGCATTGGAAGTGCTTGCAGTGTGCAATCAAATTCTGGAGCGTTGTGCCATGGCTCAATAACAGAAATGATGATTGCTTCGGCTTCGGTAGGAAGCCCTGCTCGTTGTAATCCGGCAATAGCACGTTCGGCATCTGCCGAACCATCATAGGCGATTAAGATTTTCATTCTGTTGATCCTGTTGTAGTGTTACACAAGCAAGGCCGCCGTTGCCCGTTTCCGCACCACCTCCACGCTGCAATGTGCACGGGGAACAACCGCACGCGAGACGCTCCCCAGCAGCAATCGGTCTATCGGGTTCAGCCCTCGCGCACCCATAAAGATGCAATCAGCCCCCCACCCCTCCGCTTCTTGAAGGATCATCTGTTTTGGATCCTCATATCCAACCACTGCCGAGGCCACCAGCCCGGCTTGCTGCAATCGCTGTTGGAGCACCTCCACGGTGCGTTGCAGATGGGCTTCGGTGGATAATCCTTCCGTAGCGTCCCACACCGAAATTTCGGGAACAACCGGGGGAGCCATGGCTTCAAAGATCGGTTCGACAGCAGCAATAACCCGTGCTTCGGTCCCAACCCTCCATTTCCGTGAAGTAACCGCAGCGGCAACATCTAATGAATGAGAAGAACCATCAACAGCAAGAAGCAATCGAGTTTCCTTGCTAAACGATGCGCGCCCACGGGCAACCCGCACCGAGCAATCCGCTTCCGACATCACCGATTGCGAAACGCTCCCCATAAACATTCTGCCAAGCAACGAACGCCCGTGTGAACCGATGATGATAAGATCAGCATTCCACCGGCGCGAGCAGTGAATAATGGCCCCAGTCGGCGACCCTCCCGACTCCTCGGTTTCCACGGTCCATGCCGGAAAGCGTTGCCGCAAGTATTCCGCCGCTTCCTTGGCTGTGGAGTGTGCAAGCTCCATTGCCTGCTGCATCCGTCCGGCGGAAACGCCAGCCCCCAATTTTCCCGCCGAGAACCCCATCTCGGCAACGGTTACAACCATCGCTTCCACCCCCTCCGATGGAAGCCCTGCACGGTCTAACTCAGCCAACGTATCGCGTGAACATTGCGAGCCGTCGTAGGCAATGATAATCTTCATGGCACACTCCTTTCTGGATTAGTTGATGCCTGTAATTTAGCAAGGCCTACGCTGGGCGTTCCTGAGCCATGTCAGCTTTCTGGCCAACTTTGTAGGATTCGGCAGGTTCGCCCCTTTCCATCAGCTGATTTCCCCTAACTTCATCCCACCATGAAACCGGTCCCCACTGAAGCTATTCGGCAACTTGCGGCGGCTGTCGGTCCTGAGCACGTGATCGTTCAGCCCGACGAGCTGATCGTTTATGAGTGCGATGCCTACACGCTGGAGCGGAACGCCCCGCAAGCAGTGGTGCTTCCGGCAACAACGGAAGAAGTTGCGGCGGTGGTTCGCATCTGCGCAAACCACGGGCTTCCAATCATTCCTCGCGGTGCCGGAACCTCGCTCAGCGGAACGGTGCTGGCCGTTGATGGCGGGGTGGTGATGGCCACCACCCGAATGAACCGTGTCCTTTCGGTGGACCCACGCAACCGCCGCGCAGTTGTTGAGCCAGGGTGTGTGAACATCTGGGTGACAAGGGCCGCGCAAGAATTTGGGTTGTATTACGCCCCCGACCCCAGCAGCCAAATGGCCTGCACCATCGGCGGGAACATCGCCACCAACTCCGGCGGCCCACACACCCTGAAGTATGGTGTCACCACCAACCATATCCTTGGATTCGAGATGGTCCTGCCCGATGGAGAAATCGTTTGGCTGGGAACCGAGATAGATGGCGGCGAAGATGTTGATGGCCCCGATCTGCGCGGCGCAGCAATCGGAAGCGAAGGGATGTTTGGGATTGTCACGCGGGCATTGCTGCGGCTGACGCGATTGCCCCAAGAGTACCGCACCATGCTTGCCATTTTTGAAACCGTCGAGGATGCAAGCCGCGCCGTCAGCCAAATTATTGCCAGCGGAATCGTGCCGGCAGCGTTGGAGATGATGGAGGGCATTATCATCCAAGCCGTGGAGGAACGCTACCGATTCGGGTTCCCGCTGGATGCCGGGGCGGTGCTGATTATCGAGCTGGATGGCCTGCACCCAGGGCTTCGCCGCCAAGCCGAGCAAGCAATCGCCTTCTGCACGGGGAACGGCGCGCGCAAAGTCCGCCAAGCCAACACCCCGCACGAACGCGCCGAACTGTGGAAATGCCGCAAACGCGCATTCGGCGCGGTTGGCAAACTCAGCCCCAATTTTATGACCCACGATGGCGTTGTCCCCCGGTCCAAATTGCCGGAGATGATGCGGTTTATCAGCACCGTTGCCGAACGCTACGGGATGCAGATTCCGAACGTCTTCCATGCCGGCGATGGCAACCTCCATCCGCTGATTTTGTACGACGAACGCAACCCTGAGCAAATCCGGCAGGCAATCGCTGCCAGCCATGAAATCTTGCGGAAATGCATCCAGCTTGGCGGAACCGTCACCGGCGAGCATGGAATCGGCGTGGAGAAAATTGATTTTATGGCCGAGCAATTCACCCCCGATGACCTGGATGCCATGCGAATGCTCCGCACGGTGTTCGACCCCGAAGGGAGATGCAACCCCCATAAAATGTTCCCCGGCGCAATGCGTTGCGCCGATTTTTTCCAACGGAAGCAAATTCCCGCATGATACCGCAGCCAATTTCCATCGAACAGCTTGCCAGCAGCTTGCGAAACGCGGCAGCAACCGGCGCGCAGATCGTTGGTTGGGATTTGTCGCTGCTCCCCCGCTCCATCCTGCACCGTGCCGACGACCTAACGGTGACGGTTTCATCGAACGTCACGTTGGCCGAACTACAGTTGGCACTGGCCCCGCACCGGCAATGGCTTCCGATTGACCCACCGGCAACAACATCGCCAACAATCGAGCAAATAATTTCCAGCAATCTAAGCGGTTCGCGCCGCTACGGCTACGGAACCATTCGGGAACAGAGTATCGGCATCACCGTGATGCTGCCGGATGGGCGGGTGATACGCTCGGGAGGCCAGGTCGTGAAAAATGTGGCGGGGTTTGACCTTTGCAAGCTGTTTGTTGGAAGCCAGGGAATAATCGGGATAATTCTTGAAGCCACCTTCAAGCTGCGCCCGTTGCCGGAATCCGAAAAATTGTTCGTGCGGGAATTTCGCACCCTTTCCGAAGCGGATGCCTTCATCGCTCAAATACTCCAATCCCCCGTCACCCCAATATTGCTCGATCTGCACAACTGCAACGATGCCGGAAGCTGGAATATTGTTATCGGTTTTGCGGGGGCAAGCGAGGATGTGGCGTGGCAAGCGGATATTCTGGATTCCATCGGCCGATTTCGGGAATGCGACGGCGGATATATTGATTCGGCAATTCAGAGAATTCCGGAAATACATAGGGCGAACTCCGTTCTTCCCTCGCAATTATGCGCGGCGATTGCATCCCTGCCAAACATCCCGATCCTTGCCCATGCCGGGAATGGAGTTTTTCGCAACGGAACAGCGGGGCAAAAAAGCTCCAACGCCAACGCGAATCTTCTCCGACGATTAGTCCAGAAATTTGACCCAGCTGGGGTGTTTCGCATTGGAAATTCAGACACAGAGTAGAAACGGAAATACGATCAGCAAATATCACGTAAACAATCACGCTCATGGAACCATCATTTTGGGAAGCTCGGTGGCGGAAAAATCAAATTGGATTTCACCTGTCCGAAGCAAATCCGTTGTTGAAGGAATATCTGCCCGCCTTGCGCCTGGAATTGGGTAATTCGGTGTTTATGCCGATGTGCGGCAAATCGTTGGACATACTCTATCTGCGCGATCAAGGCTTCTGCGTGGTTGGGGTCGAGCTAAGCGAACTTGCTGTTCGAGCATTTTTTTCCGAGAACGAACTCGCGTTCACCGAATCGCAAAATGGCCGTTTTTTGCGGTTTGAATCGGACGGAATCACCATTCTTTGCGGCGATATTTTTCACTTGCGCAAGGATCACCTTGCCGGCACTTCGGCCAGTTTCGACCGTGCAGCGTTGTTCGCCTTCCCGCCAGAAATGCGCCGCCGATACGTTGAGCATTTCAACAACATCTATCCGCCATTGTTCAAGACGCTGCTGGTAACGGTGGAGTATCCGCAGCACGAAATGTCGGGACCACCTTTTTCGCTTGAAGAGGCCGAGGTGCGGGAATTATTCAGCAATTGGAAGGACGTTGAATTGCTCCACACTGCCGATGTTTTGTCGGGAAATGCACACCTGCGCGAGCGGGGAATAACCGCCTTGCAGGAAAAAGTTTTTCTGCTTCGGAAAGGAGATTCCCTGCCATGAATCCGGCCCCGATTCCGCCATTTCTTGATCGGGAAAAATCGGATGCTTGCATCCATTGCGGGCTATGTTTGCAAGCGTGTCCAACATTTTTAGAAACGGGAAACGAGAACGATTCCCCGCGCGGGCGCATCCATTTAATGCGCGGATTGGACGATGGCAGATTTCCGCTCACCAATGGCATTGCCAACCACATTGACCGCTGTTTGGGTTGCCGTGCCTGCGAAGCGGTTTGCCCAAGCGGAGTGGAATATGGAGCGATGATAGAAAGAACTCGCGAAATTATTCGCCAGCACCGCACCATGCCGCTGCCAAAACGATTGCTGCAACGCGTCGTGGTGGAACGGCTGCTTATTTCGCCAACGGCGTTGCGGTTATCCACCGTTTCAGCACGGTGGATGCAGCGGATTGGGGGAATGGCATTGCTTCCGCAACGACTACGCGCAATGGCTGCATTGCTCCCACCAAAATCCAGCAATAACACGGCAGAAAAAATTACCAGGCAAGGGGTACGTGAAAAGAAAATTGCGACAGGAATAATGGGTGGATGCGTTGCCAGCGTGCTATTTCCTGAGACAAATCGCGCCACAATTTCGGCGGCGCAAGCGTGTGGCTATCAGATAACTGCTGATTCGGGGAGTGCCTGCTGCGGGGCAATTCATGCACACTCTGGAAATATGGAGCAGGCAAGAGCCCGCGCACAAGCAATGATCGCTTTTTTTGAGCGCGCTGAGGTTGATGTTGTTCTTGTACATGCCGCCGGGTGTGGCTCAACGATGAAGGAATATCCTCAATTATTCAACGGCAACCCGCAGTGGCACGCACGCGCCGAACAATTCAGCAGCAAGGTGCGGGATGTAACGGAGATATTGCACGAACTGCCGGATGATTTCAACAAAAAGGCAACGAACCACCCGCGCACGACCTACCACGATGCCTGCCATTTATGTCACGCGCAGAATATCGCCGAACAGCCGCGCACATTGCTGCGGAGCATTCTTGGCGAAAACTTTGTTGAGCTTCCCGAAGCAGATATTTGTTGCGGCAGCGCGGGAAGCTACAACATCACCCAGCCAGAGCTTGCGCAGCGGCTTGGCGCACGGAAAGCAAAAAATATTCTTGCAACCGAAGCAACGGTGGTGGTGGCGGCAAATATTGGGTGCATCATGCAGATTCGTGCAAGCCTTTCGGCTGCCGGGGCCAACGGTGTTAGGGTGGTTCACATTGCCGATTGGGTGATGGAGTTCGGCCAATAAAAAAAACGCTGGGCCGGAAAGTATTTTTTCCGACCCAGCTGCGATGCGCCGTTACGCCATTGGCACGTGCGCCAAGAAATCTTGCGCAAACCGGGGATAATACATTGCAAGGATTTCCTCCAACCGCTTGGGATCGGGCGATTTCAGGATCATTCCAGCGTAATGTTTTTTCTTCTGGATCCACGCCACTTCGGGATCGGTGTAGGCGGCCATGTTCGGTTCTTCTTGGCGTGCCAGCGTGAAGATTCCGGCTCCGTATTCTTTGTTGGGCGTTGGCAGTTTATACTTCTCTCCTTTTGGCAGCAATTCAATTTTTGCCCATTCGTGCCACAAGCAAATTCCGGTGGAGTGCCAGATAATATCGGGGATTCTTGCACCGCCAACGCGCGCACCCGCTTCAAGGAAGTAGAATTTTCCATCATCCTTCCCCTTGATGTACTCAATATGAGTGCATCCCCATTTCAGCCCCAACCCTTTTATCACTTTTTTGTTGACTGCCTGCAACGCTTTTTCGTCTTCGCTCCCTTTTTCCAACATTCGAGAAGTGAAAATGCCGCCGGAGGTGTTCAGGTCCAGCATTGGCATGCCATATTTTGAGCAGCTTGCAAACACCACTTTATCATCCGATACCAGCGAATCAACGTGGTACAGGTCGCCGGGGATAAAACGCTCCAGCAAATAATGGGATTGCTTATCGCCAAGCTCGTTCAGCTTTGGCCAAATTTCATCTGGGTTGAAGATTTTTGTGATCTTCATCGCCGAAGCGCCCATTCGTGGCTTCAGCATCCATGGCCCGGTGGTGTTCTGGAAATACTCACGAATTTCGTCGTGGTTCAAAATTCGGGTGAATTCTGGAACAGGGATTCCTTCCTCCTCCGCTTTTTTCCGCATGGCCAATTTATCGCGGAAATACCGCGCCGTGGTCTCCCCCATTCCTGGGATACGGGTGTGTTCGCGCAAAGCAGCGGCCACCTCGATGTCGAACTCGCCAAGCCCAACAATTTTGTCGAATTTCTGCGTCCGCATCAGATAGCAGACCACGTTGCGAACAACTTTCTCGTCGAATAAATCGGGGACGGCGTAGATATCATCAATGGATTCTCGCGGCCAGGCTTCCTTCAAATATTTCTCCTCGGTTAGCAAAAAAACTCGCCAGCCAAGCCGTTTTGCTTCAATCAGGAACGGGCGCCCGAACAGCGCGCCCACGACACAGAGTACTGCAGGACGGTTATCCATAAGATT